>JAHAEW010000047.1 GCA_018374635.1 Clostridiales bacterium
TGCTTCTAATTTTGCTTCCTATATCATGATTTTTGCTCCGTTTAATGATAAAACGCCAGTCCTCGTGTTTTGAGAACTGGCGTTCTTTGACAAGCTGACATCCCCCGCAGTCCATTGGACTGCGGGGGATGTTTTGCTGTCCGGGGAAGATTTACAGTTTGGTGATTCTTTTTTACCTATAAAATAGTATTCTTTTTTCAGACTAGGTTCAGCTTCATGGAGTACAATGGCAAAAAAACAGAAGGAGTGGGAACACGGTGCGTATTTTGATTGTGGAGGATGAGAGGCGTCTGGCGGAGACTCTTGGTCAGGTCATGTGGGAACAGCATTACCAGACGGATCTCGTAGACGATGGAGCGGATGGACTGGACTATGCCCTCTCTGGGCAGTATGATCTGGTGATTCTGGATGTGATGCTGCCCCGGTTGGATGGGTTTGAGGTGGCCCGGCGGCTCCGCGCGGCCCATATCTCCACCCCCATTCTGATGCTGACCGCCCGGGACGAAACCAGCAAAAAGATCACCGGCCTGGACTGTGGAGCGGACGACTATATGACCAAGCCCTTTGATGCCGGTGAGCTGCTGGCCCGTGTGCGGGCCCTGACTCGCCGGCAGGGTGAGGTCCTCTCGGAGTGCCTGTCCGTATCAGATCTCTCCCTCAACCTTTCGACCCGCTGTCTCTCCTGCGCCGGAAAGTCGGTGCGTCTCGGATTTAAGGAGTTCGATGTGCTCAGGCTCCTCATGTCGGCGCCCAGGGCAGTCGTGCCCAAGGAGGACATCATCTCCAAGGTTTGGGGGATGGAATCGGATGCGGAAGACAACAATGTGGAGGTCTATATCTCCTTTTTGCGTAAAAAGCTGAACTTCTTGAACTCCAGAGTGGGCATCGGGACGGTGCGCAAGGTGGGCTACCACCTGGATATCCCCCTGAGTTGACGGAGGCACAGCTATGTTGAAGAAGCTGAGGAGAAAGTTCATTCTCATCAATATGATGCTGGTGAGTCTGGTCCTGCTGATCGTGTTTGCCGTCTTGCTGGGCTCCACATCACAGCGCCTGCGCGGGCAGAGCATCTCGGCCATGCGTCTGGCTTTGAAGTGGGGGGAGAGCATGGACCCTCCTCAGATCGAAATTGCTTTACCGGAGGGGGAGGAGCCGGACGGAGGAGAGCCCGAGGCCCGTCAGCTGGCGATGGTACCGGTCTTTGGGGTGGTATTGGATGAGGAAGGAAAGATCGACTCCTATTCCCCCGGAGGAAATATACAGGTCTCTCAGGAAGCGCTGGAGCAGGCGGTAGAGGAAGTGCGGAAGCAGGGCGTGTCTGAAGGGACCATTACCAAGCCAAGCCATCTGCGCTATCTGGCGGAGTGGGACCGGGACGGAACGCTCCGCATTGCCTTTGCCGATATGCGCTGGGAGCGGGAAAACCGGATGGATCTGGTGATCACCTCTCTGCTGGTGGGAGCGGGGGCTCTGGTGTGCTTTTTGATTGTGAGCCTCTTTTTGTCCTCTATGGCGCTGCGCCCGGTGGAGCAGGCGTGGGAGCAGCAGCGGCAGTTTGTGGCCGACGCCTCCCATGAGCTCAAGACGCCGCTCACGGTGATTCTGGCCAATGCGGGTATCGTGCTCTCCACCCGGAAGATTCCGTGGAGCGGCAGAAGAAATGGCTCACCTTTATCCAAGAAGAGGCGGGACGCATGAAGGAGCTGGTGGAGGATCTGCTCTTCCTGGCCAAGAACGATGCCGCCAGACTGCCGCTGACCTGTGCCAGACTGTCCATGAGCGACCTTACGCTGGGTTGCCTGCTCCCCTTTGAGTCGGTGGCCTTTGAGGCAGGGGTACAGCTGGACGGTGAGATCCAGCCCGGGATCTTGCTCCAGGGGGACGAAGGACAGCTCCGCCGCCTGGTGATGATTCTGCTGGACAACGCGGTAAAATATGCCGGGGAGCATGGCGCGGTGCGGCTGACCCTGAAGCGGCAGCAGGAGCGGGTGCGCCTGATGGTCCATAACACCGGAGACCCCATCTCGCCGGAGCACCTTCCCCATCTCTTTGAGCGCTTTTACCGGGCGGACAGCGCCCGCAGCCGGGACCAGGGCGGGTGTGGACTGGGACTGGCCATTGCCCGTACCATTGTGGAGGCCCACGGAGGAAAGCTGACGGTTGCCAGTACGCGGGAACATGGGACCTGCTTTACCGCCAGACTTCCCCAGCGCCCCAGGGGAAGTGGGTGGGCCAGGCGTCCAAAGACATCCAAATAGTGTATTTTTAGACCGGTATAGAGCAGGAAAGGCTCTGTACCGGTCTTGTTTTGGAACCGAGAACGGTGTCAGAGGATTTTTACACATCCTTAAAGGCTTTTTAAGATTTCGGCCGTCTTTTTCTAAAGACTTGTATGCTATACTGTGAGCCATAAAGGAGGGAGCGCCATGAAGATCCTCATACTCACCGGGAAATTTGGACTGGGCCACTGGTCCGCCTCGCAGTCGCTGCGGCAGCAGCTTGGCCGGGATTTTCCCAAGGCAGAGGTGGAGGTACTGGACTTTTTTGCCTATGCCATGCCGAACGGCTCAGAGGCCCTTTACAAGGCGTTTGACCTGCTTGTGACCTATGGATGCGGGCTGTTCAACGCCTATTACCGCATGGCGGACCGCCTGCCCTCCGACACCCATTCCCCGCTGGACCGGCCCATGCTGGACAAGCTGGAAACGCTGCTGTGGGAAAAACGGCCCGACGCGGTGATCGCGACCCATCCCATCTGTGCCGGCCTGGTCTCCCGCTACAAGGAAGAGAGCGGAGACCGCCTGCCGCTGGTCACCTGTGTAACCGATCTGTCCACACATAACGAGTGGATCCACAGCCGCACCGACGGTTATCTGGTCGGAAGCCGGGAGATCAAGGAGCGGCTGATGGAGAAAGGGGTGGAGGCCGGGCGCATCCATGTGACGGGAATTCCGGTCAAAGAGGAATTCCGCGCCATCCGTCACCAGAGGGGCGGGGGAGAGCGGCGGCTGCTCATCATGGGCGGCGGACTGGGCCTGCTGCCGAAGAAGGACTCTTTCTATGATGCGCTGGACCAGCTGCCCGGTGTGCGCACTACGATTCTCACCGGCCATAATCAGAGGCTTTACCAGAGGCTTTCCGGGCGGTATGAGCACATTGAAGTGGTGGGATTTACCGACCGGGTCTGGGAGTATATGGAACAGGCCGACCTGATGCTCACCAAGCCAGGCGGCATTACCGTCTTTGAGAGCCTGTTTGCCGAGCTGCCCCTTCTGCTGTGGGAGCCCTTTCTCCAACAGGAGAAGAACAACGCCCGCTTCCTGCTGCGCTCCGGCCTGGCCCGGGCGGCGGCGAAGGAGCCGGAAGAGTGCCTTGCGGCCATCCAGGGGCTGCTCTACGATGACAGGACCCTCTCAGAGATGTCGGCGCGCATGCGGGCGCGCAAGCGTGAATTGCAGGCTGCGGGACTCGCCCGGATTCTGGAGGCCATGACACAGAATACGGAAGTATGCGCCTGATCTGCGGATCCGGAGAGCAAAGGAAGGGAAGAGTATGTCCAATAAGAGAAACCTGGCCGGCGTCCTGCTGCTGGCCGTCCTGATGGGGGTGACTGGATTTGTGCTGCTGCGGGATCAGCCGCTGGGTAGCCTGGTGGAGATCCTGCACCGGGTGGATGGACGCTATGTCTTGCTGGGACTGGGTCTGATGCTGGTCTTTGTGGGAAGTGAGGCCATGTGTACCCGCCTGATTCTGGGACGGCTGGGGCACCGGACGCCCTACCGCCGCTGCCTGTGCTATTCCTTTGTGGGATTCTACGTGAGTTCCATCACGCCGTCGGCCACAGGAGGGCAGCCGGCGCAGATCTACTATATGTCACGGGATGGAGTCCCCGCCGCCCACGGAGCGCTCAATATGATGCTCATTGCCATCTGTTATCAGATCACGGTACTGCTCTATGCCCTGTGTGCCTGGCTCTTTCTGCCGGCGCTGCGCCAGGGTATGGGAGGCGGCCTGGGGCTGCTGCTCCTGTACGGCGCGGCGGTGATGGGGGCGCTGACGGCCGGAATGCTCTCCTTTCTGTGTTTTCCCCATCTGGCCGGGCGGCTTGCAGGGGGTGTCCTGGATCTTCTGAACCGGGTCCACATCATCCGGGACCGAGCGGGCGCGGGCGAGAAGCTGGCGCGGCAGATGGAGGAATATGCGGCCGGAGCCGGGGTCCTGCGGCGCAATCCGGCCCTTCTGCCCATGCTTCTGGGGCTCAATGCCTTACAGCTCACGGCGGTCTTTTCGGTGCCCTATGTGGTGTACCGGGCGTTCGGACTGAGCGGGACGGGGCCGGCGCTCTTTCTGGGAACCCAGGCGCTGGTGACGCTGGCGGTCTCCTCTCTTCCCCTGCCCGGCGCGGTGGGCCCGGCGGAAGGGGGATTTGTGGCGGCCTTTGCTCCGATCTTTGGGGCGGGACTGGTGACCCCTGCCATGCTGGTGAGCCGGGGAATCAGCTTCTATGCCTTTTTGATCATCAGCGGCGCGGTGGCCCTGGCCTTTCATCTGATGGGGCGAAAGGCAGGGACCGAACGCAGCCTTTTGCATTCCGATAGGAAGTATGGTACAATGAGCACAACCTGACCGGAAGAGAGGTTGTGCAGTATGCATTATCTGGGTATCGACTTGGGGGGAATCAATATCGCCGCTGCGGTGGTGAGCGAAGCGGGTGAAATTCTGGGCCGCGGGAATATCCCCACACCCCGGGGAGCGGAAACGGTGGCGGATACGATGGCAGCCGCGGCCAGACTGGCGGCTGGGCAGGCCGGCGTCTCCTGGGAGGAGCTGGACGCGGTGGGGATCGGCTCTCCGGGGACCATTGATCCCCGGCGGGGCGTGGTGCGGTACTGGAGCAACCTGGATTTTGAAAATGTGCCTCTGGTGGACCTGCTCCGCCGGCACTTTCCCGAGCGGCTTCCCATCTACATGGAGAACGACGCCAACGCCGCCGCCCTGGGCGAGTATGCCGTGGGCGCCGGACGGGGGAGCGCATCCATGGTGGCCATTACGCTGGGGACCGGCATTGGCGGCGGGGCGGTATTCAACGGCAGGCTCTATACCGGCTTCAACTATGCCGGGATGGAGGTGGGGCATTTTGTGCTGGAGCACGGCGGCCGGCTGTGCACCTGCGGCCGCAGGGGCTGCTTTGAGACCTACTGCTCGGCCACGGCCCTGATCCGGCGCACCCGGGAGAGCATGGAGCAGAACCCTGACTCCCTGCTGTGGAAGCTGGCAGAGGGGGACCTGACCAAGGTCAATGGGCGCGTTCCCTTTGAAGCGGCAGGCCTGGGAGACGCCGCGGCAGGCCGGGTGGTGGACGAATACATTGAATACCTGGGCTGCGGCGTGGCCAGCCTGGTGAATATCTTCCAGCCTGAGATCTTCTGCATCGGCGGCGGCATTTCCAACCAAGGTGAGACGCTGATGGCGCCGGTCCGCTCGATTCTCAACCGGGAGGATTACGCCCGGAACAATGCCAGCCGCACCCGCCTGATGCGGGCCAAATTGGGGAATGACGCTGGGATCATCGGCGCGGCCCTTCTGCCCAAATTCCGATAAAAAACAGGTGACGCCGCCTCTGCATCATTGCATGCAGAGGCGGCGTCAGTTTGTCGATAAGGGTATTTCTGCGCTTCGTGTGGTAAGAGCCCCGCAGAGTTCCGCCGCCCGCAGACGGCGGAAGGAAGTGAACGCGTTTTTTCCGGCGGTGTGGTTCTAAGCTACGGGCTGAAAATCGTCCTCACAGGGCGGGGATTCTTCCTCCTTGGCCTCCAGGGGAAAGAGCGCCAGGGAGAGCCCGAAGAGCACGGCGGACACCACGGCAATGGCTTGAATCCGATTTTTTTCCAGCCAGGGGCGGTATTCCTCCCACAGTGGGAGTTTCAGGGCAGAACACAGGGGTTTTGCGCTGGAGTAGAGGATCAGGGCCGCGATTACACACACGGCCAGGCGTGTCAGGGTCTCCTGTTTGCTTCCGGAGCGCTCCATGCTCCCGCCTCCTTTGCGTTTCTTTCCACAGGATATGCCCACATTGTGGAAAGTAGAAGGGCTTTCACAGGAGGTCAGGGTAGCGGTAGAGGCGGCAGGGCCGTCCGCCGGTGTCGTAATTGACGCGGCTGACCGCCTCTCCGCGCTCTACCAGATAATTCATGTAGCGCCGGACCGTTACGACGGAGAGGCCCGTCTGGCGTGAGAGGGCCTCGCTGGGCAGACCCTGGGGCGGGGCGGTGCGCAGGCAGGCGCGGATTCGCTCCAGCGTGCTCTCCTGAAGGCCCTTGGGGACCGGACGCTCCGGAGAGGAGCCGGAGGGGGAAAAGAGCTGATCCAGGGCGTCCTGGCTGACCGCCTCTCCGGCCACGGCCTGGCGGTGGCGGCAAAAAGTGTCCAGCGCCTGCTGAAAGCGCTCCCAGGTAAAGGGCTTGACCAGATAATCCACCACCCCCAGCTTGAACAGCGCGTCCACAGTCTTCGCGTCATTGGCGGCCGTGACCATGATGACGTCTAACTCGACCTCCCGGGCGCGCAGTTCGTGCAGCAGCTCCATCCCGGTGAGGAGAGGCATGTACACATCCAGGATGAGCAGGTCCGCGGGGTGACAGGAGAGCCACTCCAGGGCGCTGCGCCCCTCTGGAAAGGTCTGGATCACTTCAAAGCGGGGGTCCTTTTCCGTAAAGGTCTTGTTCAGGAGGGACACCATGGGGTCGTCCTCCACGATCACGACTTGATACAATCCGACTCCTCCTCTGCGCCGGCGAGAGCTTCCCGCCGGAACGTAATGAAAAACGATGTGCCGATGCCCGACTCCGACTCCACCCGGATCTCGCCGTGATAGGCCGAGACCACCTCCTGCACCAGCGCGAGGCCGGTCCCGCGGCCCCGCCCCTTGGTGGAGCGGCCAAGCTCAAAGAGATGCGATTGGATCTCCGAGGGAATGCCGGGACCGGTATCCTCCACACACAGAAGCAGGGAGGCATCCGACTCCCGGATGCTGACGGTGATCTCCTTGCTGTCCCGGGGGGACTGGTTGAGTCCTTCGATGGCGTTTTCGATGAGATTGCCCAGAACGGTTACATAGGCGTCGGGGGGGAGCCAGGGGCTGCCCTCCGGCAGGAAGCTCTCCCAGTCCAGGGTGAGACGGATGCCAAGCTCCCCGGCGCGGCTGGTCTTACCCACCAAAAGGGCGGCCACGGAGGGTTCTCCGATCTGGTGCATGATGCGGCTGACCGCCTCCTGCTGGGTGCGCTTGGTGTCCATGATATACTGCTGGGCTTTCTCGGGCTCCCCGATCTGGAGGAGGCCCAGGATCACATGGAGCTTATTCATGAATTCATGGGTGTAGGCGCGCATAGCGTCCACCATATGCCGCACGCCGGTGAGGTCGTCGGCCAGACGGGTCACCTCGGTGCGGTTGCGAAAGATCCCGACCGCGCCGGTGAGGCGGCCGTCCTCGTACAGGGGCAGCCGGTCGGAGAGCACCCGAACATCCTTGAGAGAGCTCATGCTGACATTGTATTCCGGCTTCCCCGTGCGCAGGATCCGGCCCAGCGTGGAATGGGGATAGACGGCATGGAGGGGTTTTCCGAGCACATGGTCCTCATCCAGGGAGAGCATCTGTGCCGCGGCGGTATTGAGAAAGATGATGGTTTCTTCCCGGTCGATGGCCAGGACCCCCTCTTCCAGGGCGTCCAGAATGTCCTCGCGCTGATGAAAGCGCTGGGCGAAGGCGTCCGGCTCATACCCCATAAGGGACGCCTTGATGCGGCGGGAGAGCTGGCTTGCCAGCAAAGAGCCGAGGGCCGCGGAGAGCAGGCCGATTCCGACAAAACGGAGGACCGTCTGGGAGGTAAGGACGGCCATACTGCGGACATAGACGCCCACGACCACAAAGCCGAGCAGCGCCCCGCTGTCATCCAGGACCGGAGCATAGGCGGAATGGTCAGAGCCGATTGGGCCGGTCTCGTTGGAAGTGTAGGGAGACGCGCCGGCCAGAACGGCGTTCTGCGCGGACCCCGGGTAGCGGGTCCCAAGCAAAGCGGCGTCGGGCGCATAATAGATGCGGTTTTCCGTATCGGTCACCAGGATCAGGTCGATGTCGGAGACATGAGCCGTGGTGCTGTCCAGAAAGGCCGCCAGCGCTTCTCTGGGAGCGCTTCCGCTCAGGACCTCGGCTACCAGCGGGACGCGGGACAGGATGGAGGCGGAGTTGAGCAGACTGTTGTCCAGCGCGCGGCGCTCGCTGCGCAGCGTGAGATACAGCGTGCCCGCCAGAGAGAGGGCGATGGAGCAAAACACGATGACCACATTCAGCCATACAAGCTGTGCGCGGAGGGAAGAGCGGGAGGGTACAGACATGGTGGACAGACTCCTTTCCCTACCAGTATAAGAAAAGAACAACCCGGTGTCAAATGCGTCCGGTTTCGTCAAGTTTAAGAAAACCGGCGGAGACAGCAGGCGGAAAGTTCGGAAGAACTCCCTATTACGAAGGCGGAGCTATCTCTGGTATCCTGTTTGAGCAGCGGCCGGAACGGGCCGAAATTTTTTTCGATAAGGAGAATGAACGATGCCTCAGAATAAGCGGGAGAGCCTCATCTATACGGTGTTGATGTGCTTTGCCATGGTGCTCTGGATGAGCCTGTACAATGTTGCGCTCCAATATGGAGCGGTCGATCTGGAGGTTGCAGCGGCGGCCTGGCTGGGCTTCCCGGCCGCCTATGTCTTTGCTATGTGCTGTGACTGGTTTCTGGTGTCCCGGCTGGCAAAGGGCTTTGCCTTCCGCTTTCTGGTCCGGCCCCAGGACCCGCCTTTCAAGAAAGTGGTGTGTATCTCCAGCTGTATGGTGGTCCCCATGGTGCTGGTCATGTCCCTGTACGGAGCCTGTGAGGGGGCGGTGCATACCGGGATGTGGAGCGGAGTGCCACTCCAGTGGCTCATCAATATTCCACGCAACTTTGTGATGGCGCTGCCCTTCCAGCTCCTGATCGCCGGCCCCCTGGTCCGCCGGATCTTCCGCCGCGCCTTCCCGGAGGGGAGCGTTCTGGCCTGAGACCTTGGAAGCCCGGAGAGACCGGTCCCGCTTTGGGTTATGTTCCATACTTTTTTTACTTTCCAAAGGATTCCCAAAGAAACGGCGCGGGAGTATGATAGCACACGCGAAAACGAGGTGATGTGTTTGGATGGATTCAAGGAGGCGCTGGTCGAGGAGCTGGGCAACCGGATCGCCTTTACGATCCCGGTACTGGGCGGCGTCCCGGTGGCGGAGTCGGTGGTGGTCACCTGGATCGTCATGGCGGCCCTCATCGTGTGCGCGCTGGTTCTGACGCGGAACCTGCGGGTGCAGGACCCCGGCAAGGCGCAGATCGCCCTGGAGGGCGCGGTGCAGTTTCTCAACGGGTTTGTAAAGACCAATCTCGGAACGCACTGGAGACCCTTCGCCCCCTATCTGGGGACGGTGGCACTGTACATCGGTGTGTCCAACCTGATTGGGATCGTGGGGCTGACCCCGCCCACGAAGGACATCAGCGTGACGGCAGCCCTGGCCCTGATGAGCATGGTGCTGATCTATGGGGCACAGTTCCGGTATCGGGGACTGCTGGGCGGCCTGCGGCAATTTGCCGAGCCGATGCCGCTGCTCATCCCCATCAATCTCATGGAGGTGGCCATCCGGCCCCTGGCGCTGTGTATGCGTCTGTTCGGCAACATCCTGGGCGCGTTTATCATCATGGAGATGATCAAGCTTCTGGTGCCTGTGGTGCTGCCGGCGGTATTCAGCCTCTATTTCGACCTGTTTGACGGGTTGATCCAGACGGTGGTCTTCGTATTCCTCACCACGCTCTTTACCGGAGAGGGCATCAAAGAGGAAGAAGCGTAACGGACAGTATATTTTGAGGAGGAAATTACTATGACACTGGGAATCATTGCTGCGGGAATTGCGGTTTTCACCGGCATCGGCGCCGGTATCGGCATCGGCTTTGCCACCGGAAAGGCCAGCGAGGCCATTGCCCGCCAGCCTGAGGCGGCCGGAAAGATCAACAGCGCCCTGCTGATGGGCTGCGCTCTGGCAGAAGGTACCGCCATCTTTGGCTTTATCACCGCGCTGCTCGTGATTTTTATGGGTTAAGGGGGCGTTCCCCATGCTGGAATTTGAAGTTTCCACCATCGTGTTTACCGTCATCAATCTGCTGGTGCTCTATCTGATCCTGCGAAAACTGCTCTTCGGACGGGTCAACGCGGTGCTGGAACAGCGCGCCGCTCTGGTGCGGGAAGAGCTGGAATCCGCACAGATCCAACACAGCCAGGCAGAGGAGCTGCGCGGCGAGTACGAGGCCAAGCTGGCGGACGCCCGGCAGGAGGCCTCCGAGCTGGTGGCCGATGCCCAGAACCGGGCGCAGCGGGCCTATGAGGCCAAATTGGCCCAGGCTGAATCGGACGCCAAGCAGGTGCACAGCCAGGCCCAGGTCCAGATCGCGGAGGAGCGGGAGGCCATGCTGCGGGGCGCGCGGAACGAGGTGGCGGCTCTTGCGCTGCTGGCTGCCGGGAAGGTGGCCGGACGGGCCATGGACTCCGCGGCCGAACAGGCCATGGTGGAATCCTTTCTGGCGGAAGTGGGTGAGCGCACATGAGCGAACTTGCGCGCCGCTATGCCCAGGCCCTCTATGAGGTGACGCCCGATGAGGCGGGGCTGCGGGAAACTGCGGAGGCGCTCATGGGGCAGAGTCAGCTCTGGGCGGCCCTCTGCGCGCCTACGGTACGCGCGGAAGAAAAAAAGCGCCTGCTGGCGCGTCTGCCGGAACTGGAAAGACATGGGACCCTGCTGCGCTTTTACCGCCTGCTGGCGGAGAAGAACCGGATGGCGCTGCTGCCCGAGATCCTGGAAGCGTTCCGGGCTCTGGGGCTGCGGGAGAAGAATACGGCGCGGTGTGTCCTGACCTGCGTCCGCGCGCCGGAGAACGAGGAGTTGGAACAGATCCGCAAGGCCCTGTGCAGGCTCCACCATCGGGCGGACGTCCAGTTTGAGATCCGCACCGATCCATCCCTCGTGGGGGGATTTATCCTGGAGCTGGAGGGCATCCGGTACGACAAGAGCGTCCGTGGTGCGATGGCCGGCCTGAGCCGGTATCTGGAAGAGAGGCGAATGGCATGAAAAGCAAACCGGAAGAGATCGTCGCCCTCCTGCGGGAAGAGATCGCCGGGTACGATACCCGCGTACGGCGGGATGAAGTGGGCGCCGTGCTGGAGGTAGGCGATGGGATCGCCACCGTATACGGCCTGGACAAGGCGGTCTACGGCGAGCTGGTGGAGCTGGAGACCGGCGTCAAGGGCATGGTCATGAATCTGGCCCGGGACAGCGTGGGCGTGGTGTTGCTGGGCAGCGACGCGGGCGTCCGGGAGGGCACGGTGGTGCGCCGCACCGGGCGGGCGGCCGATGTCCCCGTCGGGGAGGCCATGATCGGCCGCGTGGTGGACGTTCTGGGCAGTCCCATTGACGGGCTTGGTCCGATCAAGACCAGCGAGACACGCCCCATTGAGCACGAGGCCAGCGGAGTGGTCGCCCGGGAGCCGGTCAATGTGCCCCTTCAGACCGGAATTCTGGCCATTGACGCCATGGTCCCCATCGGACGGGGACAGCGGGAGCTGATCATCGGGGACCGGCAGACCGGAAAGACCGCCATTGCGGTGGACACCATCCTGAACCAGAAGGGACAGGACGTCATCTGCATCTATGTGGCCATCGGCCAGAAAGCCAGCTCGGTGGCCCGTATCCAGGACACCCTGAAGCGGCACGGCGCAATGGAGTACTCCATCATCGTCTCGGCCACGGCCAGCGATTCGGCCCCCTTGCAGTATATCGCGCCCTATGCCGGAGCGGCCATGGGCGAGTATTTCATGGAGAAGGGAAAGGACGTGCTCATCGTCTATGACGATCTCTCCAAGCACGCGGTGGCCTACCGCACCCTCTCCCTGCTGCTCAAGCGCTCGCCTGGGCGGGAGGCCTATCCCGGAGATGTGTTCTATCTGCATTCCCGCCTGCTGGAGCGGGCCTGCCGCCTGACCAAGGAGTACGGGGGCGGCTCTATGACCGCGCTCCCCATCATTGAGACCCAGGCGGGCGATGTGTCGGCCTATATCCCCACCAACGTCATCTCCATTACCGACGGACAGATCTATCTGGAGACTGACCTCTTCTTCGCCGGTCAGCGGCCCGCCGTCAATGTGGGCCTCTCGGTCTCCCGTGTGGGCGGCGCGGCCCAGACTCGGGCGGTCAAGAAAACGGCAGGTACCCTGCGCATCGATCTGGCCCGGTTCCGGGAACTGGAGGTATTCACCCAGTTCGCCTCGGACCTGGATGCCGCCACGCAGCAGGCGCTGGACCACGGAAAGCGGCTTCTGGAGCTGCTCAAGCAGCCCCTCTACCATCCCATGCCGGTGAACCGCCAGGCGGTAATCCTCTATGCGGCCACCAACGGCCTGGTGGACGATGTGCCGCTGGAGAAGGTGCGGGAGTTCCTCCTGTCCTTTGCCGCGGAGATGGAGGAGGAGCACGCCGACGTGATGGCAGATATCCAGGAGAGCGGGAACCTGAGCGCTCCGGCCATTGAGACCATCCGCGCGGCCCTGGAGGAGAGCAAGAGGCGGGTGAGCGGCACATGGCAAGTATAAAGGAGATTCGGAACCACATTAAGAGCGTGGAGCAGACGCTGAAGATCACCAACGCCATGTATCTGATCTCCTCCTCCAACCTGCGCAAGGCGCGCAAACAGCTCAGCGATGTGGAGCCCTACTTCCATAAGATCGAGACCACCATCTCGGATATCCTCCACCACTCGCCGGAGATCGACCACCGCTTTTTTGACAAGCGGCCCGGTATCCCGCCGGAGCGGCGGAAGGTAGGTTATATCGTGATCACCGGCGATAAGGGCCTGGCGGGCGCGTACAACCACAACATTCTGAAGATGGCAGAGGAGCGGATGGCAAAGACGCCCAACTCCTACCTCTTTGTGGTGGGACAGGTGGGGCGCTCCTACTTTACCGAACGGGGCATCCCCATCGACGGAGAATTTCTCTATACCGCGCAGAATCCCAACATCAGCCGGGCACGCGATATGTCAGAGGTGCTGATGCAGCTCTATCTGGACGGGAAGCTGGACGAGGTCTATGTCCTCTTTACCAATATGATCAACTCCTTCCGTCTGGAGCCCACCGCCTATAAGATCCTGCCGCTGGACCCGGATGCATTCCCGGACTATGAGGAAAACCGGGACTGCTATCACCGGGACGTGACCTATGTCCCGTCGGTGCGGGCCGTCATGGACCGCCTGGTGCCGGGCTATCTGAAAGGCGTGCTCTTCGGCGCCATGGTGGAATCCTACTGCTCGGAGCAGAATGCCCGCATGACCGCCATGAAGTCCTCCAGCGACAATGCCAGGGCCATGCTTCAAAAGCTGAACCTCTCCTACAACCGGGCGCGCCAGAGCGCCATCACCCAGGAGATCACCGAGGTGGTGGGCGGCGCCCAGGCGGCCGAGTCATTTTAGGCCGCAGTTCCGCCGGACGGCGGCACAAGCAGAATCAGACAGGAAACGCCCGAAAGGGGATGCGATATCATGAGTGAGAACAAAGGAACCATCGTACAGGTCATGGGACCTGTGGTGGATGTGGCCTTTTCTGACGGCACGCTCCCGGAGCTCAAGGAAGCCCTGGAGGTAGAGCTGGGAGGAAAACGCCAGGTGATGGAAGTGGCCCAGCATGTGGGGGGAGATACCGTGCGCTGCATCATGCTCTCGCCCAGCGAGGGCCTGGGCCGGGGCATGGAGGTCACGGCCACCGGAGCGCCCATCTCCGTTCCCGTGGGCGAGGGCGTACTGGGCCGGATGTTCAACGTCCTGGGAGAGGCCGTCGATGAGAAGGGGCCGGTCAGGGCCGGCGAGACCTGGTCCATCCACCGGCAGCCCCCCGCCTTTGAGAACCAGCGGCCGGTGGTGGATGTGTTTGAGACCGGCATCAAAGTCATCGACCTTCTGGCGCCCTATGCCAAGGGCGGCAAGATCGGCCTGTTCGGCGGCGCAGGCGTGGGCAAGACGGTGCTCATCCAGGAGCTGATCCACAACATTGCCACCGAGCACGGCGGATACTCCATCTTTACCGGGGTGGGCGAGCGCACCCGCGAGGGCAACGACCTCTGGCGGGAGATGAGCGAGTCGGGGGTCATTGAAAAGACCGCGCTGGTCTTTGGACAGATGAACGAGCCCCCCGGAGCCCGCATGCGCGTGGCCCTGACCGGGCTGACCATGGCGGAGTACTTCCGGGACCGGGAGAAGCAGAATGTGCTGCTCTTCATCGACAACATCTTCCGCTATGTCCAGGCTGGTTCCGAGGTCTCGGCCCTGATGGGGCGGATGCCCTCCGCCGTGGGCTACCAGCCCACGCTGGCCAACGAGGTGGGCGCCCTTCAGGAGCGCATCACCTCCACCAAGGACGGGGCCATCACCTCGGTGCAGGCGGTCTATGTCCCGGCGGACGACCTGACGGACCCCGCGCCCGCCACCACCTTTGCCCATCTGGACGCCACCACCGTCCTCTCCCGTAAGATCGTGGAGCAGGGGATCTATCCGGCGGTGGACCCGCTGGAGTCCACCTCCCGCATTCTGGAGCCCGATGTGGTGGGTGAGCGGCACTACCGGGTGGCCCGCGGGACCCAGGAGCTGCTTCAGCGGTACCGGGAGCTCCAGGACATCATCGCCATCCTGGGCATGGAGGAGCTCTCGGAGGAGGACCGGCGGACCGTGGAGCGGGCCCGGCGCATCCAGCAGTTCTTCTCCCAGCCCTTCTCCGTGGCCGAGACCTTCACCGGGCTGGAGGGCCGCTACGTCAAGCTGGCCGATACCCTCCGCTCCTTTGAGGCCATTCTGGGCGGCGAGCTGGACAGATATCCGGAAGCGGCCTTCAGCATGGTGGGCAACGTGGACGAGGTCGTGGAAAAGGCCAAGAAGATGGGGGCGGTATAATGGCCCAGACCAGCTTCTATCTGGAGATCATCACACCGGAGCGGCAGTTTTACATCGGCCCGGCCCACGCCCTGATCATCCCCGCCGTGGACGGGGAGATGGGGATCTATCCGGGCCACGAGCCGGTGGTCACCGCCATCGAACCCGGCGAGCTGCGCTATGAGAGCGAGGGCGACTGGGAGAGCGCCGTGGTTGGGGCTGGATTCGCGGAGATCAAGCCCGACTACGTGATCCTTCTGGTGGGCTTTGCGGAACATCCCGAGGAGGTGGACCGCAAGCGCGCGGAGGCCGCCAAACTGCGCGCCGAGGAACGCCTGCGCCAGAAGCAGAGCATTCAGGAGTACTATCACTCCAAAGCGGCGCTGGCCCGGGCTATGGCCCGGCTGAAGATAGGGCGGCATTGACCGCCATCAGAATACAGCGGCAACCCCCGGACAGCGGTACACACGGCCGCGTCCGGGGGTATTTTTATTGCTGCCGGGACGCAGCGGCAGGCGGCGGCATACACTGGAGAGGGCTTCGCGGAGGGGGATCAGAATGCTTCATCTATTTTTTCGATAAAGGCAGCCTGAGGCCATTGAAAGAAGCGATTGGACTTTCAGAAGATGCTTTGCTACGATGGGGTCAATTTGGGAGGAAAAGTCCCGGGCCGCCCGGGGCTGCCGTCTGTTTGGGAAAGGATGTTCTGTATGGAGAAGAATGCGCTTCGCCTGCCTGCCGGATTTGAGAGCTATCAGGAGGCCCGTCAGGCTGGATTTCTGCGAATGAAGCAGCTGAAGGAGTCGGGGGCCCGGGTGATCGGGCTGTTCTGCTCCTATGTGCCCATTGAACTGATCTATGCGGCGGGGGCCGTTCCGGTGGGGCTGTGCGCCTCCAGCGAGGAGCCGATCGCCGCCGCCGAGGCGAATCTTCCCCGCAATCTGTGTCCGCTGATCAAGGCCAGCTACGGTTTTGCCCTCACGGATACCTGTCCTTACTTCTATTTCTCCGACCTGGTGGTGGGAGAGACCACCTGTGACGGAAAAAAGAAGATGTTCGAGCTGCTCAATGAGATCAAGGAGACCTATGTGATGCAGCTGCCCCACAGCCGGGACGGAGCTGCGCTGGCCTTCTGGAAAGAGCAGATCATCGCCTTTCGGAAGAAGCTGGAGGATTTCTATGGGATCACCATTACGGAGGAGGATATCCGGACGGCCATCCGCCGCAAGAACCGGGAGCGCGATGTGATGCTCCGCTATCTGGAGCTGGGCAAGCTCGATCCCGCCCCCATCAGCGGATACGAGATGGGCACCCAGATCGATGTGGGAAGCTTCTCCTTTGATCTGGAGGAGCGCTGTAAGAGCGTGGAGGCGCGTACCGCCCAGGTGCGCTCCGATTGGGAGGCCAATTACAGGGGAAAGCGGAACGGCCGGCCCCGCCTTCTGCTGACGGGCTGCCCCAACGCGGGCGTGCGGGAGAAGATCATCCGCAGCGTGGAGGAGATGGGGGCCGACGTGGTGGCCTTCGATACTTGCAGCGGGACCCGGGAAAAGGTGGAAAAGGTGGATGAGAACAATCCAGACGTCTATGACGCCCTGGCCCGGAAGTATCTCAACATCAACTGTTCGGTCATGAGCCCCAACGACAGCCGGAGGCGGTATATCGGTGAAATGATCGACGAGTACGCCATAGACGGCGTGCTGGAGATCATCCTCCAGTCCTGCCACACCTATGATGTAGAGTCCCATTTCATCAAGCGCTTTGTGACGCAGGAGAAGGGCCTGCCCTACCTGAACATTGAGACCGACTACTCCCAGTCCGACAAGGGACAGATCAATACCCGCCTGGCGGCATTTCTGGAGACGATGGAACCATGAGCTATTTTACCGGAATCGATATCGGCTCCACCGCGTCAAAAGTCGTGGTGCTGGACGAGGCGCGGCTGGTGGACGCATTCGTCCTGCCTACCGGGTGGAGCGGCAAGGAGACTGCGGCGGGCGTGGCGGAGCGCCTGGCGGCCCAGGGGCGTCCCGTGGGGGAGGATATGCGGGTCGTGGCCACGGGATATGGCCGGGTATCGGTGGACTATGCCGCCAAGACGGTCACGGAGATCACCTGCCACGGAAAAGGCGGATTTGCCCTGCTGGGGCGGGACTGCACAGTAGTGGATATCGGTGGCCAGGACACCAAGGTGATCACCGTGGAGGGCGGCATGGCCTCCAGCTTTTTGATGAACGACAAGTGCTCGGCGGGGACCGGTAAATTTCTGGAGATCATGGCTAACCGCCTGGGGGTGGATCTGCCGGAGCTCTTTGCCCTGGCCGGGCAGGGAGAGCCGCTGGCCATCAGCTCCATGTGCACGGTGTTTGCCGAGAGCGAGGTGATCAGTCACATCGGCGCGGGGGAGCGCCGGGAGGACATTGCCGCCGGCGTGGTGGACTCCGTGGTGGGCAAGGTGGCGGGGCTGTGCGCCCGGCACACCATCCGGGGCGATGTGCTCCTCACCGGAGGACTGTGCGACAGCGCCTATCTGGTCGACCGGCTGTCCCGGCGCCTGGGCGCCAAGGTCCATACCGATCCCATGGGCCGCTATGCCGGCGCGCTGGGCGCCGCCCTGATCGCCCGGGGAAAGCGGGGGCGGGAGGCATGATCTTTCTTTCCTTTTATACCACCACCCACAGCATGAAGGGAGAGGCCCAGGCCAGAAAACAGGGCCTGGCGGCCGCGCTGGTGCCGACGCCCCGGGGCGTGGGGGGCAGCTGCTCCCTCTCGCTGTGCTTTGAGGGAGAACAGGCGGAGGGGACGGCGCGGGCCTTTTTCGAGGAGATGACGGTCCCCTGTGCCCTGTACCGCCAGGAGGGAGGGGCGCTCGCCTGCCTGGGACGGAAGGGGGCGGGGGCATGATCTACCTGGACACTGCCGCCACCAGCCGCCAGAAGCCGGAGCTGGTCTATCAGCGGGCGGCACAGGCCATGCGGGAGACCGCCAACCCCGGCCGGGGCGGCCATGCGCCGGCGCTGGAGGCCGGACGCATGGTCTATGCGGTGCGGGAACAGGTATCCGCCTTCTTCCGGGTGGGGGAGGCGGAGCGGGTCGTCTTTACGGCCAATGCCACCGACGCCCTCAATCTGGCCATTCAGGGGATGGCCCGTCCCGGCGGGCACATCGTATCGACCACCATGGAGCACAACTCGGTCCTGCGCCCCCTCCGGGCGCTGGAAGCGCGGGGCGTGCGCCATACGCTGGTGCAGGGCGGGCCGGACTCCGGGGCGGTGACGGCCGCCCGGATCGCAGCGGCACTGGAGCCGGAGACCTGTCTGGTGGCGTGTACCCATGTCTCCAATGTGACGGGGACACAGATGCCTGTGGAGGAGATCGGAGCCCTCTGCCGGGCGCGGGGGATCCCCTTTCTGGTGGACGCGTCCCAGTCAGCCGGTGTGTATGAGCTGGACATGGAGGCCATGGGGATCGACCTGCTGGCCTGTCCCGGACACAAGGGGCTGCTGGCGCTGCCCGGGACCGGGCTGCTCTGCCTGGGGCCCAACGTCCGGCCCGAGCCCCTCAGGCAGGGCGGGACAGGGAGCTTCTCGGCGTATCTGGAACAGCCCGAGCTCCTGCCTGACCGGTATGAGAGCGGCACCCTCAATACAGTGGGGATCGCCTCTCTGGGGGCGGGGCTGGAATATCTGGCGGCGCGGGGGCTGGCGTCTGTCCGCCGCCATGAGCAGGCCCTGTGCGGGCAGTTCCTGGCCGGCCTGCGGGCCATTCCGGGCATCGAGATCTACGGCGCAGGCGACGCCCGCCGGCAGGCGGCGGTGGTATCCTTCAACCTGCGGGGGATGGACTGCGCCCAGGCCGCCTTCCGGCTGGACCGGGAGTATGGGATCTGCATGCGGGCAGGGCTCCACTGTGCGCCGCTGGCCCACCGGACAGTGGGAAGCTTTCCCCAGGGGAGTCTGCGGGCCAGCATGGGGCCCTTCAACACCGAAGCGGAGATCGAGCAGACGCTGTCTGCGCTGAGCGCATTGAGCCGGTGAGAAGAGCCTGCCCATAAGACCCCGCAGCCAAGGAGAAGGATATAGGACCGGCGCGTCAGACTGACTCTGGCGCGCCGGTCTTTTGCGCCGTAACGGCCCTTGGAATGGTATAAATTTCCTGTAAAATTAATGAGTTGTCATGTGACAAGACATATGATACAATAACAGAACATGTTCTGCGGAGCAGTGGGAAATATCGGTGTGAAAAGAGGAAGATTACATGACGATTGAGCAGCAGATCCAGGATTGGAAACGGGAGCGGGATGCGGTCATCCTGGCCCACTACTATGTGGCGCCGGAGGTGCAGGAGATTGCAGACTATGTGGGGGATTCCTTCTATCTGAGCAAGGTGGCCCTCGATCTGCCACAGCAGACCATTGTCTTCTGCGGAGTGGCCTTTATGGGGGAGAGCGCGAAGCTCCTCAATGAAAAAAAGACGGTGCTCATGCCCGACCCGGAGGCCGACTGCCCCATGGCTCACATGGCGCGGCCCGAGGAGATCCGGAAGATCCGGGAGCGGGAGGAGGATCTGGCGGTGGTGTGCTACATCAACTCCACCGCCGCGCTCAAGGCCTGTGCCGATGTGTGCGTCACATCGGCCAACGCCCTGGACGTGGTGCGGGCCCTGCCCAACCGGAAGATTTTGATGGTCCCCGATCAGAACCTGGCCCATTTTGTCGCGCAGCAGGTGCCGGAGAAGGAGTTCCTCTTCCATCCGGGCTGCTGTCCGGTCCACCAGGAGATCCGCCTGTCCGAGGTGCTCGCCCTCAAGGAGGCCCATCCGGAGGTGCCGGTGCTGGCCCATCCGGAGTGTCCGGCCGAATTGCTGTCCCATGCGGACTATGTGGGCAGCACCAGCGGGATCATCCGCTATGCCGCCGAACACGAGGCGCAGGAGTACATCATCTGCACGGAGATCGGGGTCCGGCACCGGCTGGAGCGGGACAATCCGGGAAAGAGGTTCTATTTCCCCGCCACAAGCCCCGTGTGCCGGGATATGAAGCGGGTCACGCTGGAAAAAGTGCTGGAGGCGCTCCGGACGGGAAAGAATCCGGTGTCCCTTCCCCGGGAGCAGAGCGGCGCGGCGCGGCGGGCGCTGGAGCAGATGCTTCGCCTGGCCCGGTGACGGCGGAAGACGGGAGAAGCAGATGATGGAAGAAAAAACAGATGTGATCGTAGTGGGGACCGGCGTGGCCGGACTGTTCAGCGCGCTGAACCTGCCCCGGGGGATGCGGGTCCTCCTCATCACAAAATCAGAGGAAGAGAGCAGCGATTCCTTTCTGGCCCAGGGCGGGATCTGCATGCTGCGCGGGGAGGAGGACTATGAGAGCTATGTTCAGGACACCCTGCGGGCGGGACACTATGAGAACCGGATGGAGTCGGTGGATCTCATGGTGCGCACGTCGCCGGAGATCATCGCGGATCTGGTCCGGCTGGGGGTGGAATTCGAGCGGGAGGGGGCGGGCTTTGCCTTTACCCGGGAGGGAGCGCACTCCAGACCCCGCATCCTCTTTCATAAAGACATCACCGGCCGGGAGATCACCAGCAAGCTGCTGAGCGCGGTCCGGGAGCGTTCCAATGTGGAGATCCGGCCCTACACCACGATGACGGACCTATTGGTGGAGGACGGGGTCTGCCGGGGCGTCGAGGCCCGGGGAGCCCAGGGCCAGGTGACGCAGATCCGGGCCGGATACACCATTCTGGCCACCGGCGGGATCGGCGGGCGGTATCCCCACTCCACCAATTTTCCCCATCTGACCGGCGACGCGCTGGCTCTGGCCGCACGGTACGGCATCCGCACGGAGCACCTGGACTATGTCCAGTTCCACCCAACCACCCTCTACTCCAAGGAACCCGGACGGCGGTTTCTCATCTCGGAGTCGGTGCGCGGGGAGGGGGCCCTCCTCTACAACCACCGGGGGAAACGCTTTGTGGACGAGTTGCTCCCCCGGGACGTGGTGACAAAGGCCATCCGGGAGGAGATGGCGCGGGAGGGGAGCGAGTTTGTCTGGCTCTCCATGGAGCCGATTCCCCGGCAGACCATACTCCATCATTTCCCTAATATTTACCAGCACTGTCTGGAGCAGGGGTATGATGTGACCCGGGAGCCCATCCCCGTGGTCCCGGCCCAGCACTATTTCATGGGCGGGATCTGGGTGGACCGGGACAGCCGCACCTCCATGGAGCGGCTGTTTGCCGTGGGGGAGACCAGCTGCAACGGTGTGCACGGCGCAAACCGGCTGGCCAGCAATTCCCTGCTGGAAAGCCTTGTCTTTGCCAAACGGGCGGCAGCCGCCATTGCTGGGGCGCGCCCGGACCGGAAAGGAGTCATTGATCCATGAATCTCATTACCATGACCACACAGATCGATCCGCTGCTGCTCCAGGCGCTGCGGGAGGATATTTCCAGTGAGGATGTGAGCACCAACGCAGTGATCCGGGAGAAAACTCCCGGACAGGTGGAACTTTTATGCAAGGAGCGGGGCGTCATTGCGGGGCTGGCGGTATTTGAGCGGGTCTTTCAGCTGCTGGACCCGGAGACCCGGGTGGAGTTCTTCCGCCGGGACGGGGAGCAGGTGGAGGCAGGAACACACCTGGCTGCCCTGCGGGGGGACATCCGGGTCCTCCTCTCCGGCGAGCGGGTGGCCCTCAATTACCTCCAGAGGATGAGCGGCATTGCCACCTATACCCGCGCCTGCGCCGAGGCTCTTCGAGGAAGCGGGACCAAGCTCCTGGATACCCGAAAGACCACGCCCAATATGCGGATTTTTGAAAAATATGCGGTAAGGGTTGGCGGGGGGCAAAATCACCGCTATAATTTATCTGACGGAGTCCTGCTGAAGGACAACCACATTGGGGCGGCCGGAGGGATCGCACAGGCGGTTCGTCTGGCGAGGGACTATGCGCCGTTTGTACGGAAAATTGAGGTAGAAGTAGAAAATCTGGAAATGGTGGAAGAGGCTCTGGCCGCAGGTGCGGACATCATCATGCTGGACAATATGTCCATGGAGGAAATGCGGGAGGCCCTGGAGCGCATTGCGGGCCGGGCCCAGACCGAGTGCTCGGGAAATGTGACGCTGGAGAAGCTCCGGGCGCTGGCTGCTCTGGGCGTGGACTATATCTCCTGCGGTGCGCTGACCCATTCCGCCCCTATTCTGGATCTCTCTTTGAAACATCTTCGCCCATTGGAGGGGAAGTGAAGAAAGGATTTAAGGGTCATGACCGGTTCGGAGCGCAGAAAGCATATTGTGGATCGTATCAGACAAAGTCAGAAACCTGTGTCGGGGACCGTGCTGGCCAGGGAATGTCAGGTCAGCCGACAGGTGATCGTGCAGGATATTGCGCTGATCCGGGCTGCGGGTCATGACATCCTCTCGACCCACCGGGGATACCGGCTGCAGGAAAGGCGGCAGGCGAGCCGGGTGTTTCAGGTGAGACATACCGACGCCCAGATCGAGGAGGAGCTCTTTACCATCGTGGATCTGGGGGGGAGCGTGAAAAACGTGATGGTAGACCATCAGGTCTACGGCCGGGTGCAGGCGCCGCTGCTGATTTCCTCCCGCCGCACGGCCAGCACCTTTCTGGAGGAGATCCACAGCGGGAAATCCAGCCCGCTCAAACATCTTACCTCGGACTATCACTACCATCTGATCCAGGCCGACCGCGAGGATACGCTGGATCTGATCCAAGAGGCGCTGCGCGAAAAGGGGTTCCTGATTTCGGTTTCCGGGGAAGGGGAAGCTGGAAGTATGCGCTGTGATGAATGACTCCCGGACAACAGGACAAGCGATAAAAAGTTCATGGAGGTTTTCCAAACAACCCCAGTCAAATTTCTGCATATGATGGCAATTCCTGCGGATACTATCTCTGTCTGAACAAGTAACCGTGGGAGGAATCATGGATATGAAAGCAACTGGAATTGTGCGCAGGATCGACGATCTTGGCCGTGTGGTGATCCCCAAGGAGATCCGCAGAACCATGCGTATCCGGGAGGGCGACCCCCTGGAGATTTATACAAACAGCGAGGGCGGAGTGATCTTCAAGAAGTATTCCCTGATGGGAGGACTGGGGGATTTCGCGGGACAGATGTGTGAGACCCTGAATAAGACTACCGGGCGGATTTCGGTCATTACCGACCGGGACACCTGTCTGGCGGTGGCAGGCGGCGGAAAACGGGATTTGACAGACAAGCGGATCTCTTCCGCGCTGGAGCAGATCATGGAGGGCCGGGGTATCTACCAGTATCAGAGCGGAGAGGCGCCCATTACGGTCGCTGAGGACAATCACCGCTATTTCGTGGCCTGTGCCGCCCCCATTCTCTCAGAGGGAGACGTACTGGGCTGTGTGGTCTTTGCCGGGAATGAGGAAGAGCTCCTGACCGACGAGACGGATTATAAGCTGGTACAGACCATCGCAGGATTTCTTGGACGTCATATGGAGAGCTGAAACAGGGCCGCCGCACCGCGCCGCTTCCGGAGGGATGACCACCGGGCGCGGCGCGGTGCGGTCTGACGTGGGGGAAGAGGAACTTGTTTGATACAGAAAACACAGTCCTCCTTGCACAATATGCCCCTCTTTGATATACTTAGATAGGAAACAGCAAAGGGGGATTATTTATGCGCCTGTTCATTGCCGTATCCCTGCCTCCTCTCTGGAAGGATCGGATGGATACGGCCACGCACTATCTGAAGACACATACCGAGCACTGCATCCCCACACCGCGGGGAACCTTTCATTTGACGCTGGCCTTCCTGGGCGAGACAGACCGCCTGACAGACGTCATTCAAGCCATGGATCAGGTCCATGGTGCGCCGTTCCCCCTGATCAGCTCTGGAATCGGACAGTTCCCGCTGAAAGAGGGGGACCTCTGGTGGATGGGAATCGAGTCCACACCGCCGCTGATGGATCTCCAGGCACAGCTGGCAGATTCGCTGCGCGGCGCCGGTTTTGAGATCAGTGATAAGCCCTATCAGCCGCACGCCAGCCTTGCGCGTCAGGTCAAGCCCAAGCCGGATCTGGATGTGGCTGAGTTGGAGCGCCTTCTTCCGCCCATGAGCTTTGAGGTGCGCTATATGACACTTTTTCGTTCGGATTGGGATCGGGGAAATCTCTTCTATACCCCGCTTCACCGCACAATGCTTACCGAAGAGAATTGACGAAAAGAAAAAACAGGACAGGCACAGCCTGTCCTGTCAGCCTGTCGAAAAAGTCCAGCAAAAGCTGGGGTTTTACGTTTGTAAGAGGTAAAATAGAAGCAGGTGGTGAGAAAGATGCTGGAACGCGGGAAGATG
>JAHAEW010000177.1 GCA_018374635.1 Clostridiales bacterium
TTGGTGCTGTTGACAAAGTCTCCCACCAGCCCTCGCTGTATGCTATAATGAGGAAAACAACCTGAGGTGATGGGATGCAGCTGGCGATGTACATGGTAACGATCGAGGACTTAATGCCCCGGGAGCACTTCCTCCGAAAGCTGGAGGCGGCACTGGATCTGTCCTTTGTTTACGAGGAAACAGCCCCGCTTTACAGCAAAAAATACGGCCGTCCGGCCATCGACCCGGTGGTCATCGTGAAGTATCTGCTGGTGGGTTTCCTGTGCGGCATCCCGTCGGAGCGGGAGATCGAGCGGCGTATCCAGACCGACATTGCCCTGCGCTGGTACCTGGGCCTCGACCTCTTCGACCGGGTGCCTGACCACAGCACCATCTCGCAGCTGCGCCGCCGGAAGCCGTCCTTCCGCAGGGTATTTCGGCGGTTATTTGAAGAAGTCGTGCGCCAGTGCATTGAAAAGGGCCTTGTCAGCGGGCGTGTGGTCGGCACGGACTCGACCCATGTAAGAGCCAACGCCTCCCGCGCCTCGGAGGAACTTGTTGAGATCACCGAAGCACCCGGCGTCTACTGGGAACGGCTGGACGATTACGAGGAAGAAGGGCTGGAGGAGCTTGAGCGGCGAACCGGAAAGCGCCGCAAAAAGCGGACAAAGCAGCTCAAACGGGACAACCGCCGCTCCCACAAGCGCGTCAGCCGTACGGATCCGGAGTCGGGTCATCTGAAGCGCCCGGGGAAACCGGAGGGGCCCCACTACCTCGCCCATCAGGCGGTGGACAGCGACTGCGGCATCATCGTGGGCCAGACCGTGACCGCCGGAGATGTGAACGATTCCGTGCCGTTTTTGGGACTGATCAAGCATATTCATGAAAATGTTGTACCAATTCAGACCGCTACCGCGGATGCCGCCTACGATTTCCCGCTGGCCCATCGGGCGCTGGGCGAGCTGGGGATCGACTTTTTCGTGCGGCTGCAAAAGACCGCCGCGCGGGTGTCCGTCCAGTTTACGCGGGACGATTTTTACCGCGACGAGAACCGTGATGTGTACCTCTGTCCCGGCGGAAAAGAGCTGCGTTTAAGGCGGCTGGCCCGCAGCGCCAGCGGCTTATTCTGGGAGTATCAGGCGGATCAGCGGGACTGCGCGCTCTGCCCGCTGCGGGACAAATGTCTGCGTGAGAGCGACAAATGCGGTGCAAGAAAGGTGTCCGTCAGCTACTTCGCGGCGGATCGGCAGCACAACCTAAGACGCCGCTCCAGCCCGGAATACCGGGAGGCGCTGAAGCTGCGGCAGGTCTGGTGCGAGGGCTCGTTTTCCGCGCAGAAGCGCGAGCACAACTTAGCGCGCGTTTTGCGACGAGGCTTAGAGGCAGCGGAAGACCACTGCCTCTTGTCGGCGACCGCGTTGAACCTGAAACGGATGATAAAATACGCCGGATGACGCCAGAGGGCGTCTTTTTTGTTGGCAGGGCGGACCGGAGAGAGACTTTGTCAACAGCACCACTTTGTCCCACAGCCTATAAGCAACAACAAGGGCTAAAGTACAATGCCCCCAATGCCCAGGGCAATCCCATGTGGAGCACCATCACCATAGACACGATCTTGAAAAATCGCGTTTATGTGGGAGATATGGTACAAGGCCGCCAGCGCGTTAAGAGCTACAAAATCCATATTAAGGAGAGAGTCCCCGAAGAAGAATGGTTCATTGTAGAAAACACCCACGAGGCCATTATTGACCGGGAGACTTTTGAAAAGGTGCAGAGCCTGCTCAAACGCGATACCCGCACCGCACCCAAAGAGAAACAGCTTTATCTGTTCAGCGGCTTTCTGAAATGTGCCGATTGTGGCCGGGCGATGTCCCGGATTGCATCCAAAGGCATTTATGTATATTATCAATGCGGCACTTATAAGAGCTTGTCAAAAAAGGCTTGCACGATGCACTCAATCAAAAGTGACCGCCTAGAGGCCGGAGTGCTGTTTGCAATCCGTCAACAGGTACATCTGGCTGTTACCTACTCTGAGCTTGTTGCCAGGATCAATGCGGCTCCTCTCAAAAAAAGTAAGTCAAAGCGGCTGGAGGACAGCATCGCTGCGAAAGAAAAAGAGCTTGCTAAAATCATGCGATACAAGCAAGCACTTTATCAAGACTGGAAAGATGGGGAGATCACCCGCAACGACTATCGGCACATGAGCGAGGATTATGAACAGCAGGCAGAAGCATTAAACAATATCCTGCGGACGCTGACCGAAGAACGGGAACAACTGGAAAACGGCATGGATGCAGAAAGCCCATTCCTTACCGCGTTTCTCAAATATCAGAATATCGAAAAGCTGACGCGTGAAATCTTAGGCGAGCTGATTGACCACATCAAGGTTTACGAAGGCGGCAACATTAGCGTCAAATTCAAATACGCCGATGAATTTCGCCGCATAGCTGAATATATCGAGCTCAATTCTACAATGGTTACGGGGGCGGCAGGCTGAGCCCCTAACCGAAAACAATTCCGTTTGCCTGTTTTCCTAATATATAACGCCCATATGTGGACACTGTGGGGAAAAACGAGAGCCGAATTGCGGAGTATGTGAGAAACCAGCTAAAAGAGGATGAGATGGGAGAATAATTGAGGATCCCATCTAGCAGCCCGTTTACGGGCGGCAGGTAACAGTCCTTACGCAGCTGGCAGACCGTATACGCGTTGCACGCGTCCGCGAGGAACAAAGGGCTATGCCCGCATAG
>JAHAEW010000002.1 GCA_018374635.1 Clostridiales bacterium
CGGCACGGTGGTAGTCCTGCTGTGCAGTAAGGACACGCCGGAGACCACGGACGCGCTTGAAGCTGTCCTCCGGGCACGTGGGTGCGTCCACATCCTGCGGTGGGACGGGTCCTGGTCCTCCCAGGGCACCCTGGGACCGGGACTGGATGTGACGCCCAGCCAGCGGCGCATCTGCCGTTCCTGGCTGCTCATCTTCCGCCGGAGCAGTGAGGAGAAGCCGGACGGAGACAAGGAGGATACCATGAGCACACAGTACACGGTCACGCCGTCCATCGGCGTAAACATCCGCAGCGGCCCGGGCACGGGCTATGGAAAGACAGGGGCCTATCCCCGGGGCAGCGTGGTCACCGTTCTGGAGGAGCGGGACAGCTGGGGCAGGACGGATAAGGGCTGGGTCTCTCTGGCCTATTTGGAGGCCGTGGATGGTCCTCAGAGGGCCACTGACACGGGTCTCACCATCCAGGGGCATATCATCTCTGACGGGCGCAAAAACCGGCCGGGCAGGGACACCAACCCGGGGGCCTATATCACCATCCATGAGACCGGGAACGCCGCCGGGGGGGCGGACGCGGCGGCCCACGGGGACTACCTGGACAGCGACGCAGGGGAGCGCGATATGGTGAGCTGGCACTACACAGTGGACGACCACGCCATCGTCCAGCACCTGCCCGACTACGAGACGGCCTACCACGCCGGAGACGGCAAGGGCGGGCCAGGCAATGCTGCCAGCATTGCCGTCGAGATCTGCGTCAACGCCGGGGGCGATTTTGCCCAGGCTCAGGCCAACGCCGCCAGTCTGGTGCGCCTGCTCATGGCAGAGCACAGCATCCCCCTGGAGCGGGTGGTGCAGCACCACCACTGGAACGGCAAGGACTGCCCCAAAAGCCTCCGGAATACCCCCGGCGGCTGGGACGCCTTCCTGAAGCTCTGCGAAGGGGAGGAGCCCAATGTGTCCGACTTGGACACCGATGTGGAGAAACTGGCCCAGGCCGGGATCGTGACCAGCCCGGACTACTGGAAGACGGGCGGCGGCTATTCGGACGCCAACGTGGTGTGCCTCATCCACGCCATGGCGGAACACATTCGAAAGGAGAGCAACTGATATGGAACATGTGAATACATTCAAGGCAGCACTATCGGCTTTCTGCGCGGCCCTCACCGCGCTGTGGGGCTGGTTTGGCTGGCTGGTCATTGCCTGGATTGCCTGTATGGCCATTGACTATGCCACCGGGTCCTGCGCGGCGCTGCGAGCGGGGAAGTGGTCCAGCCAGGCGGCCAGAGATGGCATCTGGCACAAGCTGGGGGCAGTCGTAGCAGTCATCGTGGCCAGTATCTTGGACATGGTAATAAGCATGATTCTGGAGCACGTGCCGGGTATCAGCCTGCCGTTTACATATGAAGTCTTTTTCTGCCCGCTGGTGATCGTGTGGTACATTCTCACAGAGGCAGGGAGTATCATTGAGAATGCCGGAGCTCTCGGAGCGGATATCCCGCCCTGGCTTACGAAAGCCATCGAGTCACTGCGGGAAAAGGTGGACGATGGGGCAGGAGCACAAGAAAATAAAAAATAAGTGAGGCCCGCAGGGATTGCCTGCGGGCCTCACTTGAATTTAAAGTACTCTTAATAATGGCTTTTTACGCTGTGTGTATTCGTCAAAGAATTTATCGGGCAAACCACAGATGTACTTTAAGTCATCAACAGATAAAGCAGAGTAATTTTGTTTCTAATTTTATTATAGTCTATTGTTGTACGGCGGACCAGACGGGGAGCTTGGCGCGTCCATCCGCTATCTCAGCCAGCGCTACTCCATGCCCTACCCCGAACTCAAAGGCCTGCTCACCGACATCGGTGTGGAGGAACTGGGACACCTGGAGATGGTGGGTACCATCGTCTACCAGCTCACCCGGAAACTCTCGCCGGACGATCCCAGAATGGGGAACTTCGCCCCCTACTTCACGGACCACGGGGCCAGCGTATATCCCGCGGCGGCCTCCGGCGCGCCCTGGACCGCCGCCTATATCGGAGTCAAGGGCGATATCATCTGTGATCTGACCGAGGACCTGGCCGCCGAGCAAAAGGCGCGCGTCACCTATGACAACATTCTGCGGCAGTCGGACGACCCCGACGTCAGCGACGTCATCCGCTTCCTGCGTGAGCGGGAGGTCATACATTTCCAGCGCTTCGGCGAGGCGATTCAGCTGGCAAAGGATAAGATGAACCAGAAGAATATCTACTATGTGAACCCTGTGCTGGATCGATAGAGACCATTGATATGCAAAACAGGGACCCAAGTCTATTTTCAGACTTGGGTCCCTGTCCTTATGGGTCCAGCCTCACTTTGACCACCATGCGCTTGACTGGAGCCGGCGCTCCCCAGGCCACACGGGGGGCATGGAGATCGTCCGGCCAGACAATATAGAACATCCCGGCCTCTAACTTCAAAGTATCCCAGTCTCCGTTCCAAAACCCAATGTCTTTTTGCGGATCATAGGGAACCGTGGCCGGGACGGTTCCACGCTGCGCCCAGCCCACGCACTCGCAGCCTTCCAGGAGGTACTGGATGTCCGCGTACCGCTTGTGGCCCTCCAGCTGGGACTCCTCCCGGGGCAGGGTCTCCACCTCAAAGAGCGTGGCAAAAATATTCTCCCCGTCAATGGCGTATTTCTCTCCCGGCGCCATGCCGGAAGGATCCGCCTGCACCATCCATTCCAGCGCCTTCCGGAAGCGCGCCCCCAGGCCATGGTAGACGGCGGCATTTTTTACCCGGTCAATCACCATCGTTCCATTCCTCCTTCTGTTTTCTAGGTCTTTTCTATTATATAGTACATCCTTCAGGGCATAAATTCAAGGAGAATCTCCCTGATGTGGCAGCGGGGGGCAGAATACCGGTTTTCTGTATGGGCACGCCTTCGCGCCTCTTCGGACATGCAGAAGAGATGCGCCGCCCACTGTGCAAGGAATGACTTGTGGGGATTTTCGTTTTATGCTATACTTTTCGAGACAAGATCGTTGGAACGCGGTAGAATGGCACCGATCCGCTCCAAAACTGACGTACAAAGGGGTTTCTGAAATGAGTAAGCAGGTATATGAGAGTCCGCTCTCTTCGCGCTACGCCAGCGATGAGATGCAATATATTTTTTCTCCCGACAAAAAGTTCACCACCTGGCGGCGGCTCTGGATCGCCCTGGCCCGGGCGGAGATGGAGCTCGGACTTCCGGTCACCCAGGAGCAGATCGACGAGATGGAGGCCCATATCCACGAGATCGACTACGGCTTGGCCGCCGAGAAGGAGCGCCAGCTCCGCCACGACGTCATGGCCCACATCCACGCCTTTGGCGCTATCTGTCCCAAGGCCATGCCCATCATTCACCTCGGCGCCACCAGCTGCTATGTGGGCGACAACACCGATGTGATCCTGATGCGGGATGGGTTGGAGCTGGTGCGGGACAAGCTGATCCAGGTCCTGGCCCATCTGGCCAAGTTTGCGGATGCGTACAAGTCCCTGCCCACCCTTGGTTTCACCCATTTCCAGCCCGCGCAGCTCGTCACTGTGGGCAAACGCGCCACCCTATGGATGAATGAGCTTCTGATGGATCTGGAGGAGGTCGAATACCGGATCTCCAGCCTGCGCCTGCTGGGCTGCAAGGGCACCACCGGCACCCAGGCCAGCTTCCTGGAGCTCTTTGAGGGCGACCACGAGAAGTGCAAGGAGCTGGACCGCCGGATCGCCCGGGAGATGGGCTTTGACGCCGTTACGCCGGTCTCCGGGCAGACTTACTCCCGCAAGGTGGACGCGGCCGTCCTGGCGACCCTGTCCGGCGTCGCCCAGTCTGCCAGCAAATTTGCCACCGATCTGCGCCTGCTGTGCCACCTCAAGGAGGTGGAGGAGCCCTTTGAAAAGAATCAGATCGGCTCTTCCGCCATGCCCTACAAGCGCAATCCCATGCGGTGCGAGCGGATCTGTTCTCTGGCCCGCTATGTCATTGCCGATGCCGCTAATCCCGCGGTCACTGCCGCCACCCAGTGGTTTGAGCGGACTTTGGACGACTCCGCCAACAAGCGCATCTCCGTGCCTGAGGCCTTCCTGGCCGTGGACGCCATCCTCAACATTTACAGCAATGTGGCCTCCAATCTGGTCGTGCATGAGAAGGTCATTGAGAAGCACGTGCTGGAGGAGCTGCCTTTCATGGCCAGCGAAAATATCATGATGGACGCGGTGAAGCGGGGCGGAAACCGCCAGGAGCTCCACGAGCGCATCCGCATCCACTCTCTGGAGGCCGGAAGAAACGTCAAGGATCTGGGCCTGAGCAATAACCTGATCGATCTGATCGCGGCCGACCCCATGTTTGGCATGAGCCGGGAGGAGCTGACTGCCCATCTGGAGCCCAGCCGCTACATCGGCCGGTGCCCCGAGCAGGTGACCGACTTCCTGACGGAGTATGTGAAACCGGTCCTGGAGGCCCATTCCAGCGCCTTAAATCAGAGGGAGACCGAGCTTAAGGTATAACATATAGTCAGAAATGCAGCCCATACAGTTTCGTGGGCTGCATTTCTGTTTTCATTTTTTCCTTTTACATTTCAGTAAATTTTCTTATAAAGTCTTTTCGGCAGTTATTTTTTAGGATTTACATTGTAGAGGAACCATAAGTGTGCTATAATAAGGATATCACAATGCAAATGCTTGGTAGAAGGAGGCTCTTTCCATGGAAAGGAAGCAAGTGCGCCGGATCGGCGTATTTACCAGCGGCGGTGATGCACCCGGAATGAACGCGGCAATCCGTTCGGTGGTCCGTACGGCACTCCATATGGGGATCGAATGTATCGGTATCCGGCGCGGATATCATGGATTGATCAACTGCGATGTACTCCCCTTGGATTTTGAAAGTGTAAGCGGTATTTCCCGCCAGGGAGGAACCATGCTCTATTCCGCGCGGAGCACGGAGTTCATGGTTCCGGATGGGAGGGAAAAGGCGGTCGGAACCTGTAAGCTTCTGGGGATCGACGGCCTGGTCGGCATCGGCGGGGACGGGACCTTCCGGGGCCTTCTGGAACTGTCCAAGCTGGGGGTCTCGGTGGTCGGCATTCCCGGAACCATTGACAACGATATTGCCTGCTCCTCCTACACCATCGGGTTTGACACTGCCTGCAATACCGCGCTGGACTCCATTGACAAGCTGCGGGACACCATGCAGTCCCATGAGCGCTGTTCCGTCGTGGAGGTCATGGGGCGCCACGCCGGCCATCTGGCCCTCTATGTGGGCGTGGCCTGCGGTGCGACGGCAGTCGTGGTCCCCGAGCAGGACATTGACTATGAGCACGATCTGATGGAGCCCATCCGCCGGGCCCGTCTGAGCGGACGCACACATTTTATGGTCATCGTGGCCGAGGGCGTGGAGGGCGGCGCCTACGGCGTGGCGGAGAAGATCCGGGAGGCCACCGCGCTGGATACCCGTGTCACGATCCTGGGCCACGTGCAGCGGGGCGGACGCCCCTCCTCCCGTGACCGGGTGACCGCGACCTATATGGGCTACGAGGCGGTCAAGCTGCTGGAGGCAGGGGAGAGCAACCGGGTCATCTGCCTCCAGAATGATCAGTATGTGGATTTTGATATCGCGGAGGCCCTCTCCATGAAAAAGAGCCTGGATCAGCAGACATACCGTGTGATGCGCGCGCTGACCGGCATGGAGCAGATCCGGCTCAAGGAGCAATAAAAGAGAAGAAAAAGCGCCCGATCGACGCGTCGATCGGGCGCTTTCGCTTACATAGAGGTGGTGAGCACCTTCTTCAGCTTAGCGAAGCGGGGGAGGGAGTTCTCCTTGGGCCCGTTGGCCTCACCCTGGATCAGGGGCAGAACATAGTCAATGAACGGCTGCTCCATGCCGTTTCCGGCGGCATTGATCCACGCGCGGGGCACCTTTTTCTCAAAGTTGGCCACGATGTCCAGGGGCTCCAGCACGGTCTCGCAGTGGTAACCGCCCTCACGGCTGCACTGGAAGGCTACCATTTTGTCGGTTACGCCGGAGACAGCCGCCTCCACGGCGGCCTTACCGGCGGCAAACGCCTCCTCAATGTCGGTCTTGGAAGCCACATGAGAGCCGCAGCGCTGGAGCAGGGAGAGCTCGATGCCGCGCACCTTGGCGCCGGTCTTGGACTTCACCACCTCAGCCAGCTGGGCGGCCAGACCGCCCAGCTGGGCATGGCCGAAGCCGTCGGTGGCAGAGGTCTTGGCCTCGGACACGAAGGAGCCGTCGGCATAGTGGATGCCCTCGGACACGGCGACCATACACTTTCCGGTCTTATTGTAGATGGCCTGCACATCGGCGAGGAAGCGGTCCATGTCAAAGTCGACCTCGGGCAGGTAGATGAGGTCGGGGCCGTAGCCGGCCCAGGTGGCCAGGGCGGCGGAGCCGGCCAGCCAGCCCGCATGGCGGCCCATGATCTCCACAATGGTGATCATGCCCGTGTCATAGACGTGGGCGTCGCGGTGCACTTCCATACAGGAGGTAGCAATGAACTTGGCCGCGGAGGCGAAGCCGGGGCAGTGGTCGGTGCCGTTCAGATCGTTGTCAATGGTCTTGGGCACGCCGATGATACGGCACTCATAGCCGGACTTCTGCATATACTTGGAAATCTTGTTGCAGGTATCCATGGAGTCGTTGCCGCCATTGTAGAAAAAGTAGCGGACATCGTATTTTTTGAAGATCTCCAGGATACGCTTATAATCAGTATCATCCTGATCCGGATCGGCCAGCTTGTAGCGGCAGGAGCCCAGCTCGGAAGAGGGGGTATATTTCAACAAATCCAGCTCGGCGGCATCCTCCTGGCCCATGTCATAGAGGCGGTCTTCCAGGACGCCCTTGATGCCATGGGCAGCTCCCAGCACCCGGGTGATGCTTCCATTGTCCAGTGCAGTACGAATTACGCCCAGCGCACTGGCGTTAATAACAGCCGTAGGGCCACCGGATTGACCAATAATGCACGCGCCCTTGAGTTCGTTCATAGCTTAATCCTCCCGTTAAGTGTGTTTTGCGTTGTTTTTGTGCAGTTTTTTCCTTTCTTAACTGAGAAATTTAGATATTTATGTACTCAAATCTAAATTTCGCATTATTATATCATGCCCTCTTGTATTTATCAATGTCTAATGATAAAATCTACTTGTAATTTAAAAAAGGAGATGAGCCTTATGCCTCTCGTCACTACTACTGAAATGTTCAAAAAGGCCTATGACGGCGGATATGCCATCGGTGCATTCAATGTCAACAACATGGAGATCGTTCAGGGCATTACTGAGGCGGCCAAGGAAGTCAATGCTCCCCTGATCCTTCAGGTTTCCAAGGGCGCCCGCGCCTATGCCAATCATACCTATCTGATGAAGCTGGTGGAAGCCGCGATTGCTGAGACCGGTCTGCCCATCTGTCTGCATCTGGACCACGGCGATTCGTTTGAGCTGTGCAAATCCTGCATCGACGGCGGCTTTACCTCTGTCATGATCGACGCCAGCTCCAAGCCTTTTGCTGAAAATATTGAGATCACCCGCAAGGTCGTCGAGTATGCCCATGACCACGGCGTCGTTGTCGAGGCCGAGCTGGGCGCTCTGGCCGGCGTAGAGGACGAGGTCAACGTCTCCGCGGAGGAGTCCCACTACACCCGGCCCGAGGAGGTCGAGGAATTCGTCTCCAAGACCGGCTGTGACTCTCTGGCCATCGCCATCGGCACCAGCCATGGCGCTTACAAGTTCACTGCCGCTCAGTGCACCCGCAACGAGAAGGGGGAGCTGGTTCCCCCTCCGCTGCGCTTCGATATTCTGGACGAGATCGTCAAGCGTCTGCCCGGTTTCCCCATTGTGCTCCACGGCTCTTCCTCCGTACCCCAGGAGTTCGTGAAGATGATCAACGAGAACGGCGGCAAGATGCCCGACGCCGTCGGCATCCCCGAGGAGCAGCTCCGTCAGGCCGCCCGCGGGGCCGTCTGTAAGATCAACATCGACTCCGATCTGCGTCTGGCCATGACCGGCACCATCCGCCAGTTCTTCAACCAGCATCCCGAGAAGTTCGACCCCCGCGAGTACCTCAAGCCCGCCCGCACCAACATCAAGGAGCTGGTCAAGCATAAGCTGATCCACGTCCTCGGCTGCGACGGAAAGGCCTAAGCGATTGCAATGCCTACCAAAAATGCGATGTGTTCTTCCCGAACACATCGCATTTTTTCTGTCTCCACAAGCACGATCCGGAGGAATCCCACATACAATGCTTCGGAAAGGGGAGTGCTGTATGCTGACATTTCCATATGACCGCGCCCGGGCCGTGACCTATGCCCACCAGTGGGCCTACCGCCGGAACCCGCGCTACTATGATTACCAGGATATCGGAGGAGACTGTACCAATTTTGCCTCACAATGCCTCTATGCCGGGTCCGGCGTCATGAATTTTACGCCCACCTTTGGGTGGTACTACCGTAACGCCAATGATAAGGCGCCCGCGTGGAGCGGCGTGGAATATTTTCGGAATTTCCTGGTCCGGGAAGAGGAAAATGAAGGTCCCTTCGGCATAGAGGCCGCCGCCGCTGAGATCCAGCCCGGAGACTTTGTACAGTTAGATCTCGGCTATGACCGATTCAGCCATACCTCTGTTGTGGTGGCGGTCGGAAGGCGTCCAACGCCCCAAAATATTTTAGTAGCCAGCCATTCCATAGATGCCGATTACCGGCCGCTCAACACCTATTCTTATGAAAAAATCCGTTTTATCCATATATCAGGGGTGAGATCCCTCATTTGATCCCGAAAATCGGGACAAAACAGGGGAGAGGGCAGGGGAGGAGCGGCTGCCCAAAATTCATTCCTCTTCCGAAGACGGCTCCGCTTTCTTCTTCCGGACCTGCCCCAGTGGATTGGCTTTTGCCGCCGTCCTCAGATTCTCATTGTCCACGTGGGTATAGATCTGGGTGGTGTTCAGGTTGTCATGTCCCAGAACTTCCTGCAACGTACGCACATCCACGCCATTTTGCAGCATCAATGTGGCCGCGGTGTGACGCAGCTTATGGCTGGAATAGAGCGAGCTGTCCAGACCGGCCTTTTTCAGGCGCTGTTTGACCATGTAGTGGACCGCGTCCTTGGTCATGCGGGTATGCTTTCGGGTGATGAAGAGAGCGTCCGGATCGGCCGAGGCACAGTGGCTGCGCTCCTCCAGCCAGTCATCCAGCGCCTGCCGGCAGGCGTCGTTCAGGAAAAGCACCCGTTCTTTGTTTCCTTTGCCCAGCACCCGGATCTGGTTGTCCCGCACATCGGTCAGGTTCAGGGCGACTAACTCGGAGATCCGCATGCCGCAGTTTAAAAAGAGAGTCAGGATGCAGTAGTCCCGGGCCTGGTTTGGCTCATCCACATGCTCCAGCAACTGGATACACTGCTGGAGGTCCAGATACCGGGGCAGCGTTTTTTTCAGCCGCGGGGCGTCCAGATCACTCATGGGGTTTTCCTCAATCAACTTCGCCTTGCTGGTCAGGTACTTATAAAAGGAGCGGATGGTGGCGACTTTTCGGGCGCGGGTGGGCGCGCTCAGGCTGCGGTCCCGGTCCAGGTGATCCATGAACGCATAGACGTCGGCCAGCGTGACGCTGCGCGCCAATGTGAGATCCACATCGGAAATCGAAATCTCATCCATGGGAGTCTGGGCCGGCGTCCATTTTTTTTGCAGCTTCATGAAGCGGAAAAAGGTGCGCAGGTCCAGATAATATTCGTCGATGGTTTTTAAAGAGTGTCCCTGAATGGTGCGATGATAGGTCAGAAAATCACGGATCAATTTGGGCGCTTCGGTACGGTAATCCAAGGTGCGTCGAATGGGGTTTCAGGGCCCAAATAGGGCCCAAAACCGGAGAAGCCTCCAGAAAGCCTCCACTCAACTCAACAAAATTTTCATTTTGTTGAGTTGATAATATGGGCCCGCCGGCACTTCCCCGAACGCCATTCTGTCCTCCTTTCTCAGGTGTCATGTCTTTGTTGTACGTTTTTCCTTACAGAATCGCGGCCAGCGCTTCCCGGATGTTTTTGACCCGGATCAGCTGCAATCCATCCGGTACCGACAGCGTGCCGCTGCTGCGCGCCGGGATCAGGCATTTGGTAAAACCCATCCGGCGCACTTCGCTCAGCCGCTGGCCCAGCGCGCTCACCGAGCGCAGTTCGCCCGTCAGTCCAACTTCTCCAATGGCGGTCAGGTCGTTTGGAATGGGTTTATCCCGGAAACTGGACGCCAGCGCCATGATCATGGCCAGGTCCGCGGCGGGCTCCTCCAGACTCAGGCCGCCGATCACGTTGATATAGGCGTCGCAGGTACTGACCATCAGCCCGCCCCGTTTTTCCAGAACAGCCAGCAGCAGCACGGCCCGGTTGAAGTCAAAGCCGTTGGATGTGCGGCGCGGCACATTGAAGCTGGTGGGCGCCAGCAGGGCCTGTACCTCGGCCAGCACCGGACGCACGCCCTCCATCACACAGGTCACGCAGGTGCCGGGGGTGTCCTGCGGGCGCCCATCCAACAGCATCTCCGACGGATTGGGAACCTCTGACAGCCCATGATCGGCCATCTCAAAAACGCCGATCTCATTCGTCGCGCCAAACCGGTTTTTCGCGGCCCGCAGGATGCGGTAGGCCATCTGCTGCTCTCCTTCGAAATACAGCACACAGTCCACCATGTGCTCCAGTACTTTTGGCCCTGCGATGGAGCCCTCTTTGTTCACATGTCCAATGACAAAAATGGTCACACCACTCCCCTTTGCCAGCTGCATCAGGGTCATGGTACACTCCTTGACCTGTCCGACGCTCCCCGGCGCGGTGGAGAGATCCCCATTGTAGAGGGTCTGGATGGAGTCGATGATCAAAATATCCGGATTTAAGGAGTGTACGGCCTCCACCACTTCCTCCAGATTGGTCTCCGAGAGCAGATAGAGTCCATCGCTGTGGATCTGAAGGCGCTCTGAGCGCAGCTTGATCTGCCGTTCCGACTCTTCGCCAGAGACATAGAGCACCTTGGAAAAGCGGCAGAGGTGGTCGCAGATCTGGAGCATGAGCGTGGATTTTCCGATCCCAGGGGCGCCGCCCACCAGGACCAGGGAGCCCTTGACCGCTCCCCCGCCCAGGACGCGGTCCAGTTCATTCATCCCCGTCTCAAAGCGCAGCTCATGGGTCGCCTCGATCTCCTTCATCTGCTTGGGCAGGCGGAGCGATGTGCGTCCGCTCTCCCGCATGGATACGCTCATGCTGCTGCCGGCGGCCTTTCGCTTGCTCTCGGCGGGCCGCTCCGTGATAGTGTTCCACGCGTGGCAGGCCGGGCACTGACCCGCCCATTTCGGCAGTTCGTTTCCGCACTCTGTACAATAAAATTGGACCTTTGCTTTCATCTGTATAAGCTCCTCACATTTGCGTCAGTTCCTGGAGCCAGGCTCCCGACAGCACAACAGCCAGCTGGCGCTGGTACACGCTGCCGCGGAGCTTTGCCTCCTCCTCCGGATTGGTCAAAAAGCCGCATTCCACCAAAATGGCCCGGCAGGAAATATGGTTCATCAGATAGACGTCCTCGGAAATGGGCTTGGCGGCCCGCTGATTGGATGGATCCAGAATATCCCGCAGCAGCGTCTGCGTCCGCTCGGCAAAGGGCAGGCTCAGGCTTTCGTTGGCGTAAAATACCTGCGCGCCATGGTAGGCCCCTTTTGGATAGGAATTCTGATGGATGCTCATGAGCGTGGCCTCTGGAAACTGCTCGATCTGTGCCACCCGGTTGTGCAGATCGGAGCGCTTTTTCTCCCGCAGGCTCTGAGCCGAGCTGTCATGCAGCGACCGGTCATCCCGGCGCAGCAACAGCGGCGGCTCCCCGTAGAAGGCCAGTATATCCTCCATATTGCATGCGATGGCCAGATTGATCCCACTCTCCGGCACGCCTGTAAGAGAGACCGCTCCCCCGTCCTCCCCACCGTGACCCGCGTCGATGATCAGAAGCTTTGATGCGTCCCCGGACGAAGGCGCAAAAGCCGGGACCCGTTCCGAGCCATGCGGAAACAGCGCCACCGCCAGAAGCAAGAGCAGCGCGATCCCGGTCCACCGCTTTTTCCGTATAAAATTCATCCAATGCATAGTCTCCCTCCCTTGCCGTCCCATCTTATGCGGGCAGAAGGGCCACTATGTGAAGTAGATTATAACACATATGTTCCATACAGGCAATCGTTCCCCAAAAGACACTGTCTCCTCCCCCGGGAAAAAACGCCCGGCCCACAGATTGCTCTGTGTGCCGGGCACTCTCCGAAGTGTTTTTCCGGTGCCGGAAGGCTCAAACTATATGTATGGCAAAACCCGATTATGTTATGCTATTATATTGAGTTATTCTGCCAGGAATCGCTCCAGACGGTCCAGGCCCTCCCGGATGTTGTCCATGGAGGTGGCATAGGACCACCGCACAAAATTCTTGGCGCCGAAACCGGCCCCGGGTACCACCGCCACCAGTCCTTTTTTCAGGAAGGCGTCCGCAAACACATCATCGTCTGTGATCTCGACGCCTTGAATGCTCCTGCCGATCAGCTGCTCCAGATTCATCATGACATAAAACGCGCCTTCCGGACACAGGCAGCTGACTCCGGGAATGCGGTTCATCCGCCCGACCAGATAGTTTCGCCGCTCCTCAAAGGCCCTGCGCATCTCCTCGATCTTCTCCTGGGACCCGGACAGCGCCACCGCCGCCGCCTTCTGGGAGATCGCCACGGGAGAACCGGTGGAGTGGCTGACATAGTTTGCCATCACCTTGGCGATCCGGTCATTGGCGCAGGCATAGCCGATTCTCCAGCCGGTCATGGCGTAGGACTTGGAAACGCCGTTGATGAGGATGGTCAGCTCCCTGGCCTCCCGGCTCAGGCTGGCAAAGCTGGTGAACTTCCGTCCGTCATAGAGCAGGCCATAATAGATCTCATCGCTGATGACGTACGCTTCATTTTCCACGCAGACCTGGGCGATGCCCTCCAGCTCCTCCCTGCTGTACGCCATACCGGTTGGATTGGATGGATTATTCAGGATCAGGGCCTTGGTCTTGGGCGTGATGGCAGCGGCCAGCTTTTCCTTGCTCAGTTTGAAGTGTTCCGCCTCAGTCGCCGTCACCACCACGGGTACGCCGCCCACCATCCGGATGAGCTCAATATAGCTGACCCAGTACGGCGCGGGCAGGATGACCTCATCTCCGGGGTTGACCAGCGCGCGCAGCGCCAGATATACCGCATGCTTTGCGCCGCTGGTCACCACCACCTGATTGGGCCTATACTGCACGCCGCAGTCGACCGCGATGCGGTCACAGACCGCCTGGCGCAGCTCCACGGTACCGGCCGCAGGCGTATAGCGGGTCACATTCTGCTCAATGGCCTGAATGCCCGCCGCCTTGATCTCGTCCGGCGTATGAAAATCCGGCTCTCCCGCACCAAATCCGATGACGTCAACACCATCCGCCTTCATCTGCTTGAACAGCGAATCGATCGCCATGGTGGTGGAAGCCTGGACAGACTCTGCAATTCGGGATAACTCTTTCAATGTGAATCTCCTCCAACTCCAAAATTCCGTTCTGTATGCTATTATATGTTTCTTGCCGCAGAAATGCAAGTGAGTTTTTCAAAACTTTCAAAATTTGATTTTTAGAATGGCTCCCCCCGAATTATGGGGCAGAAAAGAAGGGCTTCTTGTTCCTCTTTCCAAAAGAACCGGAAGCCCTCTCCTGTTTCTGAATTTTCTCCGTCATTTCTGCCCGATTGGTACGGATTTCCTTCACATGCGCCGGCAGCGAAGCCCCTGATTTTTCTGGTAGATGAGAAAGAGTCCATCCAGGAGCAAATCTGCATTATAGACGATGGAATGCCTGCAATGCTTCAAAATATCCGGCGCTGCCGTCCCCGTTGCGATGACGGAGGCCATGGACATCCCGCTGTCCGCCTCGATCCGGTCGATCATTCCGTCGATCATGCTGGCGTTTCCATAGACGACGCCGGAGCGCATCGCATGGACGGTATTGTGTCCCAACAAGCCGTCGGGCGCTTCGATGGAGATGTGGGGCAGCTCGGCCGCCGCCTGGGACAGGGCCTCCACCGCCACCCGAACGCCGGGCATGATGATGCAGCCCTCATAGCTGTTCCCCTGCAAGAGGGACATCGTGATAGCCGTTCCCATATCAATGACGATCAGCGGAGAGGGATAGCGGGCGATGGCCGCCACCGAGAAGGCGACGATGTCGCTTCCCAGCTGTGCATGGAGGTCGGACTTGATATTCAGTCCGGTCTTTACTCCCGGTCCCATGACCAGGGGCTTCTTCCCCGCCACAAACTCCGCCGCGCCGCAGATCGCCGCCGTGACAGGCGGCACCACGCTGGAGATCATGATCCCGCTTGTATCCGCCACGCTCGCCCTGTGGAGCCGAAAAACATCCAGGAGCTGGATGGCCCACTGGTCCTGGGTCGCGCTCTTATAGGTCGGCAGGACGGAACGAAACACCCGCGTCCCATCCTGCCGGAACAGCCCAATCGTTGTATTGGAATTGCCCACGTCGATCGTTAAAACCAAGCCTGTCACGTTCCTTTCCTATTCCATGTCGATTGTAACAGACTTTTGTTTTTCTGACAAGCATGGGACTCCTTTGCGGGCGGATTTTTCGCCCACACGCCCTTATGCCCGCAGCTTCCGGCAGATCAGATCGCCCATCTGTTTGGTGCCGATCGGAGCGACCCCCGCCTCTGCGATATCGGCGGTCCGCCAGCCGTCGGACAGCACGCCGTCCACGGCGGCCTCGATGGCGCTTGCCTCCGCCTCCAGGTGAAAGGAGTAGCGCATCATCATGGCCGCGGACAGGATGGTGGCGATGGGATTGGCCTTGTCCTGGCCCGCGATGTCCGGGGCGGAGCCGTGGATGGGCTCATAGAGCCCGGGCGCGCTGTCCCCGATGGAGGCCGAGGGCAGCAGCCCGATGGACCCCGTCACCATACTGGCCTCGTCGGAGAGGATATCACCGAACATGTTTTCGGTCACCACCACATCGAACTGGCCCGGCGCCCGGACCAGCTGCATGGCGCAGTTGTCCACCAGAACATCCTCATAGGCCACGTCCGGGTACTCCTCCGCCAGACGGTGCATCACGGAACGCCACAGGCGGGAGGTCTCCAGCACATTGGCCTTGTCCACGCTAGAGACCTTTTTCCGGCGCAGACGGGCCAGCTCAAAGGCCCGGCGGCCAATCCGCTCGATCTCCATCTCAGAATATGCCATGCGGTCGGCGCACTCCATCCCCCGGTCCTCGGTCTGGTACTTTTCCCGCTGCCCGAAGTAGATGCCGCCGGTCAGCTCCCGCACCATGAGAAGGTCGATTCCCTGCTCTGCGGTCTCCTTCTTCAGGGGGCAGGCGTCTGCCATGGCCGGACGCAGGGCCGCGGGACGCAGGTTGGCATACAGCCCCAGATCCCGCCGGATGGCCAGCAGCGCGGTCTCCGGCCGCTCCCCGGCCGGCCGGTCCGAGCCCCACTTGGGCCCGCCGACCGCGCCCAGAAGCACCGCGTCGCAGGCCTTGCATTTCTCCGCGGTCCCATCCGGGTAGCTCTTCCCCACCGCGTCGGTGGCGCAGCCGCCCAGGAGCACGTCCGTATAGGCAAAGGTATGTCCGAACCGCTCGCCCACGGCATCCAGGACCTTGACAGCCTCGCCCACCACTTCCGGGCCGATGCCGTCTCCGCGGATCAGTGCGATCTTGAAATCCATCTCTGCTTCCTCCTCTCTTATTTGGCTGCTCCCCGTTCTTTGAGGGAGCGAAGCAGGCCGCCGTTGTCGATGATCTCCCGGACAAAGGCGGGAAACGGCGCGGCCTGGTACTCCTTCCCGGTGGTCTCGTCCACGATCTTTCCGGTGGCAAAATCCACCTTGACCTGATCGCCGGCCTGGATCTCAGCCGCGGCCTGGGGACACTCCAGGATCGGAAAGCCGATGTTGATGGAATTGCGGTAGAAAATACGCGCAAAGGAGGCCGCGATAACGCACTTCACGCCGCACGCCTTGATGGAGAGGGGCGCATGCTCCCGGGAGGAGCCGCAGCCAAAGTTGGCCCCGCCCACGATGATGTCGCCCGGCTGCACGGTCTTGGCAAAGTCCGCGTCGATATCCTCCATGCAGTGGGAGGCCAGGGCTTTTGGATCTGGATTGTTCAGATGGCGGGCCGGAATGATCACATCGGTATCCACGTTGTCGCCATATTTAAAGACCTTCATGGTTGACTTCCTTTCTGTTCCAGTATCAGCGCTCACAGCGTCTGGGGATCCGCCACACAGCCCGCCACCGCGGAGGCCGCGGCCACCGCCGGGCTGGCCAGGATGATCTCCGAGCTCACCGGTCCCATGCGGCCCACGAAATTGCGGTTGGTGGTGGAGATGGCCCGCTCCCCATCGGAGAGCACGCCCATATGCCCGCCCAGGCAGGGGCCGCAGGTGGGCGTGGAGACGGCGCATCCCGCCTCGATGAAGATCTGGATCAGCCCCTCGGCCATGGCGTCCAGCATGATCTGCTGGGTGGCCGGGAACACGATGCAGCGCACGCCGTCGTGGACCTTGCGTCCCTTCAGGACCTCGGCCGCCTTGCGCATGTCCTCCAGCCGGCCGTTGGTGCAGGAGCCGATGACGACCTGCTGGATGGGGGTGCCGGCCACCTCGTCCACGCTGCGGGTGTTGGAGGGCAGGTGGGGCAGCGCCACCGTGGGCCGGAGGTTGTTGAGGTCGATCTCAATCTCCCGCTCGTACACCGCGTCCGGGTCGGCATCAAAGGCCTCCCACGCCCGGCTGACCCGGCCCCGGAGATAGGCTCTGGTGGTCTCGTCCACGGGGAAAATGCCGTTCTTCGCGCCGGCTTCAATGGCCATGTTGGAAATGGTGAACCGGTCGTCCATGGAGAGGGCGGCCACCCCGTCGCCGGTAAACTCCAGCGAGCGGTAGAGGGCGCCGTCCACCCCGATCATGCCGATCAGGTGCAGGATCAGGTCCTTGCCCGACACATAGGGGCGGAAGGAGCCGTGCAGGGTCACCTTGATGGCGGAGGGCACCTTGAACCAGGCAAGGCCCGTGGCCATTCCCGCCGCCATATCGGTGGAGCCCACGCCGGTGGAAAAGGCGCCCAGCGCGCCGTAGGTGCAGGTGTGGGAGTCAGCGCCGATCACCACCTCGCCGGGAGCGACCAGTCCCTTTTCCGGCAGAAGGGCGTGCTCCACGCCCATCTGCCCCACATCGTAGAAATGGGTGATCCGGAAGCGCTTTGCAAAGGCACGCGCCTGGGCGCACAGCTGCGCGGACTTGATGTCCTTGCAGGGGGTGGAGTGGTCCAGAACGATCGCGATCTTATCCCGATCAAAGACCTGCGTCAGGCCGGCCTTTTCAAATTCCGTAATCGCCACAGGGGTCGTGATATCGTTTCCCAGGACCAGATCCAGCTTTCCCTCAATCAGCTGTCCGGCCTCCACCGCGGATACGCCGGCATGCTTTGCCAAGATTTTTTGGGTCATTGTCATTCCCATGATCCATTCCTCCTGTGTGTGGTTTTGTGTGTTTTATTATGACAGGTTTCTTGCGGAAAGAATGTAAACTGTGATACAATCAGGATAACACCGTGCATCGGAGGACTTCACATATGGATGTATGGGCGCCTCTTGCCGAGGGCAGAAAGCCTCAGCTCTACGCCCCGGGGCAACTCATCTATTTACAGGGGACCGACGCGTCTCAGTTTTACTACATCATGGACGGGACCGTAAAATGCTTCCTGAGCGCGGAGTCGGGGGAAGAGCGTATCCTGACCTTTCACGATGGCGGCGAACTGATCGGCGAGGCCTCTTTCTTCGACCGTCAGCCGCGGGTATCCTCTGCGGTGGCGGTTACCCCATGTTCCCTGGTCACCGTGGACCGGGTACATCTTCAGCAGGTCTTTGAACGGCATCCGGACCTTGCCATCCCCATGCTGGAGTATCTGGCCCGAACGGTCCGTCTCCTTTCCTCCCATGTGGACAGCACCTTTCTCCAGGCGGACCAGCGGATCGCCCGGCATCTGCTCTCCCGCTCCGCCGCTTCCGGCCGCGGGGAGATCCTCTGCACCCATGAGGAGATCGGCGCGTCGGTGGGCGTCAGCCGGGTGACGGTCAGCCGGGTCCTGGGGGAATTTGTCCGCCTGGGCTGGATCAAAACCGGGTACCGCACTGTTCACATCCTCCGCCGGCGGGCATTGGAGCAGCGGGTGGAGCGCGGCTCACAGGAGGAGTGCAAACAAGAAAGACGCAGGTGATACTCTCCTCACCTGCGTCTTTTTTACTTGGTTCATTCAGTTGTCCGGTCATTCAGCTGGGAAAGACCTCGGCAAAGGTCCGCTTCTCCTCGACGGCCTGTATCATTTCGCCCATGCGGGACAGATCGCCCAGCAGGATCACGCCGCACAGCGCTCCGTTAGCAAAGTAATAGCGCTCCAGATGTCCCTGTGTGTCCTGCCGGATCTCGACGGTTTTATAGGATATCCCCGGCGTCTTGCCCGGGTCTCCCAGGGAGAAGAGCTCCGTTCCCATGCCGTGGAAGGCCAGCACCGGCATAATGGGCTGATAGGCGGCCAGATCCCCCGTGGCACAGGCGCCCGCCACCTTGCCCTGGGCCTGAGCCTCCGGCCACAGGGCGTAGTTGATGCCCTGGAACTGCGCGCAGTCTCCACAGGCATAGACGCCCGGCACATTGGTCTCCATGGACTCGTTGACCACGATGGCCCGGTCCACCGTGATCCCGGCCTCCTTCGCGATGGCGGTATTGGCCCGCACGCCGCAGGAGATGACCACCAGGTCCGCGGGGATGACCTCCCCGTTCTCCAGACGCACGCCGCTGACCGCTCCATCTCCTTCGATGGCCGCGATCTGGACGCCGGTCTCCACGCGCACGCCCTGTCCGCCGCACTGCTTCAGCAGAAGCTCGGCGGCCTGGTCGTCCAGCTGGCGGGCCATGATCTGGGGGGCCAGCTCCAGGACGGTCACCTCACATTTTGCCTTGCGCAGCTCCCAGGCGGCCTCCAGGCCCAGAACGCCGCCGCCGATCACCACGGCCCGGCGGAGCCTGTCCCCCATCGCCTGGATCTTCTCCACGTCGGAGATGCGCCGGATGGCCGCCACGCCATCCTGTTCGCGGCCGGGGATGGGGGGAATGAAGCTCTCGCTGCCCAGTGCGAAAATCAGCTTCGTATAGGAAAGGCGGTAATCGCCGTCCAAAGTGACTTCTTTACGCTTTGTGTCCACTGAGAGGACCTGCCGGTGCAGGATGGGGACGATCTGCTGGGCCTCATACCACCCGGCGGGATGGAGGGCGATCTGCTCCTCGCGCAGGCCGGAGAGCATGGCTTTGGTCAGCATCGGTCTCTGGTAGGACGGGCCTTCGTTGGACAGAAGCAAAATGCGTCCGGTCTTGTCCCGCTCCCGGATGGCCTCCGCGGCGTTGACGCCCGCGCAACCGTTCCCCAGGATCACATAGGTGTTCTGGGTGTCGTTGCGGAAGGTGACCTCGTCCGGCTCCACCTCCACAAATTTCTCCCGTCCCACGCCGCAGACCGGGCAGGTGTCCAGGGAGGCGTCAAAGATCTCCCCGCAGACCAGGCATTTGACCAGCTTCCGGCTGCGCTTTTTTTCCTCTTTCCGCTTCCCCTCCCGGACGGGGACATAGTACTCCGGTCCCACGCCGCAGACCGGGCACTGTTCCTTATCTCCATCGAAAACGGTCCCGCAGATCTTACAGCGCACCTTTTCCGTCTTCGCCTCGTCCGGGGTCTCACCGGCCAGGGGCACAAAATGCTCCCTGCCCACCTTGCAGACCGGGCAGACCTCCGCCCCCTCGTCAAAGACCGCGCCGCAGACGGCGCACTTTACTTTCCGCGCCGGGGCGCGCGGCACATCGTCCACCTGCTTCAGCAGCGTCCCGCCAAAGCGCGCGCCGAACTCCCTGGCCTGCTCCAGTTCCGGCCCGCTGGGCTTGAAGCGGACCCGGAAGCCCTCCACCGTTTTCAGCTTCAGCTGCTTCAGGCGCTCCATGATGTGGGGCACGCCCTCGCCGCTCCAGCCGTAGCTTCCAAAGGCGCTGGCCAGCTTTCCGCCATGGGTGGCCGCAAACATGCCGCTGGTCAGATCCCAGATGGGCCGCAGGGCCTCCCCCACAATGGTGGGCGTGCCGAAGAGGATCCCGTCTGCATGGAGCAGCTCCTCCCCCACCTGGGCGGGATCCGCCTTTACCATGTCGTAGAGCCGCACGTCCACCGCTCCGCTTGCCTGGACGCCCTCCGCAATGGCCTGGGCCAGCATGCCGGTGTAGCCGTACGCGCTGACATACGGAATGATGACCGTCGGTCTGGGGTTTGGATTCCGGGCGGCGGACCACTCCTCATAGGTCTGGAGCATCCAGTCGATCTCCTGGTCCAGAACCGGGCCGTGTCCCGGACAGATCATGTCTACTGCAAGGGGCTTGACCCGCTGAAGCGCCTTGCGCATAAAGGATTTATAGGGCCCGATGATGCAGTCAAAGTAGTATTTCGCGGCCCGGCGGTAGCCTTCCCGGTCGGTGACCGAGCTGAGCAGCACGCCGTCCATGGCATAGTGCGAGCCGAAGGAATCGCAGGTGACAAGAACCCGGTCCTGGGGGATATAGGTATACATGGTGTCCGGCCAGTGGAGGTTGGGTACCACGATGAATTCCAGCGTCTTGTCATCCACCGTCAGCGACTGCCCGTCTTGGATGGGAATAGAGTAAAAATCACGGTTTACGATCTCCCGGAGAAATTGCAGCGCACAGCCCGTCCCCACGATCTTCAGGCGGGGATTGAGCTCCAGCAGCCGCTCGATGCTTCCGCTGTGATCCGGCTCCGTGTGGCTGACGACCAGATAGTCCACCGTTTCGATGGGGGTGATCTCCCCCACCTTCTTGAGCCAGCTCTCCAGACACTTGGCCTTTGCGGTCTCGAAGAGGACAGTGTGGTGCTGGGTCTTCAGGACATAGGAATTATAGGTCGTTCCGTACTCCGTGTACATAATGATGTCAAATACCCGGAGGTCATGGTCGATCGCGCCTGTAAAATACAGTCCCGGCTTTAACTCGAATGCTTCCATTTGAGGCACCCCTTTTCCACCATATTTTGCGTGGGTCATGTCCATTGTACTATATATACCAGAAAGTGCAAGCCATTTCCCATCTGTTCCTGCGATTTGTACGGTAATAGTATGGTCCGCTCCCCACAAAAACACACACAGCGGCCCGAAAAACAGGCCGCTGTGTGGCTGTATCTATGGTTTGCAGACGCCGCAGGGCTGGTACCCCTGTTCCAACAGGGCGTCCCGCCCGCCCTTATAGTCCTGCCGGTTTGCTTCGCTCATGCTTTGAACGCCGGAGCAGTCCGGCTTGTGAAACTTCTTGGAGGAGGTGTTGAGCACATACCGCTCCTCCACGGAAGCCGTGTTCTCCGTGGGCGCTGCCTCTTCCGCCGCCTCTGCCAGCCGGCTCTCCCCGGTGGCGTAGTCGATCTCGATCCCGGGCTGACAGTTATAGACGTATACATTATAGCAGATCTCGTCGTCTTCCACCGACTGGGCCTCCATCTGTACGCCGCTGGCCACCAGATTGTCCCCCTCATAGATGGGGGTGACCCGGTAGAGCACGTGGTGCCCGGTCTCCTTCACATAGTCTGCCACCAGATTTTCAAAGGGGAGCATCCCCTCTACATTCAGATACCGGGTCCCGGTGATGAGGTTCTGCTCATTCGCGTTTTCTCCGGTGAGCTGGAACCCGATCAGATGGCAGCGGTTATAGAGATACCTTCCGTCTACCACATCGTATTTGACGGTCTGCCATCCGGTCGGCTTGACCTGTCCAATGCTCCCCCGCTCCTCAGTGGGCATCTGGTCGATCCCCACATTGGCATAGGCGGCGGTGCAGCGCCCCAACTCGTCCAGGGGGCCGTAGGACTCAAAGGAATTGGTGGTAAAGTCCTCCTCGGGGAAATCGGGCTGGTTCTCATTCAAGACCACATAGGGCTCTCCGGAAAATGGCGGGACTTCGCTCAGGCTGAAGGACCCGGCCGATGTGGCCGCCGGACCGCCCGTCCCGCACCCGCTCAGAAGCAGGCTGCCGGTCAGCAGGATCGTAAGGAACAGCGTGTGGATCCGTTTCATCTTGTATAGACCTCTTTCGTAATCAGTTTATGGGAGTGGCCCGGAAATTCTGCATAGCCGATTCGCTTCCATTCCCCGGCGGCCGGGTCCAGATCGAGCCTGGCGTCCGAGGGATAGCGCCGGTTCCAGCGGTACAGGATCAGATATTCGATGCTTCGCTCATAGGGCCGGAGCACCGTGCAGGTCTCCACAAAACAAAACTCGCCCGGCCCTGCCCGGTCCAGAAAATCCTCGGCGGTCTGGATGGAGCTTCTCTCCTCTTCCGAAAACAGCGCCTGGGAATAGCCGTTCATCCATAGAACCTCTCCACGGCACATCTGGAGGATATCGCTCTGGACCGCCCGGTCCCGGCTCTGGCGGCGCTGGTGGAAGAGCATCCCGCCGCGGTCATCCAGGCAAACGATCAGATGCATCGCTTTTTCCGCCTCCCATCCAAATGGTTTGTGCTGATTATACCATTTTCCCTCCCATATGGGCAAGTTCTTTTCCGGCCGAGCAAAAAGGCATTCTTCCTGCCATCCCTTTGACAGGAAGAATGCCCGATCATGCTTAGAGAATGATGCAGATCAGTCCGCCGGACCCCTCGTTGATGATTCGCTGGAGGGTCTCCCGCAGCTTTCCGCGGGCGTCCTCCGGCATCCGCTTGAGCTTGGTGTTGAGGTCCTCACTCACCAGTTCATGGAAGGATTTCCCGAAAATGTTGGACTGCCAGATGGCCTTGGTATCCCCCTCAAATTCCTGGAGAAGATAGTTGATCATCTCCTCGCTCTGCTTTTCATTTCCGACAATGGGAGAGACCTCCGTCTCGATGTCCGCCCGAATCATATGGATGGAGGGCGCAGACGCTTTCAGACGGACTCCATACCGCCCGCCCTGCTTGACGATCTCGGGCTCCTCCAGCACAAGCTCATCTGTGCTGGGGATCACGATGCCATAGCCGGTCTGCTTCACATCCTCCAGGGCAGAGGACACCTTATCGTACTCGCATTTGACATGGGACAGCTCGGTCAGCAGCCCCAGAAGATCTCCGTCGTCGTGAATGGCAAAGCCGGACTGCTCGGAGATCGTCCCATAGAACAGGCTCCGGGGCAGATCCAGGGTGGCGGCCGCTACACCGGTCCCAAGGCTGATGGCGGAGATCTGCGCGTTGCTGACGTTTTCGCAGGAGGCGATGGAATGGACCGCCTGTTCCACGTCCCGAATCCGGCGCATCCCACTGGCGCCCTCCCGGATGGCCGCATAGAGGCTGCTCTTGATGGGATGGGCATAGTCCAGCGCGTCCACCCAGGGGGGCAGGAACAGGTCCAGCTCCTTCACCGGGAACTCATAGAGCACTCCCTTGATGATATCGCGGACATCCGCCTCATTCAGCTCCAGGCAGTTTGCCACCACACAGGTCACATCGTACCGGGAGGAGAGGTCGGCGCGGATGGCCTGCGCCCGCTCGGAATTCGGGTAGGCCGAGTTGAGCACCACGAGGAAGGGCTTTCCCAGCTCCTTCAGCTCCGAAATGACCCGCTCCTCGGCCTCCAGATAGTCCTCCCGGGGGATGTCCGTGATGCTGCCGTCTGTGGTGATCACGATCCCGATGGTGGAGTGCTCCGCGATCACTTTGCGGGTCCCGATCTCCGCGGCCTCCGTCATGGGGATCTCATAGTCGAACCAGGGAGTGGTCACCATACGGGGACTGTCGTCTTCCATCTGTCCCACCGCCCCGGGGACCAGATAGCCCACGCAGTCGATCAGCCGGACGGAAAAAGCCGCTCCGTTCTCCATGGTGACTTCGACCGCATCCTCCGGTACGAATTTCGGCTCCGCGGTCATGATGGTCCGTCCGGAGCCGCTCTGGGGCAGTTCGTCTCTGGCCCGCTCCCGCCGGTAGACATTCTCAATATTGGGGATGACCATAGTCTCCATGAACCGCTTGATAAAGGTGGACTTTCCGGTCCGCACCGGTCCTACCACACCAATATAAATATCACCCTCGGTACGCAGAGCAATATCCTCATAGATCTTGCGCTCTTCCAATTGCAATTCCTCCTTCGGCCGGATGCGAGGGCTTCCCCGCATCCTGTGTACCGGTCGTTTTCCCTATATAGCTATGGGGATAAGCTCTGACTTATACCTCACCGGCCAGAAAATCAGACGCCCGCCCCAGGTACACCGCCGCCGCAGCCCATAGCCTGCGCAGCCGCGGCGGCGGTCTCCATCAGGCACGTTTCCGGGGGATCAGAAGAAGCTGCCCGCCGGGAGCCTGCTCTTCCTCCAGTGCATTGGCCCGGCAGATCTCGGCCATGGTGGTCCCATAGCATTTTGCAATGTCCCACAGCCGCTCTCCCCGTCCGACCATCCGCAGCACGATGGAGGGCTGGTGGTCACGGTCCCTGGGGGAATCCGGATCAAGCCGGGCCGCAGAGATCCCGGTGATGGGCTCGCTGCGCAGGGCCATATAGCGGAATTCCACCGCAAACCGCACCTCGATCCCGCCCGCGGTGGGCGTTGCAAAGACAGGCTCGGGACAGCGGCAGACACAGGTGCAGCTGCACCCCTCCGGCAGCTCCAGCCCGCACGGCACCGAAAAGACGCGGGATACGCTGCCCGACTCTCCGCCCTCGGTGCGGTAAAGGATGGTCGCGCGCACCTCTGCCTCCAGAATCAGCCGCTCTCCCTCCCGGTTCTGGGTCATCCGCCCCAGGGAGAGGTACGCGTCCAGGATATTGCCGATCGACTCTCCGCACTCCACCACCTCCCGCAGAGCAGGCGTCTTAACGCTGCGGTCGATGAGATGCTCCATGGAATGGGTGCAGCGCTCCGCCTCCAACAGATAGGAGGTGCTGTACAGATCGCACAGGACTGCCATACTGCGTTCCGCCCGCAGGACGGCCTGCGCCAGCAGTTCCAGCGCAACATGGATGATCCTTCCGTCTTCGCCCGACTCCAGGCTGCACTGGACGTCAGTGGCGATGATTTCCAAGGCACAGTCGGACTCTTCCCCGCCGCCCGAGACCTCCATAATTTGAGAGAACGGAAGCTCAAAGAGACTGTCGCAGATTTGATGATCCACGCTGCGGTAGAGGATTTGGAGATTGACATTTCCCTTGAAGATCAGCTTATTCCCAATCACCTTGGACTCGGTACATACTACCGTCATACGCTGTTTGAGCAGCTCCGCGGCCTGGGGTTTGCTGCCCGGCAGGGTCACCTCATCGGAAAATTGGAAGGGCTTTTCCTGTACGCACACCACGCCGTAGGTGTGGCAGGTCTCACAGAGCTGTTCGACCCCGGTTTTGCTCTCTGCGTGCACACTGGAGCACACCGCCTCTTCCCGTGGAGCATACCCCTGAAGCTCCACCGCGATCCCAACCCGGACCAATACCTTGCGGGGATTGAGCGCACGGGTCTCCGCTCCCTCGATCCGGGCCAGGGAGACGAGGCTGCACCGGTGGTTCAGCTTGGCTCCATCCACTCCGCCGCTGAACGGGATGGAGACATCCAGCCGGCGGATTCCCTCCTCTCCATCCGGCAGGTACAGGACGCATGCGCGGATGGTACCGGAAACGGCCGCATGTCCCTCTGATGCTTCCCGGCTTTTCAGTTCCACCCAGCCCTCGGTATCAATGATCCGCAGGATATCCGGGCAGGCGTCCGGTACGATCATCTCCATGGTCTCTTCCTGAAACAGCGTGGTGTTCAAAACTGTCTCATAGCCGCTCAGCTCGGTCCGCTCTAATTCCAGTTCCATAGTGTTCCACTCCCTTTGGCAAAGGCACGTTCGCCTTCGTGTTTGAAACACTATATGAAAAGAGCGGCCGGAGTATTCCGACCGCTCTTCCAGACAGAAGGATGTAACAGCAGCATTTCGGTCTTTACCGCAGACCGAACAGCGTACGGAGGATCCCCCGAAACGCTTTGGGAGACCGTACAACGACAATTTTCAAGACGGAGCACTCCTTTCGGTTTTTTCCAGCCAAGCGCGTCCCCGGTATCCCAGTGCCGCGCCGATCCCCAAGGTCACAAGGCTCGCCGGATAGAGCAGCAGCGCAAGCGTGACCGCCGTACCGGCCGCCCACCCTGCCGTCTGTTTGTTCAGCCATTGCGGCAAAATGACCGCCCCCTTCGCAACTGGCTTCTATCCCCAGTATACGCAGAGCGCGGTCATCTGTGCCTCTTTTTCTCACCGGCTCAACCGGCGGCTGTATGCTACACTTCCCGCTCGCTTCGGATGAGAAGGGCGCGGCCATCCCCTACCGTAACGGAAACGGCCTGCGCCGTGGGCTGGTTGCTCACCGTGAGGGTATCCCCCCGCTGGATGGCAACATCCGTTAAAGGATACTTTACCCCGTCAATGGATACCCCCTCCACCCGGCGGTCCAGCGGGAGCAGAGAGAGGTAGCGGTAGCGGGCCCCCCGCGCCGGACGGAACGTCACGGTCTCACGATCCAGCAGGCGCACCTCATTGTCCCCGTCGATCAGGACGCCCTGCCCGCCCCGGGCCTTCAGCCACTCCAGCAGCACCAGGTTAAATGCCGTGTGGTCCAGACGGCGCCCCCCCAGACATCCGCACAGGAGGAACTCCGTGCATCCGGCGGAAATGGCGTAGTGCAGCGCCGCCTGAAGGTCTGTCATGTCCTTTTCCACAGGAAGGGTGACGCTGGGCACGCCGGTATAGGGCGCTCCGCCGGAGTCCCAGTCCCCCACCACAAAGTTCGGCTTACAGCCGGCGGCCAGGGCGTTATTCAGTCCGCCGTCGGCACAGTAGACCTGCTGGTCCGGCCTGCGGTATTCTTCCAGAAAGGACCAGTCCCCGCACGGGACCGAGCCGAACACCAGCGCACGCTTTACTTTCGCTTCCACTCCGGCACCTCCCTGGCCTGCTCATACAGGCGTACATAGCTGGCGTGCCGGCTTGGCGCGATTCTTCCCTCCCGGACCGCCTGCCGGACCGCGCACCCTTTTTCTTTGATGTGGGCGCAGCCCTGGAAACGGCACTGATCCAGATAGGGCCGGAATTCCCGGAAGGTCCCGGGAAGCTCCTCCGGCCTCCACAGCTCGTGTAGCTCGGTATCAAAGGAGGAGAAGCCGGGGGTGTCCGCCACCACCGCCCCGTTGGAAAGGCGGAAAAGCTCTACATGGCGGGTGGTGTGGCGTCCGCGGCCCAGCTTTTCACTGACCGCGCCGGTCTCCAGGCTGAAATCAGGCTCCAGCGCATTGAGGATGCTGGACTTGCCCACCCCGGAGTTCCCAGTAAAGGCACAGGACTTGCCGGCAACGACCTCCCGCAGACGGTCGATCCCCTCCCCGGTCTCGGCACTGACGCGGAGGGTGGTGAAGCCCGCCGCAAGGTAGGTCTGGTAGAGGGTCTCCGCCGCGTCCAGATCACATTTGTTGATGCAGATCACCGGCTCACAGTTCCGGCTCTCCGCAATGGAGACCACCCGGTCGATCAAAAAGGGATCGGTGACCGGGATGGCGCCGGAGGCGATGACGACCAGCATCTCGACGTTGGCCACGGCCGGGCGGGAAAACTGGTTCCTGCGGGGCAGGATCTCATCCAGCGCGCCGCTCCCATCCCCCAGGTCGGTAAAGACTACCCGGTCCCCCACCAGAGGGGTCTGCTTCTGGTGGCGGAATTTTCCCCGGGCCCGGCAGGTGACCACCGCCGTACCGGTGTCAACGTAATAGAAGCCGCTCAGGGCTTTCAAAATCGTTCCTTCTGCCATACTCAAAAATCAATGATCTCGCTGCTGGAGATCTGTCCGTCGATGTACACCACCACTTCCTGAGAGCCGGTTCCCGTGACAGGCACCTGAATGCTCCCCTGACTGGTGGCAACCTCCTCTCCAAAGGCCTCGCTGTCGCCCACCATGACCCGGACCATGACATACTCACGGCCGTCCTGGGGGAGCGAAATGGTGATGGTATGGGAGGAGGGCTGCGTCTCTCCGCCCGGGTCATCGGATACTTCCGGCGGCGTGGGCGTGTCGGTAGGCTTGGGCTCCGGTCCCTTGCTCACCGTGAGGGTGAGGGTCGCACCCTCCTGCACCTCCACATTGGGGTTGATGGACTGATCGATGACGATTCCGGCCTCTGCCACATCGTCATATTTCTCAGAGACCTTCACCACCAGGTTATACTCCTTCAGCATCTCCTGGGCCTTGTTCAGGGTCTGCCCGATGAGAGACGGGATGGTGATCATCTTGCTCGGCTTGCCCTCGCTGACATAGAGCGTGATGGTCTGTCCCTCACGCAGCTCACTCTCGGCCTCCGGGTCGGTACGGATGACATAGCCGGACTCCACCTCTTCCGAGGGCTCCGTCTCGACCTCCACAGTCAAGTTCAGGTCAGGGAACTGGTTCTTCAGCTTCTGCTGGGCCAGTGCCTGCTCCTGGTTGACCAGATCCAGCATTTTCGGGACCTCACTGCCGGCACTGAGCTGGACCCTGATGACCCGATTTTCCGTGGTGTCCCGCAGGGTGGTGTTGGCGCCGGGCGACTGGTGTGCAATCGTCCCCTCCGGATAGGAGCTCTCTATGGCCTCTCCGTCTTCCTCAATAGTAAAGCCGCCTTCCTTTACAGCGTCCAGTTCTTGTGCCTCTTCCAGGGTATAGCCCATTACATCTGGAATGGTGATGTCCTGGGTCTCGGGAAAGGCATTTCCGAAGATGCTGACCAGAAAAATACCGATACCCACCAGGAAGATCAGGATGGCGCCGACCGCGGCAATAATGGGCCACTTGCTGGCCGGCTCCTCCGCTTCCTCATAGTAGTCCTCGCTGCGGCGGCTGGATGGACGACTGGACGGACGGCTGCCCGCGGTGTCTCCGCTGTGGCGTACCCCAGACTCCGGCCCTCTGTGGCGCGGAATGCGCTGTGTGGCATCCTCCGCCTCGTCCGGATGGGGCAGGCGGCGTCCGCCAGTCATGGCGCTGGGCGTATTGGCTCCGATAATCTGGGTTGGCTCATCCGCTTCGTCGGTCAGCCGGACGTCCTCCGGGCGGAACTCAAAGTTGATGTTGGGATTCTTCCGGAACTCCTCCAGGTCGGCCAGCATGGCGTCGGCCGAAATGTAGCGCTGGTTGACATCCGAGGCCATGGCCTTCAGAGTGATGGCCTCCAGCGCCTCCGGAATCCCGGGCTCCAGCTCACGGGGCGAGAGCGGAATGGAGTTGATGTGCTGGATAGCCACCGCCACCGGGGAATCTCCCTCGTACGGCAGCCTTCCGGTCAGCATCTCGTAGAGCACCACGCCCGCGGAGTAGATGTCGGAGCGGGCGTCGATGTGGCTTCCTCTGGCCTGCTCCGGAGAGATGTAGTGTACCGACCCCAGCGCCTCCTGCGTCATGGTATTCTGGCTGGCCGAGGTCAGCCGGGCGATGCCGAAGTCGGCCACCTTGATGCTGCCGTCCCGCAGCACCATGATGTTGTGGGGCTTGATGTCCCGGTGGATGATGCCGCGGCTGTGGGCGTGGGAGAGAGCCTTCATGATCTGGATGATAAAGTGGAGGGATTCCTTCCAGCTCAGCTTTCCGCCCTTCTTCTGCATATACTGCTTGAGGGTAATGCCCTCCAGCAGCTCCATGACGATATAGTCCACGTCGCCGGATTTGCTCACGTCGTACACCGCCATGATATTGGGGTGGGAGAGCATGGCCACGGCCTGGGACTCATCGTGGAAGCGGCGGCGAAACTCTGCGTCCTGGGCCAGCTCTTCCTTGAGGATCTTAATGGCCACCAGACGGTTGAGCCGGTGACAGCGGGCCTTATAGACCACCGCCATGCCTCCGGTCCCAATCCGCTCTAAAATCTCATATCGGTTGTCGAGTAACTTCCCTATGTATTGATCCATAGTCATTACCCTCCCTTACTCAAACTGAAACAGGACACAGGTCACATTATCGGGCGCGCCCCGGGATAACGCGATGTCCAAAAGCCGGTGGCAGCATTCGCCCACCGGACCGCCATGGAGTACCTCATAGAGCATCTCCTGATCGCTGACCACGTTGGAAAGTCCGTCCGAGCACAGAAGAAGCGAGTCCCCGCTTTCCAGTTTCTTACGGTAAAAATCCGCCCTTACGTGTTCCTCGGTCCCGAGGGCTCGGGTAATAAGGTTTTTCTGCGGATGGTTGCGTGCCTGTTCCGGCGTGATGTCGCCCCGCCGGACCATGTCTTCCACCAGTGAGTGGTCACGGGTCACCTTTTCGATCCCATTTCCAGAGATATAGTAGGCGCGGCTGTCCCCGATATTCAACAGGTACGCCATGTCCGACAGCACCAGAGCCGCCACCATCGTGGTCCCCATCCCATGGCAGTCCGGGTCCGTCCTGGCCCGGCGGTAAACCACCGCATTCGCCCCTGCGCTGCCCTGCGCAAGAAGCGCTTCCGGGTCCTCCTCCGGCGTCCCCGGCGGAAGGTCCTGCAATGCCTCAACAAATGCCTCGACCGCCAACATGCTGGCGATATTTCCGGCACGCGCGCCGCCCATCCCGTCACAGACCAGGCCGACCGCCAGGTCTTCGGAGAGAACGTCCAGGTAGTAAGTATCCTGATTCTGCGGACGGACGCAGCCCTTATGTGTGATTCCCCATGCTTTTATCATAGTAAACAGCCTTCTTCTCCACATCGATTTTTCCGCAGCCCATCCCATGCGGATCGGGATGAGCCCGTCTCACCGCCGCTGCTCAGGCCTGCTCCTCCAGCATCTGCTTTCGGCGGAGCTGACCGCAGGAGGCGTCGATATCTCCACCCAGTTTGCGCCGTACCGTCACAGTCACTCCCTGAGACTCCAGGCGTTTCTGAAATGCGGCCACACGGCGGCTGGGACGCAGAGGACTCTCTTTCACCTCATTGAGCGGGATCAGGTTCACATGCCCCGGCGTTCCTTTCAAATGGCCGGCAAGCAGATCTGCTTGCCAGTCTGCATCATTGACCCCGTCGATCATGGCATACTCATAGGAGATCCGCCGGCCGGTCTGCGCAAAATACCGCCGGCAGCTGGCAAAGAGCCGCTCCACCCCCACGCTTCTGTTGACCGGCATAATCTTGGAGCGGGTCTCGTCATCCGGTGCGTGGAGGGAGACTGACAGGGTCAGCTGGAGCTGCCGCTCGGCCAGTTCATCGATCCGGTCTACCAGCCCGCAGGTGGACAGGGAGATGTGGCGCATGCCGATGTTCATCCCATCCGTGTGGTTGACCAGCTCCAAGAAGCGCATCACCGTATCAAAATTGTCCAGCGGCTCGCCGATGCCCATCAGCACGATGTTGGAGATGGGGGCGCCCGAGTCGATCTGTGTGAAAAGGACCTGATCCAGCATTTCAGCCGGTGTCAAGTCTCTTACCTTGCCAGCAATGGCAGAGGCGCAGAAGGCACACCCCATCCGGCAGCCCACCTGGGAGGAGATGCACACAGTATTCCCATGTTTGTAGCGCATCAGAACCGTTTCGATGCAGTTTCCGTCGTGCAGGCGCCACAGGTACTTGATGGTCCCATCCAGGGCGGATACCTGCTTGCGCTCCACCGCGGGGGGTGCGAGCAGGCAGCTCTGAGCCAGCTGCTCCCGCAGTCCCCTGGAGAGGTTGGTCATCTCCGCAAAGGAGCGGGCTCCCCGGTGGAGCCACTGGAAGACCTGCTTGGCCCGAAAGGCCGGCTGCCCCATCTCTTTGAGAAAGGCAGACAGCTCTTCCAGATTCATGGATTTGATATCGGTCATGTCGCCCTCCTCAATCTGGCAAAGAAGAATCCGTCTGTCCCATGCAGGTGCGGCCAGAGGGTCTGCATGCCGCCCTCGACCGCTCCAACCGGTCCAGGCAGTTGAAAACGCTCTAATGTAAAGTCAGAACACTTTTCAAGGAACGCCTCCACCACGCCCGCATTCTCCCGCCGGAGCAGGGTGCAGGTGGAGTAGAGAAGCACCCCGCCCGGCTTGACATAGCGGGATACATTCTCCAGGATCGCGCTCTGAATGGCGGGGAGTCCTGCCAGCGGCTCCGGGTCCTTATAGCGGATATCCGGTTTCTTTCGGATGATGCCGAGTCCGGAGCAGGGCACATCCGCGATCACCCGGTCAAACTGGCCGATCCACTCCGCCCGGCACTGCGTTCCGTCCTGAACGGCGGGACGAATCAGCCCCGAGAAGCCCAACCGCTCGGCCCCCGCCTGGATCAATCTTTCCTTGTGCGGGTGGATATCGCAGGACCAGACCTCCCCCTGTCCGCCCATCCGGATGGCCGCGGCAAAGCTCTTGCCGCCCGGCGCGGCGCAGGCGTCCAGCACCCGCATTCCAGGCTCCGGGCCGGCCGCCAGGACGGAGAGCTTTCCCGCGCCGTCCTGGATATAGAACGCGCCCCGGCGGAAGCTGTCCAGCCGTTCCAGATCCCCCGTCCCCTGCAAGAGGAGGCAGTCAGGAATCCAGGGGTGGGGCTGTACCTCCACCCCCTCCTGCCGCAGCAGCTCTGCGGCCTCCTCCTGGGAAAATCGGGCGGTGTTGACCTGGGCCATGGTGGGCGGAATGGCGTTGTCTGCCTCTAGCAGGGCCTCCACCCCCTCCCCATTCAATGCAAGGCTAAATTCCTTTACAAGCCATGCAGGATGGGAATAACGGATGTCCAGCTGCTGCGGAAGACCGAGCGTGTCCCGGCTGCGAATGAGGTTTCGCAGGATGCCGTTTACCATCCCGGCCGCTCTGGGGTTCTTTGCGTATTGACGCGCCAGATTGACCGACTCATTGACGGCCGCCGACTCCGGCACACGGTCCAGCAGGAGGATCTGATAGGCGCCCAGGCGCAGGCAGGCGCGGATCTTCGCCTCCAGCCGGTCCAGCGGAAACTTGGAAAACTGCCCCAGGTAAAAGTCCAAAAGCATCCGGTTCTGCAACACTCCAAAGCAGAGTCTGGAGGCAAACCCGGCGTCCCGGCTGTCCAGCCCGGCCTCCCGGATGGCCTTTTTCAGAAAGCCGTCGGACCAGGCGCCCTGCTGCTCGCAGGCATGCAGGGCCAGCAGGGCCACTTCACGGGCGCTTTTCTTTCTCTCTCGCCCCATCCGGTTACTCCTCCCGACGGCCGGCAAAGGCCAGCAGGAAGCGCAGGAGCTGGGCCAGGGAGACCAGAAGGGCCGCAACATAGGTCATGGCCGCCGCGCCCAGCACCTTGCGCGCCCCTCCCAGTTCCTCCCGCTCCAGCAGGTGGGTGCTCTCCAGTGTCTCCAGCGCCCGGCGGGAGGCATTGAACTCCACCGGCAGCGTGACCAGCTGGACCACAACCGCCAGTGAAAACAGAAGGATCCCAACCGCAAAGAGCGGCTGGACATAGAGGAACAGGCCCAGCAGGATGAAGGCGATGGAGAGCTGAGAGCCAAAATTGCACACCGGAATGATCGCGTTGCGCAGTTTGATGGGGCCGTATCCCACCGCATACTGTACCGCATGCCCCGCCTCGTGCGCCGCCACACCAATGGCTGCCACGCTGTTGGAGCCATATACGCTCTCCGACAGGCGGATGACGTTGCTTCTGGGATCAAAATGGTCTGTAAGCCGTCCGGACACCCGCTCAATGCGCACATCGTGCACCCCGTGGGCCCGCAGGACCGCCTCGGCGGCCTGTGCCCCGGTATATCCCCGGGAGGCCCGAACGCCGGAAAACCGGTGGAAGGTGGAACTCACACGCCACTGGGCCCACGCCGCAATGAGCATGGCTGGGACCAGAATGCTCCAATAGGTAGGATCGTAATAAAACATGGCTGTTTCCTTTCTGACCGGATACGTCCTCCGTTCCCTCTCAGGGGAGCGAAATGGGGTTTCCCCGCAGATAGTCTGCGGCCTTCATACGCTTCTTGCCCGCCGCCTGGAGCTCGATGATCCGCAGGATCGTTCCGTCCCCGCACGCCATGTCGATGCCCTGCTTCCCGGCGGCGACAACCGTTCCGGCGGGTGCTCCGGTCTGCTCCCCGGTCTGCTGTGTGACCAGGATCTTCATGGTATCGCCTGTAATAGCGTCCGTCGTGGCGGCGGGCCACGGGATCAAACCGCGCACCTGATTGTGGATCTGCTGTGCGGAGCGCTTCCAGTCGATGGGCGAGAGCTCCCGACCCAGCATGGGAGCCAGGGTCACGCCCACTGGGTCCTGCGGCGTCCGGGAGGCGGTTCCAGCAGAAATCTGCTCCACGGCGGAGAGAAGGAGTGCGCTGCCCATGTCGGCCAGACGCTGATAGAGGGTCTCCGCGTCCTCGTCCGGGTCGATGGCAGTCTCGGCCTGGGCAATGATGTCTCCCGCGTCCAGCTCGGTGGCCATGTGCATAATGGTCACGCCGGTCTTCTCGTCTCCGTTGAGGATGGCCCAGTTGATGGGGGCTGACCCGCGATAGCGGGGCAGCAGCGACGAGTGGACGTTGATACACCCCAGCTTTGGATAGTCCAGGATCTCATCGGGGAGGATGCGCCCATAGGCGGCCACCACGATGAGCTCGGGGGCGAGGGCCTGGATCTGGGCCAGGGCGCTGCCGTCCCGCAGCCTGGCAGGCTGATAGACCGGGATCCCGTGCTCCTGCGCGCACACCTTCACCGGCGGCGGAAGGAGCTTCATGCCCCGGTTTTTGGGTTTGTCCGGCTGGGTAAAGACCCCGGCGAGTTCATGTCCGGCCTCGATTAGCTTTTCCAGAGAGGGCACCGCAAATGCAGGGGTGCCCATAAAAACGATCCGCATAGCCTCACTCCCGCTCCATCATGGCGTCCAGCTCTTCCGTGGTATAGAGCCTGTCACTGCGCTCGGTGAAAAGGTGGCCCTCCAGATGCTCCAGCTCATGGCAGAAGCAGCGGGCCACAATCTCCTCGCCCTCGGCCTCGAACCAGTTGCCGTGGCGGTCCTGGGCGCGGACGCGCACCTTCATGGGGCGCTTGACCACGCCCCAGCGGCCCGGGACGCTCAGGCAGCCCTCAAAGCCCTTCTGCTCCCCGTCGGTCCAGATGATCTCCGGGTTGACCAGCTCCAGCATCTCGTCGTTGCCGTCCACTACGATGACCGCCCGGCGCAGAATGCCGATCTGGGGTGCGGCCAGTCCCGCGCCGTTGGCGTGGGCCAGGGTCTCCTTCATGTCGTCCAGCAGGGACCACAGCCGCTCGTCAAAAACCGTATAGGGCCGGCAGACCTTGTGCAGGGCCGGATCTTCGTCTGTCAGAATCGTTCTCAGTGCCATGGTAATCTTCCTCCTAATCCAGGGGATTCACATCCGCGTAGACGGATACGCCCCGGTTTTCTTTATCTTTCTGTGCGCAGCAGAGCAGATGGGCCACCAGCGCACGCATGCGCTTGTCATTTCGGGTACTCAGGGTCAGGCGGTAGCGGTAGCGGTTGTTCACCTTGGCGATGGCCGCCGGCGCCGGGCCCAGCAGCTGGGAGCGGTACCCCTCATAGGGCGGCTGGCGCAGCCAGTCCTCCAGACTGCGCCGCAGGCGCATGCAGGTCTGTAAGACGGCGCTCTCCGTCGTCCCCGAGGCGGTGAGCACAAAGAGATCCCGGAAGGGCGGGCAGCCCCGCAGCTCCCGCAGGCCGATCTCCTGTTCGTAAAAGGCGTCGTAGTTCTGGGCGGCTGCAAAAGTGATGACGTCATTTTCCGGCGTATAGGTCTGGATCAGCGCCCGGCCGGTCTTTTCGCCCCGGCCCGCCCGTCCAACTACCTGTGTGATGAGGGAAAAGGTCCGCTCCGCCGCCCGGTAGTCGTCCACATAGAGGGACAGGTCGGCCGCCACCACGCCCACCAGGGTCACATTCTCAAAATCCAGCCCCTTGGCTACCATTTGGGTCCCCACCAGAATGGGGACCCGCTCCTGTTCAAACCGGGAGAGCAGCTTCTCGTGGGAATGCACCGCTGAGATGGTGTCGGTATCCATCCGCAGCACCTCCACGCCCGGAAACATCTCCTCCAGCTCCTCCTGGACCCGCTGGGTTCCGGTCCCAATAAAATGAAAGGTCCCGCCGCAGCTGGGGCAGGTATCCGGGACCCGCTCAGAGTGGCCGCAGCAGTGGCACATGAGCCGTCCGTTGGCGGAGTGGTAGGTGAGATACACCGAACAGCGGGGACAGGCGGGCGCCTCGCCGCACTCCCCGCAGGAGAGCATCCGGCTGGCGCCCCGCCGGTTGAGAAACAAGATCGACTGTTCGCCCCGCCGCAGATTTTCCTCCAGCGCGGAGCGCAGGGCGCGGCCGATGGAGCTTCCGTTTCCCGCTCTCAGCTCCTCCCGCAGATCGGCGATCTGTACCTGGGGGAGGGCCCGCTCATTGTAGCGCCGCCGCAGCGTGAAGAGATGGTATACGCCCTGTCTGGCCTGATACATGCTCTCAATGGACGGCGTGGCCGATCCCAGGACCAGCAGCGCCCCGGTCTGGGCGCAGCGGTACTTCGCCACATCCCGCGCATGGTATTTGGGGACCTGCTCCGATTTATAGCTCCCCTCCTGCTCCTCATCCAGGATGATGAGTCCCAGGCTGCGCAGGGGGGCGAACACGGCCGAGCGGGTGCCGACCACCACCCGCGCCTTCCCGGCTCTGGCCCGCTTCCACTCGTCATAGCGCTCCCCCGCCCGCAGCGAGCTGTGGAGGACCGCTACCGCATCCCCGAAGTGGGCGGAAAAGTGGTGCAGGAGCTGGGGCGTCAGTGCGATCTCCGGCACCAGCACCAGGGCGCTCTTCCCCCGTTTCAGACTCTCTTGGATGAGCCGGATATAGATCTGGGTCTTTCCGCTGCCCGTCACACCGTAGAGGAGGGCAGCGGCCGCTCTCCCGGTCCGGGCCAGTTCGTCCAGCCCCCGAAAGGCGGCCTCCTGCTCCTCGTTCAGGCAGACCGGTCCGGCCGGCTCACAGGGCTCGGCGGGCACTCTGCGGAAGACCTCCCGCTCCTCCAGCCGGATCAGTCCTCTCTTGCGCAGGGATCTCAGGGTCTCCAGGGAGGCGCCCGTAAAATAGCACAGCTCCTTGGTAGATGCCTCCCCGATGGCGCACAGCAGCTCCATCACCGCATAGCGCATAGGGGCCGACCGCCGCCGGGGGGCGACCTGGGCCATGGCGTCCTCCGGCGGGACGGCCAGGACGGCTACCCGCTCGGTCTTGTCCCCAACGCCCCGGGAGGCGCTGGTCTCTAGCGCCAGGATCCCACGGTCCACCAGCTGCTTGAGCGCGGGGCCGGGGTTTCGGGTGCCGAACACCGTGCGGATCTTCCCCAGCTCGGCGCTGCCGGAGGCACACACCATCTCCACGATGGTACGGGCATATTCCGAGTTTCCGGCCGCCTCATAGGCCCTCTCCCGGCCGATCCCCGGGGCAAGGCGGTAGCGGTCCTGCAAGGAAAAATACAGTCCGGCCGGGAGCATGGCCCGGGCCGCGTCATAGACCGTGCAGAAGTACCGCTCCCGCATCCAAATGGCCAGATGGAGCCCCTCTCCGTCCAGCACGGGCTCCTCGTCCAGCTGGGTCAAAACGGATTTGCATTTCGCATCGGGGGCGGCAAGCGCCTCGATGGAGAGCACGATCCCCTCGGTCCGCCGGTTTCCGGCCCCAAAGGGCACGATCACCCGCATTCCGGGCAGCAGGGTCTCCCGCAGCTCCGGAGGAACCAGGTATGTATAGGGCTTGTCAATGGCGTAGGTCGCCGCGGACAGGGCCACCCGGGCCGCCACAGACTGCTCCATATTCTATCCTCCTTCTCTCCGCCCCAAATCCGGGAAAAGGCAAGCGCCAGGGCTCCCGCCCCAACGCTTGCCCTTCTTTGCGTGTTATTCTGCGGCCTGGGGCGTGACCTTGCCCTCTGCCACCTCACGGATGGCGAGCGTGACCGGCTTATCGTCCAGGGAGATCCCGTTCTCCTCCGCCTCGCTGGCGATCTGGCGGGCCCGCTGGGCCACCACATTGACCAGCATGTACCGGCTGGGCACCTGCTCCAGCAGCTTATTCATAGGGGGGTAGAGCATCATAACGCATCAAACTCCTTTTTGTTTCATATGGCAATTCATCGCTCCGGCGAGACGTCGTCCACCAGGTGGAGCCGGTTCCGGGTGCGGCATCCCTCCGCCGTCAGGATGGAGATGATCTCATCCGCCGCCTCCGATACCTTGTCATTGACCACCATGTAGTCGTAGTTGGGAATCTGCCGGTACTCCTCCCGGGCCTTCTGGAGCCGACCCTGAATGACCTCCTCCTGATCGGTGGCCCGGCGGTGCAGCCGGCGGGAAAGCTCTTCAAAAGTGGGCGGGATAATAAAAATCAGCACTGCCTCCGGGCACTTGGCGCGGACCTTGGCCGCACCCTGCACCTCAATGTCCAGCAGCACGTCGATGCCCGCGTTCAGCTTCTCCTGGATGATCTTGAGGGAGGTGCCGTAGTAGTTGCCCACATACTCGGCATACTCCAGAAGCTCCTCCCGGGCGATCATCCCTTCAAAGGTTTCCCGGCTGACGAAATTGTAATTCACACCGTCGGCCTCGCCCACCCGGGGCTGCCGGGTGGTGAAGGAGACGGAGAAATAGATGTCGCCGCGCTCACTGAGCAGCTCGGAGATCACCGTGCTCTTTCCCACGCCAGAGGGGCCGGACAGAACGATCAGCTGTCCGCGCGTCTTTTTCTTTCGTATCATTCCATATCCTCCTCCGGCTCAGGCCCGGTCTCCTTCCCTGCCAGCCGTCCCGCTACGGTCTCGGGCTGAAGGGCGGAGAGGATGATGTGGTCGCTGTCCATAATCAGCACCGCCCGGGTGCGCCGCCCGTAGGTGGCGTCAATGAGAGAGCCGCTGTCCCTGGCCTCCTGGATCATCCGCTTGATGGGGGCGGAATCGGGGCTGATAATGGCGATAAGACGTCCTGCGGAGACCATATTGCCAAAGCCGATGTTGATCAGTTTCATACCGCGTCCTCCGCGTTACTCAATATTCTGGATCTGTTCCCGTATCTTCTCGATCTCGCCCTTGATCTCCACCACACAGCGGGCCGTCTCGATATCGCTGCACTTGGAGCCGATGGTATTGGCCTCCCGGTTGAACTCCTGGATCAGGAAGTCCAGCTTCCGTCCCACCGGGCCGTCTCCCGAGAGCATATGCTCCAGCTGGGAGAGGTGGCTGCGCAGACGGACGGTCTCCTCATCCACCGCGACCTTATCCGCGAAGATGGCCGCCTCGGTGAGGATGCGGTTCTCATCGATCTGGGTATTCTGGAGCACCTCCGCCATCTTGGACTCCAGCCGGGCGCGGTAGTCTGCCACGATTCCCGGGGAACGCGCCTCCACCTTTCCGGTGAGGGCTGCGATGGCGGCGGCGCGGGAGCGGACGTCCTGCACCAGCTTCTCCCCCTCCCGGGCGCGCATGGCGTCAAAGTCCTTCAGGGCCAGGGCCAGCACCTCGCACAGGTCGGCGGACACCGCTTCCAGATCCTCCTGGTTCTTCTCCACCAGAAACACGTCGGGCATCCGGGAGAGCAGGGAGACCGAGATGTCATCCTTCAGGCCATAGCTGTCCCGCAGGTCGCACAGGGCCTTATAGTAGCCGTCGGCCATCGGCCGGTTGACCGAGATATTGACGTCTCCGCCCTCGGAGGGCCCGATGGTGACGAACACATCCACCTTGCCCCGGGAAATGCTCTCCTGTACCTTTGCCTTGATGGCATCCTCCGCAAAGACATAGATACGGGGCAGCTTGATCGTACAGTCCAAATAGCGGTTATTGACGGAGCGCAGCTCTACCGTGATGGGACGGCCGCGGAGGACCGCCTCTCCCCTTCCGTAACCGGTCATACTTTTAATCAAAGGGCTTCCCCTCGCTTCTCTTCAGAATGGGGCTCTGCATCACACAGAGTCATCGGATTATTATAGCAGAATTTCTCCCGCTTGAAAAGTCTCATTTCCCGAGCCTCCGGCCCAAACGCGCCAGATAGAGGGCGATGACCTTGGAACATCCAAAGTCATAGGCCAGAAAAACCGGGTTGCCCACCAGGTAGACCAACGCCGTCATGCGCAAAGCCTCCGGCAGAAACGGGAGAAAGAGCCCCCGAAAGCCAAACCACAAAATGGTCACAGCCAGATTAAAGCACGCCAGCTTCAGTCCATACTCGGCCAACCGTGTCCGCAGCCGCTCGGCCCGGGACTTGATCACAGGATACAGGCCGAAAAAGAGCAGGTAGAGCAATGCGCTCCCCTTGTCGGGTACCAGGATCAACCCCAAAATACCGGCCGCTGCGTAACACATCAGGCCGGCGCGCAGTCCGCCGGACACCACAGCCGCAGCCGGGATCAGACCGGAGAGCGCTACCAGGCCCATCCGTCCGCCGGGCGCGATGGACGCCCCATAGAGCAGCAGCAGCGAGAGGGCGGCCAGTACCGCCGGCAGCGCAACCTCTCTGCTGCCGCCGGAATTCGCGCGGGGCATCTCAGTACCCCCCGCATCCGCCGCACAGGCAGTTGAGGCACATCATGCTGGTACAGCAGTCGCAGGCGTCCATGCCGCCCCCGTATCCGTAAGGGCGGTATGCCTGTCCTCCGTTCTGCATCATAGCCAGCGCCTGACGGTACTCCCCGTTCGTGGGGTCCATCCGGCAGGCCATCTGATAGTGCTGCATGGCCTCGTCCAGCCACCCCTTCCGGTAGGCGATGCTGCCCATCAGGAAGTGCCACTCGCCGTTCTGGGCAGGCGCGGTGCGCAGCAGCTGCTCCGCCCGCCCCAGATCGCCCAGGTTGATGGCCTGCCGGGCCTGCTGGTACACGCTCCCGCCGGAATAGGACTGCTGCTGGTAGCTGCTCTGCTGGCTTTTATAACCGGAATTGGACGCGGTATGCCCTCCCCCTCCGGCGCGCTGCTTCGTGATCTGGTCATAGGCCTCGTTGATCTCTTTCATCTTCTCCTCGGCCAGATCGGCCAGAGGATTGTTCTGATAATTGTCCGGATGGTACTTCCGGGCCAGCTCCCGGTATGCGCGCTTGATCTCGTCGTCACTGGCGGTAGGCTCCACGCCCAAAACACGGTAGGGATCCGTCATCTGTCCATTCTCCTATGCATGCAAGAATTCCATCGGCCCGCTCCGTCTGATGGTGCAAAGACGCTGCGCTCCATGGCGGGAAGGCCGAGGTAAAGGATATTTTCTAATATTCCGCTCCAGTCGCCCGCATCCAGCAAAGCATATGCGGATACCGCCAGGTTTCTGGAGTGAAGCAGGGTCCGCTCGATCTCCTCCCGGTGATCCTGCGCCCTGTCCGGAAAACGCTTCAAAATGGGGTTATACTGTCCGGCCCGCCGGTCTTCCTCCAGGTCGTCCCAAGCGTCCAGCAGATAAATCCACCGCCCCACATGGTAGAGCAGCTGTTCCATCGCGCGGTCCCGCGCCGGACTTCCGGTTTTGGGTCCGGCCGCCGACAGAATGCGGGCAAAGGTATCCGCCGTCCGGTCCAGGGAGGGGCACTGCTCCCGCTCCAGCACATGGAGCTCCCCCAGACAGTTCTCCACGGTTTCCGCAAAGGCCGGACAGGAGCGCTGCGCTCTCCGGTAGGCCGGACGCAGCAGGCGGGATAAGATCCGGCTGCACTGCCGCTGCCAGAAGGACCCGTCCAGCACACCGTCCCGCAGCTTCCAGTAGGCGAGGATCACGCTCTCATCGGCCGCCAGGTCCATCGCCTCATGCCGCGGCGTACAGGACTTCCGGCATATCCCCAGCCGCGCGGGACAGCGGCACCGGCTCCGCTCTTTCCGGCCCAGGTCCGGCAGAAGCAGCATGGCCAGGAAGGTAAAGTCATAGTTGAGGAACATCCGGGCCAGGAAGCCGTGGCGGCGTCCCATGGCGTCGCACAGGCCGCAGTAGGCCTCCCGGTACCGCTCCCACTCCCATACCCGCAGCTCCGTCCTCACGGGTCTGACATATCCAAACATCGGGGGCTGTCTCAGTCCAGAATCGCGGTGATCCGGAAGGAAGTGAGCCGGCGGCGCTTGACCACACTGTTGGCATAGACCGCAGCGGCAATCCCCACAAAGAAGCCCAGCCCGCCCAGGGCGATGGAAACGGATTCTACGTGCGCGATCATACGCCCCGCGGCATAGAGCAGGAAAAAGAGGATCAGCGGCACCAGATACACAACGGCCGCAATGCTGAGCACCTGCTTTGTCTCACTCTCTACCTGTACTGTATCTCCCGCCCTGGCGTGAAGCGGATTGAAGGCCATGGCGGTCACTTCGCTCTGCACCAGCATCTCGCTGCATCCGCCTCCGCACTGGGAGCAGTCATGTCCACAGGCTGATTTCCGCTTGACGGCGATCTCTGCCACGGTGTCGCTGACTACCCGGTTTACTCTTGCGATCTGTTCCATATCTAACCTCTTATCCAGTTGCTGTGTGGGACGGACGCATTGCGCCCGTCCCACCGTGTTTCCCGTATGTTTAATTGCGCCGCAGATTGACGACCACCTTGTAGTCTCCGCCGACGACGCCCACGCTGCTGCTGCCGTCCAGATAGACCGTGGCGTTCACCGTCTGGCTACCCGGTCCGGCATCCTTCAGATCGGCCACCATCCGCAGCTGCGACGGGATCACCGCGTTCACGGCCTCTTCCTCCCCGCGGATCTGCACCAGGCAGGAGAGAGTCACCTTCTCGGGTGTATAGCCTTCGGGGACATTGACGAAGCTGATGTTGTCCACTTCCAACGAGCGGGTGGTCAATCCGGTGATCTTGACCGTCACGGTGGCCTCGGCCACGCCGCTGACATTTTCCAGGTGGGTGCCCACATCAATGGGGAACGTGATCGTATTCTGATCAAAGATCGTCTGGAGGTCGATCTGCCCCAACACGATCTTGGTCACCGAATCCAGAGCCTCCTCATCTCCGGAAACCGTAATGGTCTCCGGCTCGATGCTCACCTCCACATTGTCCGCGGTGGCGCCGCCGCCGGGCAGAATATCCACGGTCAGGGGGATCTCCTTGAGCTTGACGACCGGGAGAGTCACTTCCACCATGTCCACGTTGGTGGTCAGCTTCAGCTCCTTGGCATCCAGCACCTGGCCGTCAAACCCGATCAGCTGGAAGGGCATAGTGCCTGTAAAGGTCGCGGAGAGCGGCTCATCCTCCCGGGTCACCGTCACAAGGGCATAATCGACCCGGTTGACATTCTCTTCCTCGCCGCTGACTGTAATGCTGCCCGGCGTGATGGAGAATTCACCCCGCTGGAAGCCGTCAGCCACCTCGCCGTTAAAGACGCCCCGCACCTCTACCTGCCGGTCCGAGCGGCGGGCCACGGTGTAGGAGATGTTCTGCACATTGCCCACCACGCTGTAACTGATCTGGCTGACGCTGTTGGGCGTGCTGAGCTGATAGCCCGTGGTATAAGAACCCGGCGCGGTGATCTTGGAGACATCCACCACCGCAGTGACCGCCCCCTTCTCCGACAGCTTCATAGCCACGCTCCGGGTGGATTTGACCTCCAGCGTGATGGTCTGCTCCGCGCCCTCCGAGATCATCAGGCCGCGCTCTTCCAGTGTCTCGACATTGGTAAAGGTCACGGGAATATTGCGGATGGTGTTGATCTCCTCCCGGCCTTCTCCGCTGCCCACATAGAGCCAGAGAAAGACGGCCAGCAGCAGGGACAATACGATATAGAGCCATTTACTCTCCCTTATGTTCCCCATCGCGCTGGCCTCCTTTCATGGCTTTCAACAGGTTGAAGAGCTTAAAGCGCTGGCTCTCATCCTCCTCATTTTTGGGAAGGAGCTCATTGCGCAGCAGCCGCTCCAGGGTCTCCGGCGCCAGATGGCGCTTGAGCATTCCGCCCACGGCCACCGAGATGGAGCCGGTCTCCTCCGAGACGATGGCAACCACCGCGTCCGAATGTTCGCTTGCCCCGATCCCGGCCCGGTGGCGCATACCCAGGTCCCGGGACAGATTCACGTTTCCGGAGAGGGGCAGCACACACCCGGCGCCCACGATGCGTCCATTCCGGACAATGACCGCGCCGTCATGGAGAGGCGCCTTGTTCCAGAAGAGGTTCTTCAGCAGCTCACTGCTCACCGAGCAGTCCAGCGAAGTGCCGGTCTTGATGGAGTCATCAAAGAGATTTTTCCGCTCAAACACCATAAGCGCTCCCGTCTTGCTTTTGGAAAGAGAGGCGTAGGCCTCTACCGTCTGCTGGATGGCGTGCTCGATCTCATCCGGCGTCTCCGCTTTTCCAAAGACGTTTCCCAGGCGGCTGTTGCCCACCTGCTCCAGCATTTTCCGGATCTCCGGCTGAAAGAGGACCACCAGAGCCAGAACGCCCCACTCCACCGTCTTCCCCAGGAAATAGTTCAAAGTATTCAGTTTCAGCAGCTGTGAGAGCCACAGGGCCGCCAGAATCAGAATGACTCCCTTGGCCACCTGGCCGGAGCTGCTCCGCCGGATCAGAATGATCACCCGGTAGATGATAAAGGCCATAATGCCGATATCAATAAAATCGGTGACGTGGATCAAACGGAGATAATTGAGGACAACCTGCATAAACTGGTATATATGTTCCATTTCCCACTACTCCCCATGTCGAACGCATGGTGTGCGCCCTGTGCTCACCCGATCGTTCACACAAACATACCGGGTCCTTTAACTTCATTATTATACTGTCTTTCCACAATATTGGCAAGAAGTAAGGCCGGGAATCTTTTGGTTCTTTCCGTGTGTTTACAAATAATTTTCAATTTATTCACAGCACTTCCGGCCGATCGGGTCCATTCCCGCAGGATCGTCCATATTCTTCCCATCATATGCCTCTTTAGCGTTATATTGGGCCGGTCTATCTTCCCTCCGGACAAAAATGGAGCTCCAAGCCGCACCGGGCCTGGAGCTCCGCTTTCAAACCGCCTGTACTCCATTCCGCCGGATCTCCCGCAGCATGTGGGCAAACCGCCGGACCTCCGATTCCGTGGTGAAGGCGGAAACACTCATCCGTATGGTCCCGGTCTCAAAGGTACCGGCGGTGCGGTGGGCCAGCGGCGCACAGTGGAGGCCGGCGCGCACCGCGACGCCGCGCTTCCCCAGCAGTTCGCCCACCAGCTCACACTCCAGCCCATCCATACGCAGGGAGAGCACGCCGGTTTGCAGCCCCGGAGCCGGAGCGGCATAGACGGCCGCCCCGTCCATGCCCCGCAGCAGATGGACCGCCATGCGGATCATCCGCTCCTCATGGGCGCGGATCCGGCTGAGCCCGGTCCGCTTCACAAAGCGCAGTCCCTCCAGCAGTCCGGCAATGCCGGGCATGTTGTGCGTTCCCGCCTCCAGACGGTCCGGCAGGACCTCCGGCATGCCCGGCAGCGCTGAGGCGCTTCCCGTTCCGCCCTCCAAAAGCGTGCTCACATCCTCCCGTCCGCAGAGCAGCAGCCCTGTCCCCTGGGGACCATAGAGGGCCTTGTGCCCCGGCATGGCAATAAAGTCAGCCCCCAACTCCTTGCAGGAGATGGGGATCACTCCGGCAGACTGGGAGGCATCCAGCACGAACGGGACTCCCCTCTCCCGGCAGATGCCAGCGATGCCATGCACCGGCAGCACATAGCCAAACACATTGGATACGTGGGTACAGATGACCGCCGCAGTCCGGTCTGTAATCGCTCTTTCAAATTGTCGCAGCAGAACTTCCGGCCGGAAGAGCGGGGCCTGCGCCACCAGCGTCTCCGCGCCGAGCGCTACCAGCGGCCGGGTCACGGCATTGTGCTCATACCCTGAGATGACCACCCGTTCTCCGGGCCGCACCAGGGTCTTGATCGCCAAATTGAGCGCATGTGTGGCATTGCTGGTAAAAATCACACGCTCCGGATGCTCTGTCATGTCAAACAGCTCCGCCGCAGCCATGCGGCATGCAAAGGCCGTATCTGCCGCCCACTGGGCCGGACGATAGCCGCCCCGTCCGGGCGTCGTCATCGTATTGACCGCCTGCGCGACGGCCTTCGCTACCGCGGACGGCTTTTGGAGCGTAGTGGCAGCACTGTCCAGGTAAATCATAGCAGCACCTCTTTATAGCTGCCGTCGCTCTCCATAATAAAGACCCGCTTCGGCCCCAGTCCGGCCTGGACCAGGATGCGCAGGGCGTCGGACAGGTTTCGCTGTGCCACCTTGACCGAGTATCCGCATCCCTCTCCGGCGATGACTTTCGGCGAACGCAGGATATGCGCCGTAATGCCTACCCGCTCCAACACAGCGGCTGTCCGCTGCGCATAGGTCAGGGAACGGCAGACAATAAGATAATAGACCATGGTTCAAACGCTCCTCTCGCCCCATCGTATGCCGGGGCGGGAGGCACGGTTCCATCCTACTCCTCCAGCAGCGCCACCGCGTGAGCCGCCATGCCCTCGCCGGCGCCGGTAAAGCCAAGCCCTTCTTCCGTGGTGGCCTTGACGTTGACCCGGTCCTCCCTAATCCCCATACGGGCGGCCAGATTAGCGCGCATCCGCGGGATATGGGGAGCCAGCTTGGGCCGCTGGGCCAGGACCGTAGCGTCCACATTGCCGACCCGGTACCCCTTCCCGCGCAGCATCTCCATGACACGCTCCAGCAGCGCCAGACTGTCCGCGCCCTCATAGGCCGGATCGTTGTCCGGAAACGCATGTCCGATGTCCCAGAGCCCGGCGGCCCCCAGGAGGGCGTCCATCACCGCATGGGTCAGGACATCCGCGTCGGAGTGTCCCAGCAGCCCCCGCTCATAGGGGATCTCCACGCCGCCCAGGATGAGACGGCGTCCTTCCACCAGCTTATGTACATCATAACCATGTCCGATTCTCACAGCGTCCCCCTCCATTCCAGAAGCGCCTCCGCCAGCACCAGGTCCTCCGGTGTGGTGACCTTCAAATTCGTATATTCTCCCGTGGTGAGAGAGACCCTCATCCCGATCCGTTCCACCGCGGAGCAGTCATCGGTAAGAGCCGCCCCCTCCCCCAGCGCCTTGGCGAGCGCGCCCCGGATCAGCGCGGCGTCGAAGACCTGGGGCGTCTGCACCGCAAAGAGCTCTGAACGGTCGGGCGTCCGCTCCACGATCCCCCCGGCCGCCTGTTTGATCGTGTCCTTGACCGGCACCGCGGGGGCCGCCGCACCACACTCCTCCGCCTTGCGGATGACCTCATCCAGCACCGCCTGACTGACCAAGGGGCGGGCCCCGTCGTGGATGGCGATCAATTCAGCTTGCCCGCTGGCCTCCTGGATGCCCCGCAGCACCGATTCCGCCCGGCTGGCTCCGCCCACAACCACAGATTTGATCTTGGAAAATCCACCCTCCCGGCAAAGCTGGCTGATGGGCATGATCAGATCCTCCCGGGTAACCACCACAATCTCCTGAATGCGGGGACAGCTGTCCAGCGCGCGCAGCGTGTGCATCAGGACCGGCACATCCCCCAGCGTGAGCAGTATCTTATCCTGTCCCCCCATACGGGTGGATGATCCGGCAGCCGGGACCACCGCGGTACAAAAGGCCTGCTGTTCCCGGTTTCGCTTCAGCAGCCGCCTGAGCCATTCCGCCATTTTTATTTCCTTCCTTTCCTCTGCCGTCCACAAGAAAAGGAGCCCGAAGGCTCCCTCTTGCTCGATGCGTTCGCGCCGCGGCCGTCTCTCCCATCTTATTATGCCAGGGCAGAATCAATGCGGGCCTCCACCGCTTCATAGCTGGAATCCTGGGAGAGGACGATCTCCGAAATCAGAATCTGCTTGGCCGAGTGGAGCATCTTCCGCTCTCCAGTCGAAAGGCCGCGCTCTCCATCCCGGCGCACCAGTCCTTTTACCACCCGGGCCACCTCCAGAAGGTCGCCGCTCTTCAGCCGCAGCATATTCTCCCGGTAACGCCGGTTCCAGTTGGAATCCATCTCCACGTCCATGCCGGGGATGGCAGCGATCACGCGGTCTGCCTCCTCTCCTACTACGATGGGACGCACGCCGATCTCCTCGCTGTTGTGCGTCGGGATCATGACAAGCATCCCGTTCAGAGGAAGCTTTAAGATATAATATTCCCGCAGTACTCCGTTGACCTTCTTCTGCACGATACTGTCAATGACGCCAGCACCATGCATTGGATGGACGATTTTATCGCCTACCTGAAACATGATCCCACCTCCCAAACCGTTTGAGTCTGTGAATGATTCTCACGTATTTCGCAATCTCGGTATTGGGCTTGTTCCCTGCGTCGGAGACAGCCCATAATACTAATTGTATTATAGACCATTTCCCCGCCTTTTGCAAGGAAAATGAGCAGTTTTCAAAAAAAGCAGCCCACTTTTGTTCAAAGTGAGCTGCTTTTATCAGATAGAGAAATTACTCAGCGGAGCCGTCCTCATCCTCAGCGGCATCGGCCTGCTCGTCCAGCAGAGCACGGATGGACAGAGACACCTTCTTGTTCTCGAAGTCGATGTCGGTGACCTTCACGTCCACCATCTGGCCCTCGCTCAGCACGTCGCCGGGCTTCTCGATGCGGTGATCGGCGATCTGAGAGATATGGATCAGGCCGTCCACGCCGGGGACGATCTCGGCAAAGGCGCCGAAGGTCATCAGCTTGACCACCTTGACGTTGGCCACGGAGCCCACATCATAGGTAGCGGTGAACTTGGCCCAGGGATCCTCGGTGCGGTCCTTCATGCCCAGGGAGATCTTCTTCTTCTCCTTGTCAGCGGCGATGACATAGACCTCGACGGTGTCGCCCACCTTCACCACCTCGGAGGGGTGCTTGATGCGGCTCCAGGAGAGCTCGGAGATGTGGACCATGCCGTCCACGCCGCCGATGTCCACAAAGGCGCCGTAAGAAGTCAGGGACTTCACAACGCCGGTGTAGCGCTTGCCTTCCTCGATCTCCTCCCACACCTTAGCGGCCTTCTCGGCGCGCTCGGCAGCGGCCACGGCGCGGATGGAACCCACCACGCGGCGGCGGGCACGGTTGACCTCGGTGATGCGGAGACGGACATGCTGCTTGACCAGCTCGGTCATGGCCACATCGCGGGCCAGGCCGGTCTGGGAAGCGGGCACGAACACGCGAACGCCCTTGACGCTCACGACCACGCCGCCCTTGTTCTCCTCGGTGACGACGCCCTCGACCACAGTCTGGTCGTCCTTGGCCTGCTCGATATCGTCCCAGCTCTTGACGGTATCCAGGCGCTTCTTGGACAGGGTGACAACACCCTCCTGATCGTTGACACGCATGACGTAGGTCTCGATCTCGTCGCCCACCTTCACAATGTCCTCGACCTTTACAGTGGGATCGTCGGTCAGCTCAGACACCGGTATGTAACCGGCATGCTTGGTACCCAGATCGACGTAGATCTCGGTGGGCGTAATGCCAGTGACGACGCCGGTAACCTTCTCCCCTGTATTTAAAGTTTTGATCGACTTCTCCAGCATTTCAGCAAAGGATTCTTCGATCTCCATGTTTTCTGCGCTCATTTTGTCATAGACCTCCTTTATAATCCACCCGGGTGTCGACGCGCCCGCGGTGATTCCTATAGAAGCCTTCCCGTACAGGTTGGAAGGTTCCAGTTCCTCCGCCCGCTCGATCCAGCAGACCGTCGGGCAGAGTGCCGCACAAAGCTCCGTGAGGCGCCTGGTGTTGGAGCTATCGCGGCCGCCGATGACGATCATCGCGTCATTTTGGGCCGCCAACTCCTGGGCCTCACTCTGCCGTTTGCACGTAGCATTACATATTGTATCAAAAATTTTTAAATTTGTACACTCTTTTTTTGCTTTTTCTACGCACAAATTCCACTTCTTTTGGGTCGAGGTGGTCTGGGAAACCATGGTGATGGGCTGCGTACGCAGCTCCGGATGCTCCCTCAGCCAGTTTTCCAGCGCGTCCGGACCGGAGAGCACCACCGGATTGCGGCACCAGCCGGCGATGGCCTCCACCTCCGGATGGGTGGGCGTGCCGATGATGACCGGGATGCGCCCCTCCTCCTCTGCCTGGGAGACCAGGCGGTGGATGTGGGAGACGTTGGGGCAGGTGGTATCAATGATCTCTGCCCCCCGCTCCTGCAAGCGTTCATAGACCGCCCGACCCTCCCCGTGGGAGCGGATGATGACGGCCGCGCCCGTGGGCACCTCCTCCACGCTGTGGACGACCTGCACGCCGGCCTTCTCCAGCTGCTCGATCACGCTTCCGTTGTGGATGATATGGCCCAGCATCACGCAGGGGCGGCCCGACTGGGCAGCCTCCTCCGCCATGGTCACCGCCCGGCGCACGCCATAGCAGAAGCCCGCGGAGCGGGCCAGTGTCAGCCGGCTCATCTGGCCTGCGCCTCCAGCGCACGGATCCGCGCCATCAGATCGGCGGTGATGGCCTCATACTCCTCCTGGGTCCCCTTGCGGGTGGCGACGGTGGGCGTGAAGGCCTCCCCGATCACCACCGGCGTGCGGCGGAACCAGCGCTTGTGCTCCGGCACGTAGACCGGCAGGATGGGAACGCCGCACCGCACTGCCAGCATGGCGGCACCCGCCTTGGGCTGGCTCACGTCGCCCCGGCTGGAGCGGACCCGGGTTCCCTCGGGGAAAATCAGTACCTTCTCGCCCTCCCGCAGATACTTCATGGCCTGCTTGATGGCACCGATGTCGCTCTTTCCCCGGTCCACGCCGAAGATGCCCGCCTTGCTCAGCAGCCATCCGATCACGGGGATCCGGATCAGCTCGATCTTTGCCATGGCCCGGATCTGGTGCTTGAGACGGAAAGCGTAGCAGAGGAAGAGCGGATCACTGTCACTGGTGTGATTGCAGCAGATCATAACCGCGCCGTCGGGGATGTTCTCCCGTCCGATCACCTTTCCGGGGTGGACCAGATTGAATACGGGATAGACGAGACAATAGAGAAAGGTATACCAGCCTCTCACAGACCCACCCCCGCTCTCACCACGCCCAGGAGCTGCCGGAAGCTCTCCTCCAGGGTGTTGCCGGTGGTATCCACCGCAATGGCGTCCTCCGCCTGGCGCAGAGGAGCCGCCGCGCGCTGGGTGTCTTTTTCGTCCCGGGCGATGATGTCCCGCAGGACGGTGTCAAAGTCGGTGTCGGTCCCCCGCTCGGTCAGCTCGGCATACCGCCTCCGGGCACGGTCTTCCGCCGTGGCGGTGAGGAAGATCTTCACGTCCGCGCCGGGCAGCACCACGGTGCCGATGTCCCGTCCGTCCATGATCACATTCTGACGGCGGGCCAGATCCCGCTGCATGTCCATCAGGAAGGCCCGCACCTCCGGAATGGCGGACACGCCCGAGGCGTACCGGGAGACCCTGGGTTCCCGGATGGCGGCGCTCACATCCTCCCCGTCCAGGTACATGTGCTGTAAGCCGTCCTCCCCGTGCCGCAGGTCAATGGAGACCTGCCCCAGCAGCGCGATCACGCCGCTGCTGTCCTCGGCGTCCACGCCGTGGCGCAGGGCGGCCAGCCCCAGCGTGCGGTAGATGGCCCCGGTATCCACATAGAGATAGCCCATGGCCTGGGCCAGCCGCCGGGCCAGGGTGCTCTTTCCCGCACCGGATGGGCCGTCGATGGCAACGCTTTTGTATCCCATACTCATTTTGCTCCTTCTTCCAAAAACTGGGCCGCTCCTTCTCCCGCGGCCCGGCCGGTGGACCAGGCGATCTGAAGGTTGAAGCCGCCCGTATAGGCGTCTACGTCCAGCAGCTCCCCCGCCAGGAAGAGCCCCGGCAGGCGCTTGGACGCCATCGTGTGGGGATCTACCTCCGACACCTTCACGCCGCCGGAGGTGATGATAGCCTCCGCCAGGGGCCGCGGACCGGCGATGCCGACCCGGAAGCCCTTGAGCTCCTCCAGCAGCCGCCGGCGCTGGGCCTTCGTAATGGAGTTGGCCTTGGTGTCGACGGGGATCCCGGACCGCTCCACCATCACCGGCACCATCAGGCGGGGCAGCAGCCCCTCCAGCACATTGTGAAAATCCTGGTTGGCCCGCTCGGTGAAATCCCGCAGCAGCCGCTGCTCCAGCTTCTCCTCGTCCAGCGCCGGTTTGAGGTCGATGACCACCTGATAGCGGTCCTTTTCAAAGTCCCGCATATGGGCGCTTGCGCTGAGGATCAGCGGGCCGGAGAGTCCGAAATGGGTGAACAGCAGCTCCCCCTGCCCGGCATAGACCACCTTTTTCTTCTGGTTTTTGACCTTGACCGCCACGTTGCGCAGGGAGAGGCCCTGCATCCGGCGGCAGTCCTCCCCCTCCGCCGCCAGCGGGACCAGCGAGGGCCTGGGCGGCACAATGGCGTGTCCCACCGCCGCGGCCATCTCATAGCCGTCCCCGCTGGAGCCGGTGAGGGGATACGAGGCTCCCCCGGTGGCCAGGATCACCGCCCGGGCGGTATAGGAGCCGCGCTCCCCCTTGACCCCGGAGATGCGTCCTTCCTCATCGGTCAGCAGGCGGACGGCCCGGTCCTCCACCAGGCTCACCCGCTTCCGGCGCAGCGCCTGAAAGAGCGCGTCGATAATATCCGCGGCCCGGTCGCTCTGGGGAAAGATCCGATTCCCGCGCTCGGTCTTGAGCGGGACGCCCAGACCCTCAAAAAACGCCTTCACGGCCTCCGGCGGGAAGCGCGTGACGGCGCTCATGAGAAATTTTGGATTGCGGGGCACATGCTGAAGGACTTCCGGTACCGAACAGTCATTGGCGACGTTGCACCGCCCCTTCCCGGTGATGTACAGCTTGCGGCCGACCTTGGCGTTGCGCTCCAGCAGGAGCACGGAACGCCCCCGGTCCGCGGCGGCCAGCGCGGCCATCATGCCCGCCGCGCCGCCGCCGATCACAATAATGTCACTGGTCAAAAGGAATCCTCCACCTTTTCATACACCTCGTACTCGTCCCAGATCTTCTCCAGCACCCCGAAGGTCTCGGAAAGATCGCTGTTCTTTTTGCGGCCCAACGCCACGATGAGGGCGTTGACCAAGCTCAAGGGAGCCACCAGCGAATCTACAAAGGAGGCCATATCGCTCTTGGCCATCAGGGTGTGAGCCGCAATGGCGGTGAGGGGCGAGGTCTCGCTGTCCGTGATAGCCACCACCTGCGCCCCCCGGTCCCGGGCAAATTCCATGGCCTTGACCGTGCGTCTGGAGTAGCGGGGGAAACTGATCCCAACGATCACATCCCGGGGCCCGATGCGCAGCAGCTGCTCAAAGACCTCGCTGACCGAGGTGCTGTGGATGTGGACCACATCTTCAAAGATCAGGTTGAAGTAGAAGGCCAGAAAACTGGCGATGGCCGACGCCGAGCGGACGCCGAGAATATAGATGCGCCGGGCGGACACGATGGCCTCCACCGCCCGGTCAAAGCTGTCCCGGTCCACCTCTTCCAGCGTCATGCGGATCTTCTCCACGTCGGACTGCATGACCATGGAGAGGATGTCCTGGTTCCCGATGCGGTCGTTCGATACCTCGATGCGCTGGATGGAGGTGAGTTTGTTGCGGATCATCTCCTGAAGGGCCTTCTGCATGGCGGGATAGCCGTCATAGCCCAGCTCCGCCGCAAAGCGGACCACGGTGGACTCGCTGACGTTGACCGTCTTTCCCAGCTTGCTGGCCGTCATGAAGGCCGCTTTGTCATAGGAGTCCAGAATAAAGCGCCCGATCCGCTTCTGGCCTTTGGAGAAGGTATTCATATTTGTCTGGATGATGGACAAAATATCTTTTGACATGAGAGCGTATCCTCCCGATCTGCCGCCCAGGCGGGGGCTGCGTTTCCTTTTATCTCATTTTATAATCATACCGGGAAGTCTCTGGAATTGCAAGACCCGTTCTGCAAGTTTTCACTTCATTCTTGCAAATCCGATCCGTCACGGCGCAGCGCGGCCAGCTCACCGGGGGTCAGCCTTCTCCACCGTCCGGGGGGCAGGCCGCCCAGAAGCACCTCCCCCTCCCGCACCCGGCACAGGCGGCGCACCTCCAGACCGGCCAGGGCGCACATCCGCCGCACCTGCCGGTTGCGTCCCTCGTGGATGGTCACAGAGAGCACGCTCTCTCCCTTTTCCCGCCGCAGGAACCGCACCTGAGCCGGGTGGAGCGGCACTCCGTCCAGCTCCAGCGGGCCCCGCAGCACCGGCATGCCCCGCTCCACATCTCCCGCCACCCAGACGTGGTACTCCTTTTCCACCTCATGGCTGGGATGCAGGAGCCGGTGGGTGAGCGCGCCGTCATCCGTCAGGAGCAGAAGCCCCTCGGAATCCAGGTCCAGACGGCCCACCGGCCAGACCCGGGCCCCGCATCCCTTGACCAGATCGGCCACCGTCCGGCGCCCCTTCTCGTCTGAGAGGGTGGTCACAAACCCCCGGGGCTTGTGCAGCATCAGATAGGTCCGCTCCTCCGGCGCGCGCAGGGGATGCCCGTCCACGCGGACGTCATCCCGTTCCGGGTCGGCCTTCTCCCCCAGCCGTGCCTTTCTGCCGTTCACGGTGACCCGCCCGGCCTGTATGTATGCCTCCCCCCCCCGCCGGGAGATGACCCCGGAGGCAGACAGGATCTTTTGCAGCCGTTCTTCCAAACTCACTCATCCCCTGTTCTCTGTTGCGTTGGTGCAAAGGACGGTCCCGCAGGCATCTGCCCGCGGGACCCAAAGGAGGGGCGCACTTTAAAAGAGCACCCGCTCCATCCAGACCTCCGGCGCGGGAATGGGCGCAGAGGCCGTCTCCCCCTTCCACAGGTCCTGAAGGCGGGAGAAGAGGCCGCCGCTTCCCGCACGGTTATCCTCCACGCTCTGGCCATAGACCAGATAGGTGCTTCCAATGGGCTCCCCGTCCAGAGAGAAGCAGAGCTCTCCGGCGATGGCCCCCTGCTCCACCGGGGCCTCCACCGTGTCCGGGAGCACGATGCGGACCTTGACCCGCTCCGCCTGGGTCAGCGGGTAAGAGACCTCGCCATAGGTCACCACCGGCACATACCGCTTCAGGCTCCCCGCCACCGGGATGCGGGTAAATTCCTTGCCCGAGCGGGCCAGGAGCTGTCTGGGATAGGTCTCAAACCCATAGTCAAAGAGGGCCGCGTGGTCCTCCCAGTCGTTGCGGTCAAAGAGGGTCACCGCAATGAGGGTCTGTCCGTTCCGCTCCGCCGCAGACACCAGCGTCCGCCCGGCCAGATCGGTATATCCCGTTTTCAGCCCGATACAGCCCTCATAGCGCCAGAGGAGCTTGTTGTGGTTGACCAGGCTCCGCTCCCCCACTGTAATGGTCTTGGTGGAGACGATCTCCTGCAGCTTCTCATTGGCAAGGCACACCTGCGCCAGCCGCGCCATATCCCGGGCGGTGGAGTAGTTGCCCTCATCCTCCAGCCCATTGGGGTTGGAAAACCGAGTATGTTCCATGCCCAGATCCCGGGCTCTCCGGTTCATCCACTCCACAAAGGTCTCCACGTCCCCGGCGCAGCCCCCCGCAACGGCCAGCGCGGCATCGTTGCCCGAAGAGAGCATCAGCCCGTAGAGCAGCTCACGCAGCGTGAGCTCCTCCCCGGCCCGGAGATACATGGAAGAGCCTCCCGCGGCGGTCCACTCGGGCCGCACTTTGATCACCGTCTCCAGATCCGGCGTGGACTCCAGCGCCACCAGCGCGGTCATCAGCTTGGTGGTGCTGGCAATGGGCCGCTCCTCCTCCGCATGGTGGGCATAGAGCACACGTCCCGATTCCGCGTCCATCAAAATGGCGGACTTTGCGGAGAGAGCGGGCGTCGCAGCGCCCGCCGGACAGAGACCGGACAAAACCACAAGCCATAGCGCCAGCGCCCAGACCCGTTTCATATATGCCATCACCTCGCATCAGAATCAATGATGGCAGTATGCCCTCCGCGCCCGGGCATTATACGCGCCCGCCCGTTCCTCAGAAAGTCCCCTGTTCCGCCGTTTTTTTCTCCTTCTGCTGGTCGATAAAGGTCGTGACACGGTCCACCAGCTCAGGTACCAGCTCCACCACGCGGTCGGCGGTGTTGGAGGCCGGAGGGTCCACCGGCAGAAGCTTCACCATGTCTCCCTTCAGGATCAGGAAGGAGACCGGCGTCACCTTGACGCTGGCTCCGCCGCCGCCGCCGAAGGCATTCTCCCCCTCCGGCTTTTGATGCTTGGCCGCAAATTCACTTCCGCCCGAGGCAAAGCCCACACTGATGCGGGAAACAGGGATGATGGTCACGCCATCTGCCTGAATGGGGGCGCCGACCACTGTATTGGCATCCACCATTTCCTTGATCTTCTGCATGGTCTGCCCCATGAAATCGCTGATCTTAGTTTCCATACTCTACCGCCTCTTTCTGTTCGGGGCCTTTGTTTGACATCAAACCGCCCGTCGTTTCCTTCCAGACTTTCCAAGCCGTGTACCCACACCAGAGGCCAAACCCGATCAGCTGGCCCAAAGTCATGGATATCGCCAGTGTCAGCCTTACCTCTGTGTTTTCCCGTTCAAAGTCCACTGCCGTACGGATGCGATGATCCCGGCACCGAAAATTTTGCTCCAAAACCGGCACAATTATCCCACAGCATCCGTTCAGCTTTCCAAAGGCCATGGCCGCATCACCCGGATCACCGCCGCCCAGAAGCACATCCAGATAAAATACATCGACGCGGATGTGCCGGCGCAGCTTCCCGGCCGCCTGCCCGATGAGGGGCGTCACCCGCTTTACCAGTTCCAGCACCCGCTCCATGGTCCACGGCGGCGCGGGCTTCTCTGCCTTCTTGGACTTCTCCGTCCGGCCCTTCTCTTCTTTTTCCGGCGCCCGGACGGGCGCTTTCTTCCTTTTCCGGGGATAGATGCGAATGGGCACGCCGCTCAGGCGCAGCCATACTCCTGCTTCCCCGGGGCCATAGCGGACTTCCCCGCCCAGGCGCAGCTGTCCCAGGAGAAACAGCCCCAGCAGGACCGCCCCGATGATCCAAAGAACACTCAAGCCTCCATCGCCCCGCTCTCTTCCTGTGCGCGCAGGCGTGCAAGTTGTTCCTCCAGCGCCCGGGCCGCCTGCCCCTCTTCCGTGGAGACCTGGGGCAGCTCCGGCAGCTCCTCCAGCGCGGAAAGGCCGAAGGAGCGCAGGAAGGTCTGGGTCGTCCGGTACTGGATGGGCCGCCCGGGAACAGCCAGACGTCCGCAGGACTCGATCAGGTCTCGCTCGGCCAGCTGGCTGACCGTATAGGCGCTGTCCACGCCCCGGATCTGGTCGATATAGGCCCTGGTGATGGGCTGAAAATAGGCGATGATGGACAGTACCTCTAAAGCCGTCTGGGACAGCTTGGGCGGCCGCCGTCCCTCCAGCGCTTTTCGGATGACCGGCGCGTGTTCGGGCGCCGAGCAGAGCTGATAGCTCTCCCCCAGCTTCACCAGACGCAGGCCGCAGCGGTCATACCGGTAGCGGTCTGCCAGGACCCCGCACAGGGCGTCGATCTGTTCCCGGCTCATCTCCAGGGCCAGGCAGAGCCGTTCAGCCCGCACCGGCTCTCCGGAGGCGAAGAGGATGGCCTCCACCGCCGCTTCCAGTTCCTTTCGTTCCATGGCCACCTCCTTGGCTTACGGCTCCTGCTGCGCCTGTGTCTCTTCTTCCCCGGACGCGGCCAGGACGGGGGCGACGGTACAGCGCCGGTCCGTCCCGGTAAGCAGGAGGCGGTGTGACTTACACAGCTCCAGCACGGCCAGAAAGGTGGCCACCACCTCCGAACGGCTCCGGCTCCCCCGGAACAGGGCGAGAAAATGCGTCACCCCGCTGTGCAGAAGGCGGCGCAGGAGCTCCCCGGCCTTGTCGGCCACCGGGTAGGGCTCCCGCCCCACGATCCCCTCAAAGGCCGCCGCCGGCGTACGCTTCGGTTCGCTCCGGCTCAGCACCGGGAGTAGGGCACGGTATAATTCTTCCTTCTTATGGGAGTAATGATACATCCGGTCCTCCGGAAGCTGCTCCGGAGGCTTGGTCATATAATCCTGTCCTACCTTCCACCCCTGCTCCAGCCGGGGCAGGACCGCTTTGATCCGGGCATAATTCTCATGGCTCTGATGCTCCTCCAGGGAGGCCATCAGCGCTTCCATTTCGGACAGGGCCTCCTCGTCCTGGATCGAAAGGAGCATCCTGGTCTTGATAAAAATCAGCTGGGCCGCCATCTGGACAAACTCACTGGCAATCTCCAGATCCAGCTCTTTCCGCCGGTCCATCCACGCCAGATATTGTTCCAGAATGAGGGATATCTGAATATCCCGGATCTCCATGCGGTTTTTGCTCAGCAGATGGAGGATCAGGTCCAGGGGGCCGGTAAAGTCCTCCCGCTCCTCCGAGCGGGACTTGACCACCCCCTCCAGGTGGTAAATGGGGCTGTCCACGCCGTCCGCCCCCTAACCCAGCAGCACGCGGAAGGGCGCGCTGGCCGCCCGGGCCAGCCAGTCCAGCACCCCGTCGCGGACCCACAGCAGTCCTCCGTCCAGCGCCCCGCTCCACAGGATCACCACCAGGAGCAGCATTCCGATCCGCTCATAGCGGAGGATGGTATAGTAGACCCGGTCCGGCAGCAGGGCCCCCAGCACCTTCGAGCCGTCCAGGGGCGGAAAGGGGATCAGATTGAACAGGCCCAGCCCCACGCTCAGAATGGCGACGGTAGCCAGAAAATCAATGCCCCAGATCAAAAGCACGCTGTCCGCCCCGACCTGGTACGCCACCACGATCAGAAGAGCGCGCAGGCACAGCGCCAGATAGGCCAGTACAAAATTGGAGACCGGTCCCGCCAGGGCGGTCAGGGCCATTCCGCTCTTGGGGTGCTTGAAATAGCGCATGTCCACCGGAACCGGCTTGGCCCAGCCGAACCCAGCCACCAGCATCATCAGCGCGCCGAACACGTCGATATGGCGCAGCGGATTGAAGGAAAGCCGGTGCATCCGCTTGGCGGTGGGGTCCCCCAGCAGATAGGCGGCCAGTCCGTGGCAGGTCTCATGGACCGTCAGGCACAGAAGCACGGCCAGGATCTGTACCAGCATCCACAGCATGCCCTGCCAGTCCAGATGATGAAAGAAATCCGAAAAACTTACCACTGCTCCGCCCTCCCGCAGCCATTCGGCCCCGTTCTCCCTCCGTGAGAGAACATGGCCGTCTTGTAGACAGCATTATACCAAATCCACCCGCAAAACACAAGGCGGCGCCTCTCTCCGGCAAGAAGGGGAGCCAGCCCGTCCCTTCAGGCAGACTCCCCCTCGCTTTCCTGCGGAGCGCTGTGCTCCCGCAGCTTTTATATCACCCGGTCAGCGTACGGACCCGTTCTCCCCGGAGCGCGCCCCGCGCCGGAGTCCCGGCGCGGTCAATGCGCACATCCTTCACTTATATGCCCGCCTGGTGGTCCAGAATGGCGTCGAGCAGAACCGCCCGCCCTTCCCCCTTCTCAGCCGAAAAGGGAATTACCTTTACAGTTTCATCCAGTTCCAAGGTCTCCCGGACCCGCTGGAGATTGGGCTCGATCTCACTTTTTTTCAGCTTGTCCAGCTTGTTCGCCACCACCACAAAGGGGCGTCCGCTCTGCTTGAACCAATCGGCCATCACGCAGTCGTCCGCGGTGGGCTTGTGGCGGGAGTCCACGATCAGAATCCCCAGGGTCATCAGGGTCTGATCGGCAAACCAGCTCTCGATCAGGCGGCCCCAGCGGGCCTTCTCTGCCTGAGAGACCTTGGCATAGCCGTAGCCGGGCAGGTCCACCAGATAGAGCTTCTTATCGATGAGGAAGTAGTTGATATGGGTGGTCTTGCCCGGTGCGGAGCCCACCCGCGCAAAATTCTTGCGGTTGAGCAGCTTATTGATCACCGAGGACTTGCCCACATTGGATCGCCCCGCAAACACCACCTGGGGCAGCATGTCCCGGGGAAAATCGGCCGCCTTTGCGGCCGAGCGGATAAATTCCGCATGGTTCAGATTCAGCGGCATAACGCGCCCCTTTCTCGTGTCCCCCGCCGGAAAATGCTTCCCGGCGGGGGACGGTTGCTTACTGATGGATGGAGATCCCGCCTGCGGCCAGGGACGCCTCCGCCGGGGCTTCGGGCCGCTGCCCCGCCCCCTGTGTGACATCCAGTCCCAGCGCATAGGCCAGCACCGCGTCCACCTGCTCCACCGGCAGGAAGTGCAGCGCGGCGCGCACAGTCTGGTCGATTTCCTCCAGATCCTTCTCGTTCTCCGCCGGCAGGAGCACCGTGCGGATGCCGTTGCGCAGGGCGGCCATGGTCTTCTCCTTCAGGCCGCCAATGGCCAGCACCCGGCCCCGCAGCGTCACCTCGCCGGTCATGGCCAGCTCCCGCCGCACCGGCGTATTGGTCAGCGCCGAGACCATGGCGGTGGTGATGGCGATACCCGCTGAGGGGCCGTCCTTGGGCACTGCTCCTTCCGGAAAGTGGACATGGATGTCCTTCTTCTGATAGAAGTCGGCCTCGATGCCCAGGCGGTCCGCCCGGCTGCGAATGTAGGAGTAGGCCGCGTGGGCCGACTCCTTCATGACATCGCCCAGGTTTCCGGTCAGTTCCAGCTTGCCGGAACCGGGGACCACATTGACCTCCACTTCCAGCAGCTCGCCGCCCACACTGGTCCAGGCCAGGCCGTTGACCACGCCCACCTGCTCGGTTCTGGGCAGGCGTTCCGGGTGATAGCGGCGGATACCTAGGAACTCCTCCACATTATCCCCTGTAACGCTGATAGACTTTACACCGTCTGATACCACGCGCATAGCGACCTTTCGGCACACGGCGCCCAGCTTTCGCTCCAGGATACGCACGCCGGACTCCTTGGTATAGCCGGTAATGATCTCCCGCAGGGCGCCGTCGGTCAGTTTGAGCTGACTTTTCTTCAGTCCGTGGCGCTTGAGCTCCTTGGGGAGCAGGTGGCGCCTGGCGATCTGGAGCTTCTCCTCGTCGGTGTAGCTGGACAGCTCGATCACTTCCATGCGGTCCAGCAGGGGCCGCGGGATGGTGTCCAGCGTGTTGGCCGTGGTGATGAAGAGGACGTCGGACAGATCGTACGGCACCTCCAGGAAGTGGTCCCGGAAGGTGCTGTTCTGCTCTCCGTCCAGCACCTCCAGGAGGGCGTCGGCCGGGTCGCCCCGGTGATCGGCCCCCAGCTTGTCGATCTCGTCCAGCAGCAGCAGCGGATTGGAGCTGCCCGCCTGCCGGATCCCGGCGATGATGCGCCCGGGCATGGCGCCGATGTACGTCTTTCGGTGTCCCCGGATCTCGGCCTCATCGTGGACGCCGCCCAGGGAGATCCGGGCCAGCTTCCGGTTCATGGCCTTTGCCATGGACATGGCGATGGAGGTCTTGCCCACACCGGGCGGCCCCACCAGGCACAAAACCTGCCCCTTCAGATCGGGGGCCAGCTGCTTGACGGCCACAAACTCCAGGATGCGCTCCTTCACCTTCTCCAGGCCGTAGTGGTCACTGTCCAGCGCCTTGCGCACGGCATCCACGTCGGCCCGCTCCTTGGTCTTTTTGTCCCAAGGCAGCTCCAGGCACACATCCAGATAGTTCCGCAGGACGGTGGCCTCCGCCGAGCCAAAGGGCTGCTTTTCCAGACGGCCGACCTCTTTCAGCAGCTTCCGGCTCACCTCTTCCGGCAGCTTTGCCTTCTCGATGGCCTGCCGGTATTCCGCGATCTCACCGTCCCCTCCGGCCTCGCCCTCTCCAAGCTCCTGCTGGATGACCTTGAGCTGCTCCCGCAGATAGTAATCCCTCTGGTTGCGGCTCATGCCCTCCCGGACCCGGTTCTGCATGTCCAGCTCCAGCTCCAGCACTTCCAGCTCCTGGCGCAGCTGGCGGAAAAGCTTCTCCAGCCGGCGGACCGGCCGCAGCTCCTCCAGGATGGACTGCTTGTCCCCGGTGCGCATGACGATGTTCTGTGCGATATAGTCTGCAATATAGCCCGGGTCCTCGCTGGAGATCAGGTTGAGCAGCAGATCCGGCGTCATCTTGGGAGCCAGCTCCACATAGCGTTCAAAGAGCTCATAGGTCTGACGGATCAGGGCCTCGGTCTTGGCGGAGCTGCGCACCGGCTCTTCCGGCACGATCTCCTCCACTTCAGCGGACAGATAAGGGGTCAGCTGAGTCAGCCGGTGCATCCGCCCCCGGGCCGCGCCCTCCACCATGACGCGGACGTTATCGCCCGGCAGACGGAGGATCTGCCGGACATTGCAGATGGTGCCGATCCGGCACAGATCCCTCTCCTCGGGGGACTCCACCGCGATGTCCCGCTGGGCCACCAGGAAGATGGGAGTGCCGCTGGTCATCGCTTCATCCAATGCCTTGACCGAGATTTCACGCCCCACGTCGAAGTGCAGCATCATATTGGGAAATACCGTCATGCCGCGCAGGGCCAGAGCGGGCAGCGTCACGGTCTGAATCTCGTTCTCCTGATCACTCATGATCATTCACTTCCTTTCTGGAAGATATCAATATACACAACGGGGCGAGAGAATCTCCCTCGCCCCGTTGTCCGTCTGTTTAAGAAACATTTCCGTGGGCGGGGGCGCCTCCCTGCTCCGCCCGGAGCTCAGCGCCGCCCAGCCGGGGACGCTCCGTCCGCTCAGGGTCGTGCTCCACCGCGGGCGGGACATGGTCCCGCACACTCTCTGCGGTGATGGTCACCTTTGCGATGGTGGGATCCGACGGCACGTCGTACATGACCTGCGTCATAACCTCTTCCAGCACCGCACGCAGGCCGCGGGCGCCGATGCCGCGGGCAATGGCCTGGTCCGCCGCCGCCGCCAGCGCCTCCGGCTGAAACTCCAGATCCACCATATCGTATTCCAGCAGCTTCTGGTACTGTTTGACCAGCGCATTCTTTGGCTCGGTCAGGATCCGGACCAGCTGCTCCTTGTTCAGGGCCTGGAGCGCCGTGATGACCGGCAGACGGCCAACCAGCTCCGGAATGATGCCGAATTTCAGCAGATCGTGGGGCTGGATCTCCTTGTAGATCGCGGAGGCATCCCGCTCCTTCCTGCTCTCGATCTTGGCGCCAAAACCGATGCTCTTCTTATCCAGACGCTGCTCGATGATCTTCTCGATCCCGTCGAACGCACCGCCGCAGATGAAGAGAATGTTCTTGGTATTGATCTGGATGAACTCCTGATGGGGATGCTTGCGCCCTCCCTGGGGCGGAACATTGGCTACCGTTCCCTCCAGGATCTTGAGCAGCGCCTGCTGCACTCCCTCGCCCGACACATCCCGGGTGATGGAGGTGTTTTCGCTCTTACGGGCGATCTTGTCGATCTCATCCACATAGATGATGCCGCGCTCGGCCAGCTCGATGTCAAAATCGGCCGCCTGCACCAGGCGCAGGAGGATGTTCTCGACATCGTCACCCACATAGCCGGCCTCTGTGAGGGTGGTCGCGTCCGCGATGGCGAAAGGCACCTTCAGGATGCGGGCCAGGGTCTGGGCAAAGAGGGTCTTGCCGCTGCCGGTGGGACCGATCAGAAGAATGTTGCTCTTCTGAAGCTCCACATCCTCCCCGCCGCCGAAGTAGATGCGCTTATAATGGTTGTAGACCGCCACCGAGAGCGCCACCTTGGCAGCCTCCTGGCCGATGATATACTGGTCCAGTACGGTCCGGATCTCCCGGGGTGTGGGAATGACATCCGGAATCTCCAACTGCTCTTCCTGGGATTCCTCCGAGTCATAGGCGTCATCCAGAATGCTCATGCACAGATGCACACATTCATTGCAGATATAGGCGCCCGGACCCGCGATAATACGGTTGACCTGCTCCTGATGCTTACCGCAGAAGGAGCAGCGCACCGACTTGTGTTCGTCATTTTTTGCCATAATGGTACCTCAATCACAGGCAGCTCTGCCTGATTCAAAGAAGTGGAAAGAGGAGCGGGCGACTTGATCTCCCGCTCCCCCGCGTTACTTGTTTCCGTTGGTGATCACTTTGTCCACCAGTCCGTAGTTCAGGGCCTCGCCGGCAGACATAAAGTTGTCCCGCTCGGTATCCCGCGCGATCTCCTCCACACGCTTGCCCGTATTGAGGGCCAGGATCTGGTTGAGCTTGTCGCGGGTCTTCAGGATCCAGTCGGCGTGGATCTTGATGTCGGAAGCCTGCCCCTTGGCGCCGCCCAGAGGCTGATGGATCATGATCTCCGCATTGGGCAGGGCAAAGCGTTTGCCCTTGGCCCCGGAGGAGAGCAGAAAAGCTCCCATGCTGGCGGCCATGCCGATGCAGATGGTGGACACGTCGCACTTGACATACTGCATCGTGTCATAGATCGCCATGCCGTCGGTGACCGAGCCGCCGGGGCTGTTGATGTAAAACTGGATATCCTTGTCCGGGTCCTGGGCCTCCAGATAGAGCATCTGGGCCACGATCAGGCTGGCCGTTGTGGCGTTGACTTCCTCGCCCAGGAAAATGATGCGGTCGTTCAGCAGTCGGGAAAAAATGTCATACGACCGCTCACCGCGGTTGGTCTGCTCCACTACATAGGGAACTAAGCTCATGTTTTGGTACTCCTTTTTCATTCAAGTCGGGGCGCGCCCGACCATCCTCTCCGCGGCCGGCGGGCACTCACACACAGAGTATACCCGCGCGCTGGCGGATTATACCAAAAACGGGGCAGCTCAGAAGGCGGAACCTGCCGCCTCCCGAGTCCCGAACGGAGCGAATCAGCCCTCGGTCTTCTCCTCAGACTTCTCCTCAGACTTCTCCTCGTCCTTCTTGGTGGCCTTGCGGGTGCGCTTGGGCTTCTCCTCGCCCTCGGCCTCCGCGTCCGCCTTCTTCTTGGCAGCCTTCTTCTTGGCGGGAGCCTTGCCGGTCTTGGCGCTGTCAAAGACCACGCGGGCGGCCTTCTGACGGCACAGATCGCGCTTGAGATCCTCCACGATCAGGACCTTCTTGAGCTGCTCCTCGGTCATGTTGTACTGCTCCGCCAGACGCTTGATCTCGGCCTCGACCTCCTCGTCGGTGACTTCGATCTTCTCGGCGTCCACGATGGCGCCCAGGGCCAGATCGCTCTGCACCTGCTTGAGGGCGCTCTCCTTGGCCTGCTCCTTCATCTGCTCCATGGTCATGCCCATCATGGCCAGGTACTGATCGAAGGGGATGCCCTGAGAGGTCACGCGCTGGGCATAGTTGTTGACCAGCTTCTCGGCCTCGGCGTCCACCATGGCGTCGGGGATCTCGACCTCCATGTTCTCCACGACCTGCTCGATCAGGGCGTTCTCAAAAGCGTGCTGAGCGGCGTCCTCGCGGCGGGCCTTCAGCTTGTCGCCCAGGTCTTTCTTCAGATCGGCCAGGGTCTCAAACTCGGACACGTCCTTGGCAAACTCGTCATCCACCGTGGGAAGCTGCTTCTCCTTGACCTCGTGGACCTTGACCTTGAACACCACAGGGGCGCCGGCCAGCTCCTCGGCCTGGTAATCCTCGGGGAAGGTCACATTCAGGTCCTTCTCGTCGCCGGCCTTGACGCCGGCGAGCTGATCCTCGAAGCCGGGGATGAAGGTGCTGGAGCCCAGCTCCAGGCTGAAGCCCTCGGCCTTGCCGCCCTCAAAGGCCACGCCGTCCTTGAAACCCTCAAAGTCGATGACCACGGTGTCGCCCAGCTTGGCCTCGCGCTCCACAGTCACGGCGCGGGTGGCGCGGTTGATGAAGGGCTTGAGTTCGTTGTCCAGATCCTCGTCGGTGACAGCGGTCTCTTCCCGCTCGGCGGCCAGGCCCTTGTACTCGCCCAGCTTGACCTCGGGACGCACGGTGATCTTCGCCTTGAAGGTGAAGCCGTCCTTGCCCACTTCCTGGATCTCGACCTGGGGCCAGGCCACGACGTCCAGCTTCTCCTGCTCCACAGCCTGGCTGTAAGCCTCGGGATAGATCTCGTTGATGGCATCTTCATAGAACACGCCGGAGCCGTACATGCCCTCGATGATCTTGCGGGGAGCCTTGCCCTTCCGGAAGCCGGGCACGCTGATCCTGCTGCGCTGCTTCTTGTAGACCTTCTCGATGGCGGCCTCAAACTCCTCGCCGCTCACCTCGATGACCAGCTCGACCATGCTCTTTTCCTGCTTTTCAACGCTCTTGACATTCATGTTGTTTACTTCCTCCTATCGGTTCCGAGCGGCCCGATCAACTGGCCGCCGGTAGCCTTTGTCGCATTATCCGTGTAATTGTACCAGAAAACCAGATGGATTTCCAGACTTTTTAGAAAAATATTTCCGTCTCATGCCGGATGGGTCTCAATCGCAGATGCGGTAGGGCCGAAATTGCAGATAATCTGCCGCGACCAGATGGTAGTCCACGCCTCCGCTGCGCCCCTCAATGGCCAGGCGGTGGCTCCCGCCGTGGAGGTGCCCGTAAAAGCACTGCTCCACGCTGTACTGCTCCAAAAGGGCGATGATCTCCGCGCACAGATAGCCGTGATACCGGGGCGGATAGTGCAGAAAACAGAGCTTTTTCCGCTCCCCGGCCGCCTTCAGAGAGGCCTCCAGCCGGATCAGCTCCCGCCGGAACACCTTGTCGTTGTGTCCCCCCTCGTCCTCCTCGTAGAACCACCCCCGCGTCCCGCACAGGGCATAGGGGCCGTACTCATAGCAGTTGTTATGAAGGACATGAAGGCTATGAAAGCCCCGCTCGGCCCAGAACCGCTCCATCTTCGAGGCGGTATTCCACCAGTAGTCGTGGTTTCCCTTGAGGATGAGCTTGCGGCCCGGGCAGGCTTCCAGAAAGGCAAAGTCCCGCTCCGCCTGCTCCAGACTCATCCCCCAGGAGATATCGCCGCACAGGACCAGCGTATCCCGGCCCGTCAAAAGGCTCAGCCCCTCCCGGAGCTTCTCCACATAACCGCTCCACGCACCGCCGAATACGTCCATGGGCTTATTGACGGCGAGAGACAGATGGGTGTCTCCCAGTGCATACAGCGCCACGCGCACACCAACCTTCCAGCGCCTTGCCGCGCATTATTTCAGAAAATCCAGCACCGCCGTCTCCATGGCCTCTCTGGCCGCGACCTTGGCCGCCCGCGGCTGGAAATGCTTGAGGGCCGCCAGAGGCGCGGGGGCCGGAACGCCCGTCTTTTCCGTCAGCTGGTCGATGACCGCGGTCCCCTGGGCGATCTCCTGCTCGCCCAGGGCGTCCAGCACATCGGCGCAGAACTTGAAGGGGCTGGCGGTGGAGACCACGATGGCGGGGGTCTCATCCCCGCTCTCCCTCCGGTACTCCTCCAGCACGTGGAAGGCCACGGCGCTGTGTGGGTCCACCAGGTAGTGCTTCTCGTTCCACAGCTTGGCGATGGTCTCCTTTGTCTGGGCGTCATCGCAGAACCCGGCCGCAAAATTCTGCTGGAACCGGGCGCGGACCGAGTCGCTGACCTCGTAGCGGCCCTGGTTGGCCAGCTGGTTCATATAGCTGCGCACTTCCCCATCGCTGCGCTCGGCAAACTCGAAGATCATCCGCTCCAGGTTGGAGGAGATCAGGATGTCCATGGAGGGAGAGATGGTATTGTAGAAGGTCCGGTTCCGGTCATAGATGCCGGTGCGGATGAAGTCGGTGAGCACCTTGTTCTGGTTGGAGGCGCAGATCAGCTTGCCGATGGGCACGCCCATTTCCCGGGCGTAGTAGGCAGCCAGGATGTCGCCGAAATTTCCGGTGGGCACGCAGACATTGACCTTCTCCCCCCGCTGGATCTTCTCGTCCCGCAGCAGGTCGCAGTAGGCCGACACATAATAGACGATCTGGGGCAGGACCCGGCCCCAGTTGATGGAGTTGGCCGAGGAGAAGAAATAGCCCCGCTCAGCCAGGACCTCCCGCAGCTTCTCGTCGGAGAAGAGGCGCTTGACGCCGCTCTGGGCGTCGTCAAAGTTGCCCTCCACCGCGCAGATCCCCACATTCTCCCCCTGCTGGGTGAGCATCTGGAGCGCCTGGATGTCGGACACGCCGTCCTTGGGATAGAACACCAGGATGCGGGTCTTGTCCACATCCCGGAAGCCTTCCATCGCGGCCTTTCCAGTGTCGCCCGAGGTAGCCACCAGGATACAGGCCGTCTTGTCCTCCGCGTTCTTGCTCAGAGAGCCGGTGAGCAGATGGGGCAGCATCTGGAGCGCCATGTCCTTGAAGGCGCAGGTGGGGCCGTGCCACAGCTCCAGACAGTAGGTGGTGTCGTCCACCTGCCGGACCGGGGCGACCTCCTTGACGTCAAACTTATTGTCGCCATAGGCCCGCTTGGCATAGGCCGTCAGCTCCGAGACCGTGAAGTCGTCCAGAAAGGGCTTCATCACATAGACGGCCCGCTGCTGATAGGACATCTCCCGCATGGTCTCCAGCGCGTTGGGCGAGAGCTTGGGAAACACCTCCGGGGTGAAGAGGCCTCCGTCCCTGGACAGGCCCTGGGTAATGGCCTCTGCGGCCAGCTTTTTCATTCCTTTGTTTCGTGTGCTTACATAGTACATACTTCGTTCACGACCCTCATCATATTGTCAAAGAAGATGGCATGTACCAGTTCTTCTTTATAGTTGCGCTGAAGCATCCGGTCATAGATCCTGCCTATGTCCTGAATGCCGTCGATCCCGTCGGGCATCTCGTCATAGCAGCCGTCCAGGTCTCCGCCCATGCAGATATTCTTCTCCCCGCCCAGAGAGAGGAAATGCTCCATGTGCTCCACCACGGTGTCCACGGTGGTGGGCTCCCCCAGGAAGGTGCGGTACATGTTGATCCCGGCCACGCCGTTGTGACGCATGATCTCCCGGAACATGTCGTCGGTGAGGTTGCGGGGCTGATCGCACAGGGCACGGGCGCAGGAGTGGCTGGCCATGAAGGGCCCCTCCACGATCCCGGCCACATCCCAGAAGCCCGGGTCGGACATGTGGGACACATCCACCAGCATGTGAAGCTCCGTCATCCGCTTGACAAAGGCCCTGCCCTCATGGGTGAGCCCCTTGTCCGTCTCGTCCTCGGTGGTGCCGCACAGGATATTGGCCGCGTTCCACACAGGGTTGATGGCCCGCACGCCCATCTCCCAGGCCTCCTGGAGGCCCTCCAGGGTGCAGTCGATGAGATCCGCCCCCTCGATGGAGAGGAAAGCCGCCCGCTTGCCCGCGACAAAGGCCGCTTGGGCCTCCTCCCCGGTCCGGCATTGGACAATGACCGCCCGGTTGAGCTCCATCTCCCGCCGGAAAATGGCGTACTCCGCCCGGAACACGTCCCGCCGGGTAACGCCCGGCTGGAGCACTTCATCGGCAAACAGGGCAAAAAACTGTCCCCACTTCCCGATATACTCCGCCCGTTTCAGATCCTGATTTCCAAAGTTCTCCCGAATGCCGTATCCGTAACGGTAGCACCGGGTCATGGTATCGCAGTGTCCGTCGAACAGATCCATTCCGCTTACCTCCTTCTCTCAGCGGTTCCCCGCTCAAAACGCATTTTCGATGTATGTAATGGCCGCCCTGCCCGCCTCATCTGCCGGGCACACCTCCACCACATCAAAGCGGGGCTGCTTTCCGGTGGGAGGACAGGCGCTCAGGTAAAGCTCCGCCGTCTGGCGCAGGCGGCGCTGCTTGCGCGCGTCCACTGCTTCCAGGCCGGAGACAAACACACAGGAGCTGCGGAACTTTACTTCCACAAAGACCAAAAAGGCCTCGTCCTCGGCAATGAGATCGATCTCGCCGTACCGGCTGCGGTAACGCCGCTCCAGAATGGTATACCCGCGCCTTTCCAGCTCCCGGGCTACCTGCTCCTCGCCCCAGCGGCCCCGCTCGTCTGCCGCTCTTCCGCTCACAGGCGTTTCAGGAAGGTCCGGCGGTGGATGGGACTGGGTCCGTACCGCAGCAGCAGCTCATAGTGCCGCTTGGTGCCGTACCCCTTATGCCGCTCAAACTCATACTGGGGATAGGTCTTGGCCGCCTCCTCCATCCAGCGGTCCCGGCTGACCTTAGCCAGAATGGAGGCCGCGGCAATGCTGGCGCTGCGGCCGTCTCCCTGGACGATGGTCCTGTGCGGGGTGGTGATGGCGGCGCGCTTCCCTTTGTCCCGGTTGCCGTCGATGAGGGCAAAGTCCGCCGCCTTGGCCAGGCGGTCAATGGCCAGCTGCATGGCCTTCATCCGGGCGCTCAGGATATCGGTCTCGTCGATCTCGCCGGCGTCCACCCAGGCCACCGCCCAGGCCGAGGCCTGCTCCCGGATCGCATCAAAGAGAATGTCCCGCTTTTTCGGCGTGAGCTTTTTGGAATCGTTGAGCCCGTCCAGCTCCACCCCCTGAGAGAGGATCACCGCCGCAGCGTAGACCGGACCGGCCAGCGGTCCCGCGCCGGCCTCGTCGCAGCCGCACACCGCGGCGTACCCTTCCGCCCACGCCTCCCGCTCATACTGCCAGAGGTCAATCTTCTCCACAGGGCGCCTCCGCTCCGGTCTCCTCCCGCCGGACGTCCTCCGGCGTCTCCAGGGTAAAACGTCCCAGCTTGCCGCCCCGGTACTCGTCCAACAAAATTTTGGACATCCGCTCGGTGTCCGGCTCCCCGCCGGAAACGAGGAATCCCCGCTTGCGGGCGGCCCGCTCCAGCAGCTCCCACCCCTGGGCCTCCGGGTCGGCCTGGATCTTATACCGTCCCAGGGCCCCGGGATAGCGCCGGTTGAGCAGGTCCATGAAATGGCAGGCCAGAGTCTCCACATCCATGATCTCATCCTTCACCGCGCCGGTAAAGGCCAGATTCAGGCCGATGGACTGGTCCTCAAACTTGGGCCAGAGGATGCCGGGTGTGTCCAGCAGGTCCAGCGAGGCGTCTACCGACACCCACTGCTTGCCCCGGGTGACGCCGGGCCGGTCCCCCGCCTTGGCCGATTTGCGCTTGGCCACCTGGTTGATGAAGGTGGACTTGCCCACATTGGGGACCCCAACGATCATGGCGCGGATGGGACGCCCCACCTGCCCCTTGGCCTTCCACTGCTCCAGCTTGTCCTTCAGTGCGGCGCGGGCGGCGGCGGAAAACTGATTGACGCCCTTCCCGTCCTTGGCGCTGGTCTCCAGCACCGTGAATCCCTGGGCGCGGAACCAGTCCCCCCAGGCCCGGTTCTGGGCCGGGTCCGCCTGGTCGGCCCGATTGAGGATGATGATGCGCGGCTTGCTCCCCACCAGCTCGTCAATGTCCGGGTTGCGGCTGGAGACCGGAATGCGGGCGTCCACCACCTCGGCCACCAGATCCACATGTTTCAGATGCTCCGCGATCATACGCCTTGTTTTTGTCATATGGCCCGGATACCACTGTATGTTCATGGCGCTCAGCCCCTTTGCATATCTGCATAATTACGATTCTATCATTATACACAAGATAGCGTCAGAAAAAAAGACCCTTATTTCAGAAATCCATTTTAACGCTTCGACAGGACCGGCAATTTCCCGCCAAAAAGGAAAAACAGGACGGTTTCCCGTCCTGTTTTTCCCAATTTACAGGAGCCTGCTCCTGTAATATGCCTGAAAATCAGATGCGCTCCTTGACCTTGGCAGCCTTGCCCACGCGGTCACGCAGGTAGTACAGCTTGGCACGGCGAACCTTGCCCTTGCGGACCAGCTCGATCTTCTCCACAGAGGGAGCGTGCAGGGGGAACACCTTCTCCACGCCAACGCCGTAGGAGATACGGCGGACGGTGATGCTCTCCTCAATGCCGCCATGCTTCTTGGCAATGACAGTGCCCTCAAACACCTGGATACGCTCGCGGCTGCCTTCCTTGATGTGAACGTGTACGCGGACGGTGTCGCCCACATTGGCCTCAGGGGCCTCGGCCTTCATCTGCTTTTCGGTAAAAGCCTTCATCAGATCCATGGATTTTTCCTCCTCATTTATAGGCGTTCTTGCCGGGTCGTACCGCAGGAGCTTCTCCCTCCCGCGCCCGCAGAGGAACACCCTTTATTCAGACTTTTGAAGTATATCACACTTCTTTCTGGATTGCAAGGGTTTTCTGCGCAATTCCCCTCTCCCGCCGGAACATGGCTCCGGCAGAGACAGGATGCCAAGCCATCCGCCGGTCAGGAGCAGCGTCGGATTTCCCCGCCGGAGCAAAAGCCAAATTCCAGCGCCTCCAAGTCCCAGCGCAAGGGCCAGCGAGATCCCCTGTCCCCAGCTTCTCTTCCAGTCGCCTCCCTCCAGCAGGGTGCGCAGGATGCGCCCTCCATCCAGTCCTGAGATGGGCAGAAGGTTGAAGAGCCCCAGACTTAGGTTCAGCCCAATCAAAAGATACCGCTCCTCCCCCAGGCCGTCTCCCCAGCGGGTGATAGCCGCGGCAGCGGCCAGGTTGGCGGCCGGGCCGGCCAGCGCGGTCAGAACGCGGAACATGCGTCCGTTGGGAGCATTTGCGGAGAGCCGCATCTCCGCCCCCACACAGGTCAGCCGGATCCCGGCGACCCGTCCACCAAGCAGACGGATGGCAAGGTAGTGCCCCGCCTCATGCAGCGCACAGGCGGCAGCCCCCCACAGCACTACGCCCTGCGTATCCATATAATAAAGGAATGCGGCCAGCAGGAGAAATCCGCCGCTTACTTCCAGACAGCCCCATTTCATCGGTTAAGAGCTCTGCGTTTGAATATAGTACAGCGGATTGAGCCGGACCTGATTCCGCTTCAGCTCAAAATGCAGATGGGGTCCCGTGGCATTCCCGCTCTGCCCGGACAACGCCACCTGCTCCCCCGCCTTGACCTTCTGCCCCTGCTGGACATCCAGACGGTCACAGTGCGCGTAGAAGCTGGTCACGCCATTCCCGTGGTCAATCTGGAGATACAGGCCGTAAATCGGGCTCTCCCCAATATAGTCGACGGTTCCGGCCGCAAATGCCAGGACCGGAGTGTCCAGATTGACCGCCAGATCGACGCCGTTGTGGAATTTCTCTCCGCCGTCAACCGGATGCTCCCGCCAACCAAATGGGGACGAAACCCAGCCGAGGACCGGCACCGCAGTCTCTCCGATATCCAGCCGGTACTTGTCCATCGTGGCGTTATCCGGCAGGTCCGGTCCGCTGTACTCCATGGGTATCACCGCCGGCTCTGCCTCCGGTGCGGGTTCCGGACGGGCCGGTTCGGCCTGCCGTGCGGCCGTAAAGACAAAGGGGGCCGGCGGATCGGCGGCCGTCTGCGTCTCATCCACGCCCAGATAGACGCCCGGAGTCTGCTTCCCGCCCGCCTCCAACCGCTGGACCTCCGCGGTGTAAAACACCCCGTCCGTTGCGGAAGACGCGCTTACATGCACCTCGGAAGAAGTCCCAAAGACTTCGGTGCAGAATTCACCCAAGGTCTCCGTCACGGCCTCTCCCTCCGCAATCGCCCTTCCCAGATTGGAAAAAGCCGCTGTAAAGTCGGTATCCGCATGGAGCATCCGGGCCAGCTCCTCCCGCATTGAAACCAGGCGCTCCGGGAATGCGCCCTTTCCCACCAGTATGACCACGAATGCCATGGTACAGACAGCCAGCTGGAGCAGCCGCCGCCGCTCCTTTGCGCCCAGCGCTACCCCACGGCGCTTTTTCTGCCGTGCCGCTGGACGTGGGATACTTTCGGACCGCCCCGAGCGTTTTCGGACCCACTCCTGATATGTTGTGTTCTCCATACCGCGCCCCCCTTTCCACTTAGGTTGCATTCTGTTTGTCTTAACAGTATGCTCGGGGAAACACGGATATGCCAACGGCATTCCGCCAGGGATACCGTTCGTCAGGAGAGCGCGTGCTTTCCAATCCGCTGTTTTAAGCGCGTCATATCGACCGCCCTGGCTACGATCAAAAAGATGACGCCATTTCCCAGCGACTGGACTGCAGTCCCGGCAAACTGCGGCCAAAAACTCTGCACGCTCCCATAGAGGACCACTGCGCACAGGCCGTACGCAGCCGGCGAAAAGACCGAGGCCAGGACCAGCCCCACATAGTTACACCTGCACAGAAACCTGGAGGCCTGGGATGTGAAAAAGAACACCAGACAGCTCTTGATCACCAGCGTCGGCAGGCACCAGGCCGGATATGTGAGGAGATCTGCCAGACCCGCGCCAATGGCTGCCGCCGCCGCCGCATAGGGCGCCGGAAGCAGGCAGGCGACCATATAGATCAGTACGTCTCCCAAATGGATATATCCACCCGGAAAGGGGATGTGGAACAGATACGCGGTGGTCATGGTAATACAGGCTGCAAAAAGTCCGGATACCACGATATACTTGAGGTTTATGTTCTGCGGCTTTGTTTTCATTTGGATTTTCCCTCCTTCTTCTCTATGATACCGTATTGAGGGAATTCCGAAAGAGCCAGTTTCTGTTTTTTTAATAGGACCACGCATACACACCCTCCTAAAAATTTTTTAATAAAATGTAAAAAACACTTGTATTATAAAGCAATCTATGATATAGTGTAAAAGTCGCATGACAAGACAATAAAATCCGGGTGTGGCGAAGTTTGGTATCGCGCTTGAATGGGGTTCAAGAGGCCGCTGGTTCGAATCCAGTCACTCGGACCATCGGAGTATCCTTTGGGGTACTCCGATTTTTTGTTTTTAAATCGTTCTGTGTTGGAATGGGCCGAGAGCGCCAACTATAATGCCAACTATTATAATTCAACTTTCTGTTTGCCTCAAAAGTTTCAAAAATAAAAAACAGGACTTAAACCAGTCAATAACAACTGATTTAAGTCCTGTTTGGCGCAGAAGGAGGGATTTGAACCCTCGCTGCGGTTTCCCACACTACTCCCTTAGCAGGGGAGCCCCTTCGGCCACTTGGGTACTTCTGCACGCCGACTGACAACCTGTCAAGCACACTGTTATAAAAGTGGCGGAGAGAGTGGGATTCGAACCCACGGCTCTTGCGAGTCACCGGTTTTCAAGACCGGCTCCTTAAACCACTCGGACATCTCTCCACGTCCGACTCACCACAGTGCGTAAGTTATATTATCACAGCGAAGGAGCTTTGTCAACCCAATAAAATAAATTTTTTCTTTGGGAGAAAAAATTTCCCTGCCGTCCGCAACTTGCAGACGACAGGGATCGTGCTTCTTATTCTTCTTAGGCAAAGAATGTGTGGGCGCCGATGGTAGCCACACGGGGCCGGTTCCGGCTGGCCCAACTATTGGGAGAGACACGGGGATTCACAAAGTAGAGGCTTTTCCCCGCTGTATTGGTCCCTTCCAGGCAGAGTTTCGCAGCAACAACGCTCTCATTACTGGGCGTACAGTAGATACTGCCATTACTCACCGGGGTAAACTGATTCTTTTGAAAAATGACCCCTTTTACGGTGTTCGGGAAGCGGCCATCCGCCACTCGATTCAGGATCACATTTCCTACCGCAATCTTCCCTTCTAGAGACTGATTGCCGCTTTCCGCACAGATAATGCGGGAGAGCCAGTAGAGATCATCGCCGTTATAAAACGATTCCCCCGACTGGATCGGCCCGGTCCCAGACTGGAATTTCACACTCTGGGTGTTTTCGTCCCACCAGGCCTTTCCGCCCAGTGCCTGAGCCAGTACGCGGGCCGGAACCATCATGTTCCCATCCTTGCTGCGCACTCCGTCCGGCACGTACAGATAGCGGCCATTGGCTATGATATACTTTGCGCCGGGACACACGCTGATGGTCAATCCATTTGCCCGGGTCACCGACTGCCCATTTTCCCAAGACGCGGCCGCATCCGGATACATGGCACGGACCACCGGCCAGTAGGACACGTAGGTATTCTGATTTACGACCTCGGTCGCTACGGTGGGCTCCAAAGTTTTGCCGTCCACCACGACATTGGCGCTGCGCTCGGCGGCGGCCGCATGGGCACTCAAGGTCAGGAACAGAGCCAGACCGAGCGCCAGGCAGGACACTCGCTTTTGCATGATGAGGATACCTCCTGTTACTTTCTGTTTACAATCTGTTACCTCTTTTTCATCAGATTGTAACCACATTGTAACTTATTTCTCCAGAGATTGCAAGGGGAATTTTTGTCACATTCCTGTACCCGTTGTGCCGCAATGGTTTCCATTATCCACGGCTTTCCTTCTTTCCAGAACGGTACGGCCAATTCGACACACTTCTGTTACAAACGGTTGCTTTCCCGCCATAGAGATCCAAGCCTTTTTTCTTCCCTCCCCCTCCCCTCTCCTTCCATACCAGCTTCTCAGGCCACTTTTTCTGCGAACCACAGCGCCGTTTTGCATCCTGCTTTTCCTGCTTTAAAAATTTTTTGCTTTTTTTGAAAATTTCTCTTGACGTTTTAAATTTCCATGGTATAATAGTCCATGTTGCTGAGGCAACGGCGTGTAGAGCGGCTTGGAGAGATGGCTGAGCTGGTCGAAGGCGCACGATTGGAAATCGTGTAGGCGTTAATAGCGTCTCGAGGGTTCGAATCCCTCTCTCTCCGCCAAAAGTCCTGAGAATTTCGGTTCTCAGGACTTTTTCTCTTCTTCCCCGCATCTTCTTTCCTATGACCAAGTGTTCGCAGCAGATTCTATATCACAATACATCTAATCTGTTATAATGCTGATAGGCTCTATGAAAGGACCGGTGATGTTTTCTGTGAACCAAGATAAGAAATCTTTCGGAAAAACTCTGCTCAACAGCGCGCTTCTGCTCACCGGAAGTATTATATTCGCACTGAATATGAATACCTTTATTGCCGCGGGGGATCTGGTCCCGGGCGGTTTTTCCGGGCTCTCTATCCTGATCCAGGGACTCTTTCAGAAATATTTGAATGTCGAGCTTCCCTTCTCTGTCCTCAACATCGGATTCAATCTGGTGCCTGCTCTGGTGGCCTTTCGTCTGGTGGGCAAACGCTTTACCATTCTCTCCTGCTTCAGTATTTTCCTCTCCTCGATCCTGGTCGATCTGCTGCCCAAATACGAGATCGTGGACGATCCCCTCCTCATCGCCGTGTTCGGTGCGATCTTTGGCGCTATTGGTATTGTCCTGATCCTGAACAGCGGCGCCAGCAGCGGCGGAACGGACTTTATCGCCATGTCCCTGGCCGCCAAGTTCCAGACAAGCAATTCCTTTACCTATATGCTTCTGTTCAGCGCTGCGGTCATTTTGATCTATGGCTGGCAGTTTGGTATGGATAAGGCGCTTTATTCAATTATCTATCAGTTCTGCTACACGCAGGTCATCAACGCATTTTATAAGCGCTACAAAAAAAAGACCCTCTTTATCATCACAGAGGACCCCGAGCAGCTCTCCAAAGCCCTGATCGAGATCACCAACCACAGCGCCACGGTCTGGCCCGGAGACGGCGCCTACACGAAAAAGCACCGGTATGTGGTGTATACAGTCCTCTCCGACAATGATATCCGCAAGATCAGCCGCTATATCAGCCAGAATATGCCCGGCACCTTTGTCAACGTCCTGAACTCCGATGAAGTGATCGGCAACTTCTTTATCCGCCCGCTGGACTAAAATCAAAAGGCCTTTTCTCCTTTTATGAATAGGAGAAAAGGCCTTTTTGTTATTCCACTGTACGTCCTTTGGTAATGGCGTCCAGCAGCATTCGCGCGCCGTGACGCAGGAAGGCATCCCGGTCGATCTTCAGGGAGCGCTCCAGGTAGTGGCTCTTGCTGTCTGCCATCTGCACCATGCCGGAAAGGGTGGCCCAGAAGAGCAGCACCGTCTCATCGGGCGGAAGTTCGATGCGTACGACACCCTCGGCGGCACCGCGGCGCAGGAAATCTGCCAGCAGCTGGTTGGTGGCATCTCCCACCTGGAGAATATCCTTCAGGCCCTGATCCAGCTTGGTGCTGTTCAGGTCCACCACGCCGTCGCTGCCCGCTACCTCATAGGCCGCCGGATTTTCCCCGTAAAAACGGATGATGGCGTCACAGATGGCGTCATAGGCGTGGAACCAGTTGGCATTCCCGCGGATCGCTTCCTGAATCTTTTTCTGGAGCAGCACCATGCTGCTCAGAAGAATGGCATTCACGATCTCCTCTTTACTCTGGAAGTACACATACAGCGTCGCCTTGCTGTATTCGGACTCACGGGCAATGTCATCCATGGTGGTCCTTTCGGTCCCCTTTTCCGCAAAGAGCCGCTCGGCTGCAGCCAGAATGGAACCACGGTGGAATTCAGTCAATGCCTGCTTCTTACTCAACACAATCACACCTTTAGTTTTAACTTTGAAAGACTGGTTTAACTTATAATATCATCCTCTGATTTTATTGACAAGAGCTTATACTATCTTTTTCACAAAATTCTGTGTTTTCTCCTGCCGCTTCTTCGCTTTTTGATTGTCGGCAGGAAAATATCACCTTTATCTTAATTGTTCTTGCACAAATTTAATGCTATTCTGAATGTACTCTTTCTCTTTTCCTGTTGCAACTTCTTCTAATTGTTTAAATAAAGCAATACATTCACTTCGTCTGCCCAATACGTTAAATGCTGCTGCAACATTAAGATACCATGTCATTTCATCATCCATATCCCTAGGCGCCTTGTTTATTGCAAGCAACTTTTTTAAAAAGAGTTCTCCATTTTTATTTTCGTGATATTCTCTTACAATATCATTATTCATTTTTTTAAACTGATGTCCTCTCCGCATTAAAGCAAAGGACACAATAAAGAAATAAATAATAGTAATAACAACAATACCACCAACAATGATACCTAAAAAGCCAATGGTTGATGTTACATAGGGAATCACTATGTTTACATAAACAAATAGTAGTATCGCCCAAAATAGAAATTCCAATCTGACCAGCCATTTATCTCTTTTTTCATACATGGATTTTTTACTTTTTAGATTTTCGGGTTCGTAAATTATTTTATTTCACTCCTTTATTGCCACACCAGTCAAAATTTATTTCATTCCTCTTTTTATCTATCTCCCCGCCATCGGGCCGGCCTTAAGCAGATAACACACGGTGTTGGTCCCTTCCAGTGAAATGACACCATACGTGGCTCCTCCCCATCCTCCGCGAATGGTGCCCGGATTCAAAATCCACATCCCATGGCGGTACTCGCAGAACGCCTCGTGGGTATGTCCAAACAACAAGATGTGGGCCTGCGCTTCCCGCGCTGCCCAGACCGCCCGGCTCATCCCCGCTTTGACACCCCGGGTATGGCCGTGCATCATGAGAATCCGCCTCCCCTCCAGCTCCAGCACCCTCTCCTCTTCCAGGTCCGGTCTCCTTCCGTCACAGTTTCCGCACACGCATTCCATCGGGATGGCTGGAAACAGCTTCCTCAGGGCTCTGGCATCCGGATTGACATCCCCCAGATGCAGGATGTAGTCCGGCCGGTCGCCGCGCACCGCCTGTTCCATATTCTGAATATTGCCGTGGGAGTCGGAAAACACCAAAATTTTCATATACGCACCTTCTCTGTTCCATTACATATACTGAGAGTGGATGCGGTCCCAGCCCGGGTTCCGCAGCACATGTTATAAGGATATATCTCATATCCTGGAATAATGGAGGGACGCGCCATGACCAAACTTCCCCAGTCCAATCTGGACGACCTGATGAAAAATCCTGCCGCTGCCGGACTGCTTCAGCACAAGGAAGCGCTGGCTGCCCTGCTGCAATCGCCGGACACCCAGAAACTGATGTCCATGCTGGAACAGCGTGCCGGTTCCGGGCTGCAGCAGGCCGCCGCCTCTGCGGCCAAGGGAGACCCTTCCGCACTGATGGGACTCATGAATTCTGTGATGCAGAGCCAGGAGGGTGCAGCTGTGGTAGAGCGCATCCAAAAAGCCGCCCCCAAGAAATAAGGAACAGGCCTTCCTCCGGCCGGAAAGGAGCGCCGTATGGCAGAATTTGAAGACAAACTACACGCCATTCTGGGCGATCCGGAGGCCATGGGACAAATCGTTTCCATTGCCAAGGCGCTGACCGGAGACAGTGCATCCCCCCCCGCGGAGGACGATGTCTCCTCTCCGCCCGCAGCATCGGAGGAGCCGGTTTTTGAGCCCGTAGAACCCCTCTCCGCCGCCCCTTCTGCCAGCGGCGGAGCGGATTCCGCTCCGGACTGGTCTGCTCTGCTCGGACTTATGGGCAATCTCAATGGAGGCGGCGGAGAGAGCAATCCGCTCTCACTCCTGGGGGATCTAGACCCCGCCCTGATCCAAAAGGCCCTGCGTCTCTTTTCCGAATACCGCTCCACCGACGACCGGAAAGTGGCTCTTCTCAATGCGCTCAAACCTTTTTTAAAGGAAGAGCGTCTGGCCAAGCTGGATCAGGCCGTCCAGATCGCAAAGCTCTCCCGCCTGATCCGGACCGCTTTCCTGCTTTTTCAAAAGGAGGGATCGGACGATGGCGCTCTATAACCGCTACATTCCCGCCGGAACTACATATACCCGTATTTTGGAGGATGACCAGACTTCTCCCCCGCCGGACGCCCCGGAGGAAGAGAGCGCCGCCCCCTCTCACTCCGGTCATTCCAAGGGACTGTCCGGCATTCTGAAGTATCTCAAGCTGGATAAGCTGGATTCCGGCGACATCCTCCTGCTGCTGATCCTGCTCTTTCTTTTTTTGGAGGGGGACGACATCGAGCTGATGATCACCTTGGGGCTGCTCCTTCTGCTGGGACTGGAGTGAACCATTTCGCTGCTCAGGCGGCGGTCTGCACGGTGTGCAGTACCGTTCCGTCTGGAAGAGAGAACTCCTGTCCCGGCGCCACCGGGCGTTCCGCCGCTGTGGCGGTCATGGAGAGGACCACTCGATCCTCCTTGACCTGCTCCGCAGCGGCCAGCAGCCCGCTCTCCACGGATATCCAGTAACGGGACACGCTGCCCAGCTCCGGGTCCTCCACCGCTATATAGATGCAGGCCATACCATTCTTCTCTACATAATCCGCCGCCGTAATACAGGCTGGCTTCTCTGCCAGAACATCCTCATAGGTGGGGATGTGCGGTCCCTCCAGATCAGCGGAGTGCGCGTCTGCCGGAGCACTCGTCCATGTCCGGCTGTTTCCATACCAGTAGTAGACCCACTCCTCCCCCACGATACTGTGGCGTAGCGTGCCGGAAGGGAGCGTGGCGTCCGTCTTGCTCCAGCCGCCATCCACCCACTGTTCTGCGGTCAGCCGCCCCCCGCTTTCTGAATATTCCACGGTTACCTGGCAGTAATAGCTGCTTGGCCTGGCCAGGGTAGCGATCACATTCTGTACTGTCTCCGGGGTGACAGACACCAAAATCTGGTTCTCATTTGGATCATCTTCCGGTGTTTCTCCGCCGGGCCGGCTCTCCTCCACCGGCGGGAGGGTGATTGGCGGCGAAGCCGGCGTGAACATATCCATGCCAAAGCTGGAAAATACCGCCACCGCAATGACCAGTATGATGAGGATCACCAGGATATTGCGACTTTTCCCTTCCATGGAACACTCCTTTCCCTCTCGATTGCAGAATGCCCACAGGGGCGGGACGGCAGGTCCCCGCCCCTGTGGGCATCTCTTTATGCCTGAAATTCCTCGGGACGATCCGGGCGCAGGCCAAATTTCCATTCAATCGAGTCCACGATGCGGCGGCAGGCGAACCCGTCTCCATAGGGATTCACCGCATGGGCCATGGCCGCATACGCACTCTGGTCAGTCAGAAGCTCGGCAGCCATCTGGTAGACCGCCTTCTCATCTGTGCCGGCCAGCTTGACCGTACCGGCCGTGATGGCCTCCGGCCGCTCCGTCTCCCGCCGCAGCACCAGCACAGGACGGCCCAACGCAGGCGCCTCCTCCTGGAGGCCGCCGGAGTCGGTCATCACCAGACAGGCTCTGGCCATCAGGTTGTGCATCTCCTGCACATCCAGCGGATCGATGAGATGGATCCGGCGATGTCCGGAGAGATACTGTGCGGCCGCCTCCCGCACTACTGGGGAGAGATGGACGGGGTATACCAGCTCCACATCGGAGAAGTCCTCCGCGATCCGCCGCAGAGCGGTCATGATGCGGGCCATAGGCTCCCCGTAGTTCTCCCGGCGGTGGCAGGTCACCAGAATGACCTTTTTCCCCGCATAGTCCAGGTGATTCAGAAGCTCCGTACTAAAGCGGAAGTCCTTTACAACCGTTGTCTTCAGGGCGTCAATGACAGTATTGCCAGTGATGAATACGCCCTCTCTGATGTCCTCCCGTTCCAGATTGGCGCGGTTGGCTGCCGTGGGCGCGAAATGCAGGTCGGCGATATCACCCACCAGCTTTCGGTTCATCTCCTCGGGAAAGGGCGAATATTTGTCCCATGTCCGCAGGCCGGCCTCCACATGGCCCACCTTGATCTGGTGATAAAAGGCGGCCAGCGCTCCCGCAAAGGTGGTGGAGGTGTCGCCATGGACCAGTACCAGGTCCGGACGCGCCTTCTGGAACACTTCCTCCATCCCCAATAGGCACTTGGTCGTGATGGTGGACAGGGTCTGCCGGGGTTCCATGATATTGAGGTCATAGTCCGGCTGGATCTGGAAGATCTGTAGGACGGAATCCAGCATCTCCCGGTGCTGCGCCGTCACGCAGCAGATCGACTCGATCCCCTCCCGGGACTGCAGCTCCCGCACCAGGGGGGCCATCTTAACAGCCTCCGGCCGGGTGCCGAAAATTGTCATCACTCGAATGCTCATTTATTCTCCTCCTGCTCCTCCTTGTCCTCAGTCTTTGGGGCGGGCGGCGGCTCTCCACCCGGCTTTTTCTCTCCGCCCCGGAGGACAAGCATGATGGACATGGACCCCGCGATGCACATGGCAAAGAGCAGCAGCATAGCTCTCAGGGAACCGATGGTGGTCAGCACCACGGCGGACAGGCCCAGGATAGCGGAGATCACATAGAGCACCGCCACGGCCTGCTTCTGGTTCAACCCCATATCGATCAGCCGGTGATGGATATGGCTCCGGTCGGCGTGCATGGGACTCTGCCCATGGGCGATGCGCCGAATGAAGGCAAAGCAGGTGTCAAAGATGGGCAGCCCCAGCATCAGGAAAGGCACCACAAAGGAAATCAGGGTATAATACTTGAACAAGCCCTGGATGGATACCACAGCCAGCACATACCCCAAAAAGGTTGAGCCGGTGTCCCCCATAAAGATCTTGGCCGGGTTGGTATTATAGGGCAGAAACCCGATGCACCCACCGGCCAGGCAGGCCATGAGGACTGCCACAGTGGGCTCGGCCACGGTCAGGGCAATGACCAGCACAGTCATGGAGCTGATGGTAGACACGCCGCAGGCCAATCCATCCAGCCCGTCGATCAGGTTGACCGCATTGGTCACCGCCACGATCCAGATTACGGTCACCGGAATGGAGAGCCATCCCAACTCCCAGTAGAGATCGTTCGAGAAAATATTGGGATTGGAGATGGTCTCGATGACGTTTCCGCTCCAAACCGCAATGACCGCCGCCACAATCTGCACGATCAGCTTCGGCAGCGCGGGCAGGGCATAGATATCATCCAGAATCCCCAGCACCACAATGATGACCGCGCCCAACAGCATTCCCTTGAGCTGGAATCCCAGCCCATCGGGCTGCACGAAGGGGATAAACAGGATCACACTGAGCAGAAAGCCCAAAAAAATCGCAAGCCCCCCCATGCGCGGAATGGGATGGTCATGCATCCGGCGGCCGTCCTTCGGCACGTCCACCGCGCCCCATTTCCGGGCCAGGCTCTTTACGATCGGCGTTGTGATCAGCGCCACCAGAAACGCGGTGATCAGGGCGCCTGCCACAACCCCAATGGTTTCAATTGACATTGGCATGGATTTGACTCCTTTTCACAGGCCCGGCCCCTCAGCGGGCCACAAAGCCCACCTTCTTATAGACTTTCCGCAGGGTCTTCTGGGCCACATAGGACGCCTTCTCTGCTCCGGCGTGGTAGACGCTCTCCAGATAGGCCTTGTCCGCCAGGATGCGCTGGGCCTCCTCCCGGATAGGACGCAGCAGGCCGGCCACCGCCTCCCCTACCGCCGGCTTAAAGACGCCGTATCCCTGTCCGTCAAACTCCCGCTCGATCTCCTCATAGCTCTTGCCGGTGCAGGCAGAGTAGATCTGCATGAGGTTTGCCACACCGGGCTTCTGCTCCCGGTCATAGCGGACGCAGTGCTCCGTATCGCTGTCGGTGACAGCCCGCTTGAACTTGCGCTGAATATCCTCCGGCTTTTCCATCAGGAACACGCAGCCCTCCGGCATGGATTTGCTCATCTTGCTCTCGGGCGCATTGAGCGACATGACCCGGGCGCCAGCCTTGGGGATATAGGGCTCCGGGATCTTGAATACATCACCGTAGATGTGATTGAAGCGCTGGGCCACGTTGCGGGTGAGCTCCACATGCTGCTTCTGATCCTCGCCTACGGGGACAAAATCCGGCTGGTAGAGCAGAATATCTGCCGCCATCAGGGACGGATAGGTAAAGAGTCCGCCGTTGATGTTATCGGCGTTCTTGGCAGATTTATCCTTGAACTGGGTCATGCGGGAGAGTTCGCCAAACATGGTATAGCAGTTGAGGACCCACCCCAGCTCGGCATGCTGATGTACGTGGGACTGGATAAAGAGGGTATTCTTCTCCGGATCTAATCCGCAGGCGATATACTGGGCCAGCTGCTCCAGCGTGCGCCGGCGCAGGTCAGCGGGTGTCTGCCGGACGGTGATGGTGTGCATATCCGCCATAAAATAATAGCAGTCAAACTCATCGGCCCGGGCACCCCAGTTTTTGATGGCGCCCAGATAGTTGCCCAGGTGCAGGTCTCCACTGGGCTGAATACCCGAGAGCATCACTTTTTTCTCATTTTCCATGATTGAAACACCTCATTGTGCATCATTTTCCATATTGAGTTAGTATATCACACTCCCCTCTTTATTACAATGCTCGCCGCTATATTTCTCCGTTTCTCCGGTCTGCAATGGACAATGCATCTTTTTGAAAAACCGGAAAGAAATCTCTTGACAACACGTACAAATATCATTATAATGAATAAGCATTCTATCCGGGTGTGGCGAAGCTTGGTATCGCGCTTGGTTCGGGTCCAAGAGGCCGTGGGTTCGAATCCCGCCACTCGGACCATCGGAGTATCCTTTGGGGTACTCCGATTTTTTATAGAAAATTATTTTGTGATAGTTGTACGGAAACGTGCAACTTTTTGCTTATTCCCCCCTATTGGTGAAGAATGACTTTCTTGTACATTTCAAAGGGGGAATCGCTGTTGTACTATAAGCAATGTTTCGGTACCTCACAAAAGGGTGCCGGACTACCGGGCTGGATCTGTCTTGATGATTGTGTGAGCGGCACATGGCTTGTCAACTTTCCCCAATGTGGTGAAAAAGATGATATTGCGGAAATTTCCATTGAGGAAGAAGATCTGATGCAGATCCCTGTTATGCACGCAGATATGAATGAGCAAATCAAGGTACAGTTTGATGCAGCAGAAAAAGAGAAAAAGGCGGAAGAAATACGTTCACTTCCGTCTGCGGACGGCGGAACTCTGTGAGGCTCTTGCCGCGCAAACCGCAGAAATATACTTTCTCAACAGACTAGGGCCTCCGGTTTTTACCGGCGGCCTTTCATTTTATGTATAATCATAGCATTAAAGTAAATAATAGGAAAAAGAAGGTGATGATATGCGAATTCCAAAACACATTGGGATTATTCCAGACGGAAATAGGCGCTGGGCCAAATGTGCAGGACTGCCAAAAAAGGATGGCTATGCCCACGGTTTGACGCCAGGGTTGGATCTATTGAGACTGGCAAAAAATGCGGGAATCCAGGAAGTCACTTATTATGGGTTTACAACCGATAACTGCGGACGGCCTCCGGAACAAGTCAAAGCCTTTTCCGAGGCATGCGTTGAAGCGGTAAATCTGGTCGCATCTGAACCTGTCTCACTCCTTGTCACAGGCGACAAAGATGCCTCTACATTTCCAAAAGAGCTCTTGCCATATACAACTCGAACCAACTTGAACGGCGGCGGCATTCGTGTCAATTTTCTGGTCAACTATGGGTGGGAATGGGATCTCGCCGAATTAAATCGTCCTGGCAGTTACCGTCAGAACATTTGCAGCGAACTTCGTTCCCATGATATCTCGCGGGTCGATTTGGTAATTCGTTGGGGCGGAATGCGTCGATTATCCGGCTTTTTGCCCGTCCAATCAGTCTATGCCGATTTCTTTGTTGTCGATCGGTTATGGCCCGATTTTCAACCAGAGGACTTCTTTCATGCGCTGCAATGGTATCAAAAGCAAGATGTGACACGTGGCGGCTGACGATCTATCCCTTGCTCTATGATCAAAACAGCGCAGACACCGGAGTATCCGTAATATGGATGCTCCGGTGTTCGCTCTTCCCCTGCCGAATTTATTTTTGGATACCCATCTCAGCCCGGCTCCACTATTCCCACAGCCGCATTTTCGTCCTTGTCCGCGCATGTCCCCGCCGCGGCGTGCCATGCGGCTTTTTCGCAGGAAATACTTCTCTCAGGCGCGCCGGAAAATCCGGGAGCGTGATCCCGTCCACCGCCCCGGAGATCAGGTAGCCATAGACCTGCACCTTCTGCTTTTCATACAGATCCAGCGCCTGATAGAGCTTTTTATAGTAAGAAAATGTGAGCCGCTTCATCTCTATGGTATTGCGCACTGTGGCCTGTGTCATGACCAGGCTCTCCGGACGCTTCACATAATAGTAGACCGGATGGGGTACTGCCGCCACCAGGCGCACATGCCGCAGATATTCCAGGTTAAACAAAAAATCCTCGCACCAACTCAGCCCTTCCGGGCACTTCATCTCTTCCCGCCGGATGATGCTGCGCCGGTACAGCTTGTTCCAGAGCACACCGTAGTAGTAGTTAGCCGGTGCCTTTCGCATTTCTGTGGCGTATTCACCCAGCGTCAGAACACAGCGCTTCTTAATATGCCCTCTGACGGCCAGATGATCCCCTGAGACGCGGTAAAAATGGCCCACCGTCAGGTCCGCACCGGTCGACTCAGCCGCCCGCACCAGGCACTCCGTGGCGTCGGAAGGCAAATAGTCGTCTCCATCCACAAACTGTATGTATTTCCCGCTTGCTCTGGCCATGGCCGTGTTTCGGGTGGCAGACACCCCCCGATGAGGCAGATCCAGCACCTGAAAACGGCTGTCCCGCTTGGCAAATTGCCGGCAGATCTCCAGACTGTGATCTGGACTCCCATCGCTGGCCAGCAATACCTCTATTTTTTCCCAGCTCTGTGTCCGGATGCTCTCCAAACACCGCTCGATCTCCCGTTCTACCCGATAAACCGGCACAATAATGCTGACCACCGGTTGCTCCATGCCCATCCTCCTCTGTTTTCGTTTGCCGCGCACCGCGCTGTTAACGATGATAAAGAACCCTCCATGAGAAATCAAGGGATATTTTGTAAACATCTTCCCATTCGCTTTCCGGATATACATTCGGCGTATCCCGCTGGACTATCCCAAATCAGCATGCCGGTCAAGTTTTATGGCAAATATGCAAAAACAAAATATTGCTAATTTTCTAAAGATTGTGCTATACACACAATCAGAGCAACGATATAATAAATCCTGCCGAATCGCTGACTTACTCTTGTTATGAGGGAGGATTTTGTGCATATAGAAAAATATGTGTGAATTGGAAGACGTGAAATCAGAAAGGTAAGGCAATGAGTATGAGAACATTGGATATTAAATTTCTGGGAATTTTAGAAAAATCAGAAAACGGACAGCCTCTGGATCGAGAAGACTGCCGGTATCTCCTTCAGCTGGACGAAAAAAGCCTTGAGGCCGGGCTTCTTCGAGCCACTGCGTCCTCTGTTATCCGCAGTAAAAATGAGAATTCCGCTATTCTCTTGGGGCAGATCGGCGTTGATGTAAATCCCTGCCCCGGCGGATGCAAATTCTGTACATTTGGAGAAAAGCATACCCATTTCAGCCGTGTGCGAATGCCAGAAGAGGAACTGACACAAAAAATTGAGGAGTTCTGTCATTATGGCGATTTGTACGGACTTTATTTGATGACGATGCACGACTATGACAGAGAACACTATTTAAAGTGCGTGGAACTGGCTTGCAAGATCGCTCCGTCCACAACACAAATTTGGGCAAATATCGGGGATACCAGTCTGGAAGGATTCAAAGAGCTTCACGCTGCCGGTGTTACAGGCGTATATCATGTATGCAGGCTGCGTGAGGGAATCGACACGGATTTGAACCCGCAGGAGCGAATTCAATCCATGCACAACGCGCTAAACGCCGGATTAGAACTGTACACCTGTTGTGAGCCAATCGGCCCGGAGCATTCTGTGGACGAACTGGTGGACAATATTTTTATCGGAATCGAAATGGATATCTATCAGCACGCAGCGATGCGGCGTGTTGCCGTACCCGGCGCGCCGCTTGCACACCATGGCCAGATCAGTGAACTCCGGCTGGCGCAGATCGTTGCGGTCATTGCACTGGCCAGCGCAGCGGTTCCGACGATGGCGTATATGGGAGCGCATGAGCCAAATGAGCTGTGCTATACCGCAGGCGCTAACATTATCACCGCAGAGAGTGGCGCAAATCCCCGTGACAACAGCGGGGATACAGCGAAAAACCGCGGCATGGATATGGCACACTGCCGCAAAATGATGTTTGAATGCGGATTTGATTATCTGCGCCGTGGAGACGAGAGTAAGATACCGCTCAATTTTGACTATTTAGTAAAAACCGATTCTTGGCATTAAGAAATGTGGAGAGCAAAATGAAAAAGAAAGCAATGAAATGTTTCTCTTCCCTGCTGGCCTTGCGTATGGTTCCAATGCTGACCGCCTGCGGAAACCGATCAACAGAGTTTGACCGAAATTCCGATTACAATTCCATCGTAGAACAGGCCAAAGGACAAACCGTTACCTTTTATGGGTGGGGCGGCAACGAAGCAAACAACCGCTGGATTGATACTGTTTTGGCACCTACGGTTAAGGAAAAATATGATATCACTCTCAAACGTGTGCCCATGGATATTGAGCAGGTCATGGGTAAACTGGTGGGGGAAAAACAGGCCGGTAAGCAAAACGGTTCCATCGACATGATTTGGATCAACGGAGAAAATTTATCGCGTTCGACTTTGCAATAAAGCGTGCCAAAAAGTAAGTCCATCTGATAATAAGCATGGCGCGGGCCCTTGTCCCAGATACGCCTCAGCTGCCGGGGAAAGTTCCTTGGGGGTTCTTCTGTTCTTCTACCGGGGACGGCGGCGGATGCCCCCTTTTTTCTGGATTCCGCTTTTGATCGGCCTGGTGGCTGGATGATCGCACTCTTTGATCTGCCGGACCACACGCTCCCCTTCCCCAGCTCCCCTATCTGCTCCGGCCGACTTTTGCCGTCTGCCTCAACCTGAAAGGCCTGCTCCGCTCAACCGCATAGACAAAAAGTCCTGGAACATAACGTTCCAGGACTTTTTGGTACGGCTGAAGGGATTCGAACCCCCGACCTTTTGGTTCGTAGCCAAACACTCTATCCAGCTGAGCTACAGCCGCATACCGTCTCACAATCAATTATCGCTGACAGCTCAATTATAATAGCACACTCTCTGACAAATTGCAAGTCTTTTTTTCAAAAAAGCGATTTTTTTGAAAAAGCCCCACGGTGGAGGTCTCCACCGTGGGGCTGCCGTTACCGGCTATCGTACAGAGAGATGTGTATCTTCCTATTTGCTCAGCAGCAGCCGTTATTGTTGTTGCAGCCGCAGTTACCGCAGCCACAGCTATTGCCAGAGCCGGAGCCGCAGCAGCAGCACAGAACGATGATGATGAGCACGATCCACAGGCAGCCGCCGCCAAAACCATTGTTACAACCCATAATGAGTACCTCCTGAAAAGTTGTGGTGGTCCGATGCCCTCGGGACTCTGTCGGCCACAGTCCATACTATGCCGGCAGAGGCAGATGGTGCAACGACAGAAAAAAGGCGTGGAGCGCTCCTCTGAGCACCCCACGCCAGCAGCTTGCATATTAGGTGATCCGCCTTACTGTGACCTGACTGCGGATCTCTTTGACCGCTCCCTCATTCAGCGCACCGGAGGCACTCAGGGACTCCAGCAGCGTTCCGCCCTCCTTACAGGAGGCATCCAGCCCAAAATAAGAGAGGTACACTACATGGGCACGCAGCAGAGTGCAGCTGCTCAGCAACGTATACTCGCCCGGAGTAATGACTCCCAGCTCCTTCGCTCTGGGAAGCACCGTCTGCCAGGTAAAATCCGGGCTGATGCCGCTGTCCTGATACCCCAGGGCACGCAGCAGAAACGTGAGATATTCCCCCGCGCCGATGGTGCGTTCCGGTCCAAAGGCGGGCTTTCCCTCTGCGGTGGGTCCGACGCCGGCGGCATACCCCTTTTCATAGGCGTAGGCCACATAGCTGCGGCACCAGTCAGGCACATCCACAAAGGGGCACGCTCCGGTATAGGACTGGGCCTGTTTCTCCTCTCCGATCATACGGAGGAACATGATAAGGCCCTCGATACGGGTCGGGATCTTCTCCATGTCAAACCCAGAGCCATATCCCGTCCCGGTCCCCGCAAACATTCCCATCTGCCGGAGCGCCTCCGCCAGGGCATTGTAGTCGGTGGCCGCACTGGGCGAGAGGGTGACCACCCCCTCTGTGCCGGCCACCGCCGTCTCGCTCACGATGGAGACCACGGCAGAGGTCCCTTCCGCCGCCAGGTAGCGGTGCATTGCAGCAAGCCGCTGCCCGGAGGGCACGACGTTCCCCGCCGTCACATCCACCACCGCGCCGGTGGAGTAGGTCACGGCTGCCTCCCCAGCCAGGAAGAGCACACCCGACCCGGTGGAAAAGGAGAGCACATCCCCTTCCTTATAGCGGTCATCCCGCAGTCCGCTGCTTCCGCCTGCCTCGGCCAGATTCTCCTGGTAGGCCTGATTCAGCTCCTTGAAGACCTGGTCATAGGTGGTCTGCGTGCGGGTTTCGATCCGTTTCTCCGCCTGCGAGAGTACGTCAGGCAGATACGTCCCGTTCAAAAAACTCAGTGAGACCAGCGGGTCCTCCGCCGAGCCGCCCGCCGCATAGGCCAGGCCGCTGCCGATCAGGACCACCGCAATCAGTAAAAACGCCCACGCTCGCTTCATGCATCCTCCGAAATCAGATAACTCAGGGTCTGAAGGCTGTCAGAGAAATGTACATTCTCAATGAAGATGCCCTCTTCCCGGATATTCAGCTCTGTATTCGTAAAATTCCAGATCCCTTTTACGCCGGATTTGACCAAGCGGTCCGCCATCTCCTCCGCAATGCTGCGGGGAACGGTGAGCACTCCCACACTGGCAGGATGCTCCCGTAAATAGTTCTCCAACTGGTCTATATGAAAAATCGGCGTCCCGGCCATGATCTGTCCCACGACCTCCGGACGCACGTCAAATGCCGCGTTGAGATGAAATCCGCTCCAGCCAAAGTTGAAGTTCTCGATCAGGGCACGCCCCAGGTTTCCTACGCCGAGGATCACCGCCGTGTGCCCCCGGTTCATGCCCAGAATATCCACGATCTCATTGAGCAGATTGTCCACATTATAGCCGTAGCCCTGCTGTCCGAACTCTCCAAAGCAGGAGAGGTCCTGCCGGATCTGAGAGGCCGTCAGTCCCATGGACTTTCCCAGGGCACTGGAGGAGATCCGCACCACACCGGCCTGGTTCAGTTCATTCAAATGCCGGTAATACCGCGGCAATCTCCGGATCACCGCACCCGACACATTTTGCTTCCGCATCCATATCACGCTCGCTTATGTTTATTTCCCTGCCTGAACTGCACCGCCGGGCGCCGGTCAGGTCACTCCATTCCAATTGATTAGTATACCATGTCGCACACACTTCTGCAAATGATTTTCCCGGGAAAAGCTCCGGTCATCCATCCAGTAATAGATGCAGGCCTTTTTCGAGGGTGGCGAGGGTCAGCGGGAGTTTGCGGAGTGGAAAGCACAGCAGGAAACAGTCAACAGTAAACATGCGTAACCAAAAAGCGGGGACATCTGCAATGATCTTCCCGCCTTTTGGTTATAATTGAAATTTATTCCTGAAAATTATTTTCTTCATTTTCAAATAACCTTCCTTTTTCCAGAATACTTTTCCGGCAAAAACTGTTGCTATGTAATCCTTATACTCTTGATCACTTATTTAATGTGTCAAATTTTAAATGCTAGTCTTTCTTCATTCATATTATAATCTTGTAATTTCTCATCCTGTATAATTTTTATGGCTTCTTTTATATTCATGTTTCATGCTCCTATTTAATCTTATTATATATCTCACCAGTAACCTCTAATTTGTCCGTTTCTTCATATCTATCACAATAATACATTGTAATCACCATTTAAATTATTAGTATACGATAAGATAAAAAGCAAGGACGGAAAAATCAATCCTGTCCTTGCTTGTCATAGCATATTTTCAATAAAAACGATAAATCCGAACCCATTACCCACTTGGATAATATAGTTCGGATTATCAGTGTTTGGTCCGAGTGACTGGATTCGAACCAGCGGCCTCTTGAACCCCATTCAAGCGCGATACCAAACTTCGCCACACCCGGATTTTGTCGTCTCATCAGACGGCTTATATAATATAGCATACCTTTCCTCCTTTGGCAAGCCCTTTTTTCAAAAAATTTTTGGCACATCCGGAGTCGTCTCCCCATACACTGAGAAAGAAAAAGGAGGAATGCACTTTGGCTTCCATCGGAACCATCATCACCCGTATTTACGCCTCCCAGGCCCAGCTCCCGATCCAGGGTGCCACCGTTGCCTTTACCCAGGGCGCAGCCAATGAACGGCAGACTCTGCTGGCCGTCCGCGTCTCAGACGCAAACGGCCAGACCGCTCCCGTCCGCCTCATCACTCCCAGCCAGGCACAGGGGACCAGCCCCGGCGGAGAAACTCCCTATGCCCTGTGCAACATCTGGGCGGAGGCACCCGGATACGAATATCATGTCGTACACGGAGTGCAGGTCTTCCCCGACACGGAGACGATCCAGGAGATCGAACTCACTCCCCTCCCCATCACACTGCCTAACCGCCAAAATACCGATACCACCCAGATCCCCCCGCAAGAGCTTTGATTCGATTGGAGGGAACGCCATGCCGTCCACCGTACTCCCATACATCCCGCAATATATTACCGTGCATTTGGGCCCTCCCGGGTCGGATTCGGAAAATGTCACGGTCTCTTTCCCGGATTATGTCAAAAATGTAGCCTCCAGCGAGATCTACCCCACCTGGGAGCCAGCCGCGCTCCGGGCCAACATTTTGGCCATCATTTCTTACGCGCTCAACCGGGTCTATACTGAGTACTACCCCAGCCAGGGCTACCCTTTTAATATCACCTCTTCAACCGCATACGACCAGAAATACATCCATGGACGCAACACCTATGAGAACATCGACCAGATCGTGGACGAGATCTTCAATACCTATATCCGCCGCATCGGCTATGTCGAACCTCTGGCCTCGAAATTCTGCAACGGTACGACCACGACCTGCGACGGTCTGTCCCAATGGGGCAGTCAGGATCTGGCAAAGCAGGGCTATGACACCATGGACATTCTCCGCTATTATTACGGCGATAACATTGAGCTGGTCAACAACGCCCCCGTTCTTGGCATCCAATACTCCTATCCCGGCGCGCCGCTCCGGCAGGGGGCCCAGGGGCCCGATGTGGTACAGCTCCAGACCATGCTCAATCAGGTGGCCAGGGACTACCCCGCCATTCCCCGCATCGAGCCGGTGGATGGAATCTTCGGCCCTTCTACGGAACAGTCTGTCATCCGCTTTCAGGAGATTTTCGGACTCACCCCGGACGGTATCGTAGGAAATTCCACTTGGTATCGCCTGGTCTACCTCTATGTGGGGATCCGCGACCTGGCCGAGCTGGTGAGCGAGGGCCAGACCTTTTACAGTTTCCAGCTGCAAAATCTCAACGACGGTCTGCTTACCCTGGGCAGCCGGGGCGACGGTGTGAAGGTGCTGCAATACATGCTCACCGTGCTCTCGGAATTTTACCCCGATGTTCCCCCGGTAGAGCAGGACGGCGTCTATGGCGACAGCACCCGGCGCTCCGTGATGGCTTTCCAGCAGCACGTAGGCCTGCCGGCCACCGGGGCGGTGGATTCCGCCACTTGGACCGCTCTTTACCGTGCCTATGAGGGAATCCGTGATACCGTCATCATCGACGGAAATCTCTTCCCCCTCGCCGCTTTCGCCGGGGAACCGGCCCAGCCCAGCCCGAGCACGCCCTGACTTTACCGATAGGAGGTGATCTTGTGTACCATGCCATCCCCCCCGGGACGCGCTGTCCGGAATGCGCGCGCGCCCAGCGGCTCTTCCAGGAGCTCTCCACAGCCCTTGCCGGAATTGAACGCTGCCCTGCCACGGGCCTGCACACCGGTGCCTCGGTCCGCAATGTCATGTGGCTCCAGCGGGCGCTGGGTCTGGCGCAGACCGGAATTATGGATGACACCCTGCTCTCCGTCCTCTCTGCGCTCCACCGCTCCGCCCGCCGCTGTTCCGGCTGCTATGGAGCATCCATTTAAACCTTGCCACAGGGGGGGACGGCTTGCCGTCCCCCCCTGTATTGCTTCTCTTTTTTCAGGTCTCCCGGTCCACGGTGTGGAACTGCTTCAAATTTCCGATCTTCCGGCTGCGCCGGTCCAGCTCCTCCATCACAGCGCCCAGCGGGATCTCCTGCGCCGCCAGGAGCACCATCAGATGATAGATGAGGTCGGAGATCTCTCCCACCGTCTCAGGGGCCACCCCGTTCTTGGCCGCAATGATGGTCTCGGCGGACTCCTCTCCCACCTTTTTCAGGATCTTATCCAGTCCCTTGTCAAAGAGATAACAGGTATAGGACCCCTCCTGCGGTTGACGTTTTCGTTCCAGTACCACCTCATATAATCTCTCAAGTACGTCTTTCTCGTACATGACTTACTCCTCCTGTACCTCCATTGGTATCTCATTGAAAAAGCAGCTCTCACGCCCGGTATGACAGGTGGGTCCCACCGGCTTGCAGAGATAGAGCAGCGTATCGGTATCACAGTCGGTGATCATCCGCTGCACACGGAGGAAATGGCCGGAGCTCTCCCCCTTGTTCCAAAGCTTCTTCCGGCTCCGGCTCCAGAACCAGGCCGTTCTGGTCCGGAGGGTGCGCTCCACCGCCTCCCGGTCGGTAAAACCCAGCATCAGCACTTCCTTCGTGTCGGCCTCCTGAATGATCACAGGGATCAGATCAGACTTGGCAAACAGGCGGGCCCGATCAAACATATCCCTCTCTCCTTTCTCGGCGCCGCGGCTCCCCCGTTCCTGCTCTCCCGGATCAGCGTACCGGGACGCCCCGGCCCCGCAGGTATTCCTTGACCTGCGGGATGCTCAGCTCCCGGAAGTGAAACAGAGAGGCAGCCAGGGCCGCGTCACAATCCGTCTCCCGGAACACCTCCTCAAAGTGCTCCAGCTTGCCGCAGCCGCCCGAGGCAATGACCGGAATACCCACCGCCCGGGTCACCGCCCGGGTCATGGCGATGTCAAAGCCAGCTTTCGTTCCATCCGCGTCCATGGAGGTGAGCAGGATCTCCCCGGCGCCCAGAGCCTCTCCCCGGCGCACCCACTCGATGAGGTCCAGTCCGGTGGGCGTTCGCCCTCCGTCCACCACCACTTCCCAGCCGCCATCGCCTCTGGCCCAGGCGTCTACCGCCAGGACCACGCACTGAGAGCCGAACCGCTCTGCCGCCCGGGCGATCAGCCCTGGGTCGGCCACGGCGGCCGAGTTCATGGAGATCTTGTCCGCACCGGAACGGAGCAGGATCTGTACATCCTCCACCGTGCGGATGCCGCCCCCCACGGTGAGGGGGACAAAGACCTGCTGTGCCGTCCGTTCCACCACGTCGGCCACTGTCTTGCGGGCCTCCACCGTGGCGGTGATGTCCAGAAAGACGATCTCATCCGCCCCCTGGTCCGAGTAATGCTTTGCCAACTCCACCGGGTCGCCCGCGTCGCGGATATCAATAAAGTTAACTCCCTTTACAACCCTTCCGTTCTGGACATCCAGGCAGGGTATGATCCGCTTGGCTAACACTGCGCTCCCTCCTCCCGGACGGCCCGGGCCAGATCCACCGCCCCGGTATACCAGGCCTTCCCAATGATGGCCCCATACAGCCCCAGGCGGCTGAGGGCACGCAGGTCTTCATTGGAGGAGACCCCACCCGACGCCACGATCTGTCCGGAATAGTTCCGGCGGAGGGCCTCCAGGCGGGTAAAGGAGGGACCGCTCAGCGTCCCATCCGTATCAATATCTGTAAAGATAATCGTCTTTACACCAATGGACTCCATCTCTTTTACAAACTCCAGATCGTCCATACCCGAGTCCCGGACCCATCCAGCTGTGCGCACCTTTCCGTCTTTGGTATCCACCCCCACGGCGATCCGTCCGCCGTATCGGGACACCGCTTCCCGGACAAAAGCCGGGTCCTCTACCGCGGCCGAACCCAGGACAGCCCGCCACACACCCAGTTCAAAGACCTCTTCCAGATCTTCCATGCTGCGGATGCCGCCGCCCAGCTCCACCCACAGGCCGGACTGCTCTGCCACGGTCCGGACCAGTCCGCCGTTCTGGCGCACCCCGTCCCGGGCGCCGTCCAGGTCCACCATGTGGACATGCCTCGCCCCCGCCTGCCAGAAGGCCCGGGCGGTCTCAAGCGGGTCCTCTGCCACCTGATGGACTGTTGCAAAATCACCCTTGTAAAGTCGAACTACTTTTCGGTCTTTCAGGTCAATGGCCGGAAATAGGATCATCGGTTCAGCCCTCCAAAATTCTTCAGAATCTGAAGTCCCGTCTCGCCGCTCTTTTCCGGGTGGAACTGGCAGCCGTAGACGTTGCCGTTCTGCACGGCCGCCACCACCGTTGCGCCGTAGTCGGTCGTAGCGATGACCTGCTGGGGGCAGGTCTCCACCCCGCAGAAGGAGTGGACAAAGTAGACGCAGCTCCCTGCCTCCACCCCGGCAAAGAGCGGAGATCCCTGGTGAAAGGAGAGCTGGTTCCAGCCGATGTGCGGCAGCTTATATTCCGTCTCGATCTTACGGACACAACCACCGACAAGTCCTAGTCCTTCACAGTTTCTAACCTCTTCTCCCCGTTCGAAGAGGAGCTGCATGCCCAGGCAGATACCCAGGAGCGGCTTGCGTCCGGCCTGCTCCAGCAGCACACGGCCCAGACCGCTCTCCCGCAGCCGCTCCGCCGCGTCGGGAAATGCCCCCACCCCGGGCAGAAGAATGGCGTCGGCCCGCTCCAGCACGGCGCCCTCCCCGGCAATCTGAGTTGAAACTCCCACATAGCGCAGGGCGTTGGTCACGCTCTTCAGGTTGCCCACGCCGTAATCCACGATGGCCGTATATCCCATCACAGCACCCCCTTGGTGGAGGTGACGCCGGCACCGGTGATCTCCGCGGCCTCCCGCACCGCAACTCCAAGCGACTTGAAGAGCGCCTCAGTGATGTGGTGGGCATTTTTCCCGTAGAGGCATTTCATATGCAGGGTGAGTCCGCTGTTCATGGCAAAGGCCCGCATAAACTCCTCAGTGAGGCAGGCATCATAGCTCCCGATCCTGGGCTGGGGCATCTCCGCGTCAAAAACCAGAAAGGGGCGGTTGGAGAAATCCAGGACGGTGAGGCACAATGCCTCATCCATGGGGATGTAGGCGGAAGCAAAGCGGCGGATGCCCTTCCGGTCTCCCAGGGCCCGGCTCAGGGCCTGTCCCAGGACAATACCCACGTCCTCCACCGTGTGGTGGCCGTCCACCTGGAGATCTCCCTCGGCCCTCAGTTTCAGCCCCAGGCCGCCGTAAAAGGCAAACGCAGTGAGCATATGGTCGAAAAAGCCGATGCCGGTGGATACCTGGATCTCTCCCCCGTTCAGGCAGAGGTCCGCGCAGATGTTGGTCTCCTTGGTCTTCCGCTCCAGAACATAAGCCCGAATGGGTCCATCTTTCCCGCTGCAGATGGAAACCTCCATTACGCTCCCTCCCCTCTCGCTCCGCCGGCTTCAAAGCGCGTGCGGATGGAATTGGCATGGGCGGTGAGCTTCTCGGTCTCTGCCAGGGCGATGATCTCCTCCCGGATGGGGAACAGGCTCTCCCGGCTGTACTCAATGACGCTCATGCTCTTCAAGAAGCTCTCCACGCTCAGGGGTGAAAAAAACCGCGCCGTCCCGCTGGTCGGCAGCACATGGTCCGGCCCGGCCAGGTAATCGCCCAGCGGCTCGGGGGACCACGCCCCCAGGAACACCGCCCCGGCGTTTCGGATGGCGGGCAGAAGAGCCCGGGGATGTTCCGTCATGATCTCCAGATGCTCGGGCGCGATCTCGTTGGCGAGGGCGGCGGCCTCCTCCAGATCCCGGCATACGATGGCGCAGCCAAAATCCCGCAGAGCGCACGCTATGATCTCCGAGCGGCTCAGGGAACCGGCCTGCCGCATGATCTCTCCCTGGACCGCTTCGGCCAGCGCTCCGCTGGTGGTGAGGAGCACGGCGGAGGCCAGCTTGTCGTGCTCCGCCTGGCTGAGCAGGTCGGCGGCCACAAACCGGGGATCGGCCGAAGCGTCGGCAATGACCAGCACCTCGGAGGGACCGGCCACCATGTCGATGTCCAGCGTGCCGTAGGCCAGTCGCTTGGCGGCGGCCACATAGGCATTGCCCGGTCCTACCAGCTTATCCACCCGCGGAATGAAGCCTGCGCCCCAGGTCAGGGCGGCCACCGCCTGGGCCCCGCCCACCGCGATGCAGCGGTCCACGCCGGCGATCTTGGCGGCGGCCAGAACGGCATTGCTCAGATTCTCCGTGGGGGGCGTCACCATGACGATCTCCTCCACGCCCGCCACCCGGGCAGGCACCGCGTTCATGAGCACGCTGCTGGGATAGGCCGCCGTGCCGCCGGGGACATAGATTCCCACCCGGGTCAGTCCCCGGACCACCCGGCCCACCCGGCCGCCGTCCGGGGACTTCCACTCCTCGCTCCGGTGGAGGAGTTTTTCATTGTAGTCCCGGATATTGGTCGCAGCGTGCTCCATGGCCCGGATGAGCTGGGGCGGACAGGCGGCATAGGCCGCCTCCATCTGCTCCCGGGTAATCTCATAGGGCTCCCGCCCGTCAAAGCGGAGGGAGTACTCCCGCACGGCCTCCATCCCACGGGCGCGCACCGTCTCCAGCACAGCGCGCACCGCGCCCTCGATCTCGGTATTCTGCTCGGCCGCCCTCCGGCGCATGGCGGCGATCACCGCCTGCTCCCGCGTGCCGTCGGCCTGTATGATCTCGATCATGTCTCTTCCCTCCGCCGTTTCAATTCCGCCTCACAGCGGCCGATCAGGTCCTCGATCTGCGCCTTGTGGAGCTTCATGCTGGCCGTATTCACAATGAGCCGTGCGCTCACCTGGGCCACGTCCTCAATGGGGACCAGCCCGTTCTCCCGCAGGGTGGCTCCGGTTTCTACAATGTCCACGATGCCGTCGGCCAGGTCCAGAATGGGTGCCAGCTCCACCGATCCCTCGATCTTGATGATGTCCACGTCCATTCCCTTCTGGGCAAAGAACCGCTTGGTCACATTGGGGTACTTGGAGGCCACCCGCCGGGTGCGGTACGTGCCGTAGAAGTCAATCCCCTCCCGGACGGCCAGAGCAAAGCGGCAGCGTCCAAAGCCCAGGTCCAGCACCTCGTAGAAGGACCTCCCCTGCTCCAGAATGGTATCCCTGCCCACGATGCCCAGATCGCAGACCCCGTGCTCCACATAGGTGATGACGTCGGGTGCCTTGGCCAGCACGGCCTCCAGGGGATAGTTGGGCAGGGTGTGGACGAGCCGCCGTCCGGGACTGCGGATGGGCGAACTGTCCAGCCCGATGGCCTCGAAGAGTTCTACGCTCTTGTCCTGCAAGCGTCCCTTGGTCAGGGCGATGCGGAGATTCTCTCTCATACCTCCACCATCCTCTCTCCATCGACGTCCAGTACCAGCACGTGGACGGCCCCCTTGGCCCGGGCCAAAGCCAGAGTATCCTCCAGCGTCTCACAGGGGGAGAGTTCGCAGGTCCCGGCGGCCCGGCCGTCCACCGCGGTCAGCGCCCGGTCCAGTTCCCCTGCGGCGAAGTGGACCAGCGTCCCCACCCGCGGGGGCTCCGTCCCAGGCCGGCAGGAGGCCACCGCGTCCACATCCACCGCAAAGCCGGTGGCCGGGGCGGGCCGGCCAAAATCGCCCACCAGCCGGTCGTAGCGTCCGCCGGAGAGGACGGCGTCCCCCGCCCCCTCCGCATAGCCCCGGAAGACCACGCCGGTATAGTAGTCGATCTGGTGGACCAGTCCCAGGTCAAAGCGCAGATACTTCCCATATCCCGCGCCGCACAGCGCTTCATAGAGTTCCCGCAGATACGAAAGCGCCTTGTTTTCCCCGGCCAGGGCCTCGGCCTCCTCCAGCACCTCCGCCCCGCCGAAAAGACGGGAGAGCTTTCCAAGGGCGGCCGCGGCGCTCTGGTTCCGGTAGGAGGCCAGGAAATCCCCGAGAGCGGCAAAATTCTTGCCCTCGATCAGCGTCCGAAGCTCCTCCACCTGGTCCTCCTCCAGCTCCATGCGCTCGGCCAAAGAGCGGAAGAATCCGGCGTGTCCCAGCTCGATGTGGAACCGGCCCAGGCCGCAGGCCCGCAGGGCATCCACCGCCATGGCGATCATCTCCAGATCCGCCTTTCGGCCGGCCGCGCCGATCAGCTCCACCCCGCATTGGGCGATCTCACTGCTGCCCCCCCGGTGCTGGTCACCGGAACGGAACACCGTCTCGGCATAATAGAGCCGCTGGGGGAGCGGCAGGTGCTTGAGCTTGGTGGCCGCTACCCGGGCGATGGGAGCGGTGCAGTCGGGACGCATCACCATGATCTTTCCGCTTCGGTCGATGATCTTGAGCATGGACTCCTGGGGGATTGGATTTCCCGAACGGAGGAACAGGTCGTAGAATTCCACCTCTGGCGTGCTCACCTCGGAATAGCTGCGCCGGCGGAACAGACCGGTCAACGCAGTCTGCGTGTCCCGCCGGTCCCGGCATTCCGCAAACAGCCGGTCCCGGGTCCCCTCCGGAGTGTGAATCACATAGGCCATAGAATGCCGCCCTCCTTCTTCATCACTTTACCGCGTTAATATACTATAATGTAAGCGTTTTGTCAAGCTCTTTTGATCTGGGAGAGGAAGCGCGCGGAGAAAACGGCCCCTGTCCGCAATGCGGACAGGGGCCGTTCAGCGTGTCGAAAAACTTCGACACGCTTCTCAAAAATGCAAGCATTTTTGAGAGGGGATGCAGGCCGCTGCGCGCACTCGCTTTCGCTCGCACACTTGTGGCCTGGGAAGTGTGTTTTCCGACGTACACGCCGCCGGAAAACACGATTTG
>JAHAEW010000178.1 GCA_018374635.1 Clostridiales bacterium
TCTTCCCGCGTTCCAGCATCTTTCTCACCACCTGCTTCTATTTTACCTCTTACAAACGTAAAACCCCAGCTTTTGCTGGACTTTTTCGACAGGCTGAAATCCGCCCTTTTGATAAAGGGCGGATTTTTTTAATGCTCGTGATGAGAACAGTCGTGATGGTGCTCACCGCATCCGTGGTCACCGCAGATATGGCCCGCCTCGTGATGGTGGTGGGAACAGACTGTATTGGGGTCGTAGCGGAGAGTGCCGGCCAAAAGGGACGCCACATTTTCGTCCGCGCTGCCGGAAGCACCGGGGTAAAGCTGAATCCCGGCCTGAGTCAGCGCGGTGCGGGCGCCGCCGCCAATGCCGCCGCAGATGAGGACATGGACTCCGTGCTGCTGAAGAAAACCAGCCAGAGCGCCGTGGCCGCTGCCGTTGGCGTCAATGACCTTGGAGGAGAGAATCTGATTTCCCGCTACCTCATAGACCTTAAACTGCTGGCAATGCCCGAAGTGCTGAAAGATTTGTCCGCGCTCATAGGTGACCGCGATGTTCATGTCAATGCCTCCTATTTTTTAACTAATGCATACATTGTACACTTGTTTCCGGCATAAGTCAATAAAAGAGGGCGTCAGAAGTCACCGCCCATTTGGCGGCGTGGGCAGGGTTTTCCACAGCAGCCATGGGCATGGGGGCAGATGTCATAGACTCCGCCGCGGATGGAAAGCCGTTTTCCGCAGACCAGAGCGTCCGCCAGTTTGTGTCGGGCAGATTCATAAATGGCCTGTACTGTGGTACGGGCAACCTTCATCTGCTGGGCGCACTCCGCCTGGGAAAGTCCAAGGTGGTCAATAAGGCGGATGGATTCGTATTCATCTATGGTCATGTCGATCTGACCAGTGCAGGATTGAAGAGGCACAAATTCCACCACTTTGGGGAGCTGGCAGATCTGCCTGCGCTTGATGGGACGGGCCATAGAAAGACCTCCTTTTGTATGTAAAATGACAGTGCCCGCAGCCATTATAGTGAGGAGGGAAGAGTAAAGTCAATGACGGGGCGGAAGAGTCGATAAATTTAGATGATATTTCTAAAAAGGTGTTGACAAAATTGCGTAATGATAGTACAATATAGCCAGAAAGAAAGGAGAGAGTCCAATGTACTAGGGTGGCAAGATTCTTTCGGTGGATGCATCCGTAAGAAGAATTTATAGTAGCGCAAGCGATCCAGCAAGAGAAGTTCCAGACGTCGCGAGTTCCAGACTACCTCACATGTGTGAGACAAACGCCAAAGCCCCGAAGCGGAGTATCGTTGAAGGAAGACTGAGCGTAGAATAAGTTCTAGGGTAACCGTAAACGCGAGGAACACTTCACAGCGAGGATTTCAGAAAGCGCAAATTTGTAGAAAGCAAGAGGTTGAGACATGGTAGAGATCCAGAACCAGCAGTAGCCCCCAGCCACGATGGATGGCTGGGGGCTGTGTTTTTATATAAGGGAGTTCCGCATCAGATCTCCCGGATGTCATATGGCGTGGTCTGATATACATAATAATTGAGCCAGTTTGTATAGAGCAGCTGCCCGGCAGAGCGCCAGCGCACGATGGGAGGACGGCTGGGATCATTGTCGGGGAAGTAGTTGGCTGGGACATCGATATCCAATCCCTTCTCAATGTCACGCCGGTATTCTCTGGCCAGTGTGTCCGGATCATATTCCGGATGCCCCATGATATAGAACCGGCGGCTGTCCTGGGTCTTGACGGCAAATACACCGGCCTGCTCCGATATAGCAATCAGCTCTAGCTCAGGACGGCGCAGAATGTCATCTGCCCATACCTCGGTATAGCGGGAGTTGGGGGCGAAAAAGACATCGTCAAATCCGCGGAAGAGGGGGGAGCTGGGTTTGAGCACCCGGTGCTCATAGACGCCGAAGAGCTTCTTGGAGAGACTGCGCTTTTGTACTCCGTGATGGAAATACAGTCCCGCCTGGGCGCCCCAGCAGATATGGAGGGTGGAATGCACATGAGTACGGCTCCACTCCATGATCTCACAGAGTTCCGGCCAGTAATCCACCCGATCGAATTCCATATTCTCCACTGGCGCGCCGGTGATAATCATGCCGTCAAACTTCCGGTCTCTTACCTGCGAAAAGGTGGTGTAAAAAGAAGAGAGATGAGATTCATCGGTATGGCGGGAGATATAGCTGCTGGTCTGAAGGAGCTCCACCTGGATCTGGAGAGGCGTATTAGAGAGTTTCCGCAGGATCTGGGTCTCAGTCACAATCTTGGTAGGCATCAGGTTCAGGATCAGGACATTCAGCGGGCGGATATCCTGATGCATCGCCCGATATTCCGTCATGACAAAGATGTTTTCTCCCTCAAGGGTGGTGCGGGCGGGAAGGGAATCAGGAATACGAATTGGCATGCGCGACATCTACCTTTCTGTCCAGCTCAAATTTAGTATGGATACTTAATTATAGGGTAGCACACTTCAAAAAACGGCGCAATGTCCATTTCTCTTAATATAGCAAACAAGGGGGAGAGAATAAGAAAAAGAAAAAAGACAGGAAAAATGAAAAAAGGAGTTGACAAAAAGGGACTGGGGTGGTATTCTATCTGAGCGCCTCGCGAGAGGGCACAGAAACGGGCTGAAAAGTGAAAAGAAACCGAGCGGAAGCTGGACGGACTTGGAGCGGGGCCTGAAAAAAGTGCTTGACAAAGTG
>JAHAEW010000179.1 GCA_018374635.1 Clostridiales bacterium
CAAAACCTTGGTGCAGGCGGAATTCACTTCCGCCGGGCATGTGAAGTCCTCACGGTATCCATAAAAATAACCACACCGAAAGGTGTGGTTATTTTTATGAACCTGGGCTTCAATCTGGATATTTTTCAGTGGTGACTATATTTCCCCTAAGTGGTGGCCGAAGTCCGCCGTATGAGAGTTTTACTGGAAACACAATTTTGGAGCGAAAATATTTGGCTCACTGCAAGTATGCAAAGGTTCCAATATATAAGATTTCAAGGATATCCTTTGGAATTTAAATAGAAGAACCCGGCTTTTACACATACATAAAGTTCTTCGATAGATTCAATATTTCCAAAATCAATAAGATGGCCCAAGCATACTTTAAAATCGTTTATATTGACTAGTTGTATCGAACCACTGCAAAACACGGCATCAACTAATTTGGAAAATGTATACTGATATTCGGTAGGACAATGATCGTTAATTTTTTCCGTGCTCTCGAGAGTTATGAGTCTCATCTCCTGGAGCACTGCAAACAATTCGTCCACTTTACACAAAAGTGCCGTCCTATATTGATTTACAATTCTTAAATTTGTGGGATTCGTAATTTGAGTAGAAAATATTATTTTAAGTTGATCCAATTCATAATTATAATAGTCGTTATCAAACCGTTGTTTTGCTTCTTTAATTAAAACTAATATCTGCTCATCAAGGGAACCTGTCCGCTCTATTTTTATACTTTTCCAAGAATTTAGATATTGCTCCCTCTGCCAGACAATTTTCGTGGAGATTGTATTAAGATAAGCATAGCGTTGCTCAGCAAACTTTAGTAATTCATCAAAATATATATCAAGGAAAAGCGCATCTTTATCCGGTTGGTTACTATATAGCATTACAGAAAAGTCACCACTGCTGAACCCTCCACCAGACCAACTCGCATAGCGACGTTCTTTTTGCTTATTTCCAGTAAAGTGGTCATTCAAATTGATCGGATGTGCGGCAAAACAGGCTCGTATAGTCTTGAAATAGTCGTTATCTGAGGCTTGAAACAGTTTATGGCAAAACACTTCCGTGTTATCAGCAAAGGGAATCGTGCTGGTATCAAAAAATATCCTATGTAACTGTTGGACAGCCTCCCACATCACATCAATACACATAATAAAGGTCATAACTTTTATGCTGGAATCATTATCGTTTTTCTTGGAAACGTTTTTTATGTCGATCATTTCTACAACAACATCGATCCAATCCATAGCCGAACATATAATATTCCAATAATTTTTCCCTGCATAATTACGATACATTTGCAAGACTAAATCTTGTGCGTTCACTTCATCTCTAAAACGCTTTATTATCTCTTTGTCCATCCGTTATACCTCGTAAATCGCTCTACCTGCTCGGTCGATATGGGGGTATCAATACCTGCATCTCATTTTCGCTTTCTTATCTATTTATTTGTTGGTCTTCTCATCCAGCAGCTCAATTTTGTGGTCTCCCACTAAGGACTTCATCATTTGTTTGGCGCTGGCGTTAAGCCGTAGCAGGCGTTCGCTTTGGGAAACGCCCTGCCGGATCAGCTCTGCATTGATGCTCTCTAGGTTTGCCAGAACAATCAACTGCTGAAGGCTTGCCTCATCGCGGATGTTACCTGGGCTGTCAGGGTGTGCCTGCCTCCATTCTTTTGCTGTGATGCCGAACAGTGCTACATTCAGGACATCAGCCTCGCTGGCATAGGTAAAGCTCTGCCGCTGTGGAGTGATGTCCGGAGGGATCAGCATGTCTTTGATAGCATCGGTATGGATACGGTAATTGATTTTTGCCAGTGTCCGGTTGAGATTCCAGCCAAGGGCAAGCCGGCTGTTTTCATCCGCCTTTAGCCGCTGGTAGTCCTTGATGATGTATAGCTTGAACTCAGCGGAAATCCAGGAGGCAAACTCGAAAGCAATATCCCTGTGCGCAAATGTACCGCCATATCTCCCAGCCTTGGAGAAAATCCCGATTGCTCCGGTCGTGTCAACCCACTTCTTCGGAGACATGGTAAATGCGTTAGAACCGGCCTGGATCCTAAACCCGTCGAATTCGACGGGTTTGAATTCCGGATTGTTGAGCTGCTCCCATAACCCCAGGAATTCAATTGTGTCCCGGTTCCGCATCCAATTCTTGATCACATCATCCGGGGCATCGTTCTTATAGCGTGCAATATCTGTCAGAGAGATGTAGTCGTTCTCATCGCCGCTGGAAACGACGGCAATATCTGCCCCTTTGGCGTGGATGTGATCTTTCATAGGCTTCTTTGACGCCATGGGCTCACCCTTCTTGTATAATGATTTGATCCAGCAGCCCCTGACACCCCGCCAGCACATCCCGCCAGGTGGCGTCGAAGTCATCGGTATACCACGGATCGGCCACCTCCTGCTCCGGGCGGCCGGCATATTCCATCAGAAGGTGCATCTTGTCGTTGAAGTCGCCGCCGCAGATGCGGTACATGTTGCGGAGGTTGGCCTTGTCCATCCCGATGAGCAGGTCGTATTCCTCGTAGTCGTGGTTGTGGAGCTGCCGGGCGGCGTGGCCCTCGCAGGGGATGCCGTGCTCCGCCAGCTTCCGCCGGGCCGGAGGGTAGACCGGGTTGCCGATCTCCTCCCGGCTGGTGGCC
>JAHAEW010000048.1 GCA_018374635.1 Clostridiales bacterium
GAAGGCGCTGAAACTGCTCTATGCCGAGAAATTTGACTGGAGCCGTTTGGTGTACGACATCACATACACCAGCATTGGCGCGGCTGTGGTGGAGGACTTCTATGATGAGAATGTGGTGTTCCTTCGGTTCTGCTTTGACAAGGAACTGCTGAAAAAGAACCCTTTGGACCAGCAAGGCCGTATCCTTCGGATGGTCTATCTCAATCAGGACCTGACAAAAGCGGGCAAATATCTGTTCCCCAGACTGCTGCAAAAGTTTCTTGTTTTTACAGATCGCAGCGGGAAAACCAGTCTGGAAACCATGCTGAAACGGTGGTACACCACGCTGGAGAAGATGTACCGCAGTCAGACAGCGGGATAAGGAGGGCAACGACATGACAGAAGAAAACAAAACCTACATCCGCCAGCTCAAGGTCGCTGATGTCCCGTGGCATCGGCTCACCACCGCCTATGGCCGGGGGACGGATTTTCCCGCTCACCTGACAGTCCTGGAACAGATGCGTGATTTGGCGTCAGTCAAAAAGTCCCTCTACGTGTTCACCACCAACCTGGAGCACCAGGGCACCCTGTGGCACGCCACCCCCTTCGGCACGGTGTTCCTGAACCGGATTCTGGAGAAGGCCCTCATGGAGAGCGGCCAGAACCCCGTGGCTCGCTTCCTTGCCGGGGAGCTGCTGGACTTCTTTGCCTGCATCCTCCAGTGCTTCCACGATGGAGATGAGATGGAACACGCCTCTCCCCTTCCCTGCTTCTCTGATCTGCTGAAAGAAGAATACCTGTGGTCAGAGGAATACGACGAGGAAGAAGATGAGATGCGCTACGAGGAGGACGAGGTCTTCCCCGCGGACTTGTTCTACAGCTTCTATTACTACTCCTGGCAGGCGGTGCTGGCCTACCGAGGCGCACTGGAACAGGAAGTTTCTCCGGAGTTTCTCCCCAAGATTGCGGCGGTTTTGGAAGGACTGTAAAGGAGGTTGCGCCCATGTTTGAGGAATTCTATGGGATGTACGGGCCTAAGGAGCAGGAAGTGGTCGCTCTGATCAAGCGCTGTATCGGGGGAGGATATCACAACAAGGGAGACTTTTGGGGAATGACCGTTGTAACGCTGGGCATGGTGTTCTGTGACACCGGCAAGGCCAGCCCCAAAGAGGAGCGGCTGGAGTGGCCGGTCACCAACGAGGAGCGGGACGGCGAAAGGGGCTGGGGACGCTTTCGCAACGAGCAGATCTGCCGTCTGAAGATCCGCCGGATAAAGGAAGAATGGGCGCAAAACCTGGTGGCGCGGCCCTGGTGCATCTCCGAGGTGGTCAGGGCTCATGAGGACTGCCCGGAGCTTCAGGCCATTCTGGACGAGTACCACAAGCCGGTGGTGATCCAGGACGAAGTGCTGGGTGAGCTGACGCTGGATAAGGACTATGATGCCTTTGAGGGTGAGATCCAGTGGTGCGGAAAGGGTGTACGCCTTTCTCTGGAGGTCAATGCTGAGAGCAAGCCCTCATGGACCCGCGCCCGCAACGCCGCCAAGAGGCTGGTTACAGATCAGGAAACCTGGGACAAGGCCATGCGGGACTTTGCGGCCAAAAACCTGACTGGGCTTGCCAACAACTGGCTTTCCCAGGATGAGGAAAGCGCCCGTGACCCGGAGACAGCCCCCATCACGGAGGAGGAGTTTGCCCAGCGCATCCTGCTCACCGAGGTTTCCGTTTCTCCCGGCGGCCGTTTTACCGCCTATTATAACGATGACGATATGTTCTGGGGCCATGCGGTAGAGGTTAGCGGCTCTTTGAAGAAGGGCATTACCTATGCCAACCTTGCAGGATAAGGAGGATAGCCTGATGAAACTGAACAGTAAACGCATTGATTTTGAATACACGCCCGGCGAGGAAATTTTTACCTTTCCCGAGGACACGGGACTGCCCTTTTTCTTTGATGTAGATGAGGAACTGACCGACAATCCTTCTGCCATGGACGCGGTGGGCGAAATGCTGGATGAGGCGGAGACATTGGCGGAAAAGGCCAAAGCCGCCATCAAAGCGGCGCTGGCGGACGAGAGCAGCCCCTACCACGACCTCGTGACCTTTTTCATGCAGTTCCACCGGGACGACGTAGGCCCGGATATTGCGGCTGATCTTTTTCCGGGAACCGATCCGGCCAAGCTGTCTTTTATCGAGATGGTGGACTTTTTGCGGCTCAAGCGTTTTGGCAGCTTGGTGGATGGCGAAACCGGCCAGCAAGCCTTTATTCTGGACCTGTCTTTCAACCCGGAAATCACCGACGAGCTGATGGTGGTCTACTTTGACTTGAACAAGGAGATTTTCTGCATTACCCATGAGAGCTGATGAAAGAAAAAGGGCGTAGCACTTGCCCACGCTTTTGATCCAGCAGATCCGCCTGCAATGGTATAAAGACTGTCGGGGGGGAAACTACGCTGTGCAAAGGAACCAGTATCCCAGAGCAATGCGTCTGCCGAAGGCAGGGAGGCATTTTTTGCCACCGATGGCAGCGGCCAAAGCATGATTGTCCTGTTTGCGCCCGAAGGCTGCGTCATCAACGGTGTGGACTCCGAACTCTACGACTGGGAGAAAAACTCCCCTGAATCGAAGACCTGACCGACGGGATGCCGACCGCTTTGCAAAAGCTCATGACCAGCCATGAGGTCAAGAAGATGAAAAGCACCTTCTGCGTCTGGACGAAAGATGGCATCGCCTGGCACTGCAATCCGATGGACGGCGAGGATGCGTCCAGGGACCTGCTCTCCAGAATCGACGGCGAGGCACAGACCTATGTGGAGTACGGGAAGTGGTTTCCCGCTGACCTGCCTTTGGAAGCTGTGCGCCGGCTTGCGGACGGGGCGCCGGTGACAAAGGAACTGGTCGCCGCGCTGAACCCCAGGCGCAGCGAGTGGGAGGAAATCAAGGCAGGACTGGATAAGATCGGCTATCCAAATGAACTTTGATCTGTAGTAGACAGGAGATGGTTCGAATGATCAAAGAACGCACCCTAATCTCCGGCGACCTCAAAAGCAAGGTCAAGCAGCTGATGGAGTACGCCGGGTGGTACGAAGGGCGAAAAGTTGACATCTCCATTGCGGAGCAGTATTACGCCGATCATGGCGTCCCGATGATGAAGACCGTCCAGCGGTTTTACCGCAAGTATTTCGGCCTGTGCTGTGAGTGGTACCTGGAGCAGAAAAAGATGAACTGGGCGGCTGACTTTGAATTTGCTTTGTTTCCTTACCTGGTTAACGGGATCAAAGACCATTTGGAGGACGCCTATTTTCGGGACATGTCCGGCTGTGAGCTGGCGGAGATCGAACAGGCCGCCGGTGAGCGGTGTCAGCCTATCGGTCATATCGGCTACTACTACCCGGCAGAGGTTTGGATCTCCGAGTACGGGAAACTGTATGCGAAATATGAGTATCAGGATGAGATTGAATGCTTTCCCGATGTGTTCGCCCTGATTGAGCACGATTTGCGGCAGTGTAAATTTAATTCCGCTGCCATGAAAACCGTGGAGGCGCTGGATGGGAAGCAATGAGAAATCAATCGCAAGCAAAACTGGAGGAAATAGCTATGGATTATTTGAAAATACTGCGTGAAAATCCTAATTTGGCAGAGGAATTTGATTCGCTTTTTGACTTCTTCCTGCTGGATGAGTTGTCCCCGAGGGATGAGGCGGACGGTCGAGCAACCTTCACACTGCCCGGCATGGCATTTGCCAGAGATGGCTCCGGCGGAGAATACCATTTGTTGGAGGATGGCTCCATCGGCTATTACAGCAGCGAAGGTGAGACAGGCCGTCTGGCTGAGAGCATGGACGATCTCTTTTCCCTGCTTGTGAGCTGTATCTGCTGGCATGACTGCTGTGATACAAAGCAGTATGTGGATTCCAAAACACTGGAGGAATATGGGCAGAGGCAGCGTAACTGTAACTTGGAAGATATGGATAGGGGCAGCCTGCGGCGGGTGTCTGATGTGCTCGGTATCCCTACCGGTGAGGCGCTGGCTCCTGTTCTGGAGAGGTTCCGCAAAGCAACACAGCGCCAGCCCCTGTATCAGTGTATTTTCCATGAGGACGACGGAAGCCTGACCAAATCATACGGTTTGATGTTTGAATGAGAAAGGAGCAATCACGATGAAAGCATTTGACCCGGATTATAAGCTGTTGGACGAGATGTATCAGGATGATTACTATCCTGCTTTTCTGGTAGACAGGGTAAAGGACGAGCTCCAGAAGGTCATCGACTTGCTGGAAAGCGGCGAAACCGACACCGAAGTGATACAGGAAACGCTGGATGAGGCAGTCTGCGGCATCAATGATCTTCAGGAGGAGTTTGACGAGAACGACAGCGAGATCGAAACGGTGGCCCGTGATTGCATCGGCGTTACCGTGGCCTACATTCTGGAGTGGTTCAATATCCCCATTGACACCGAGGAGGCCATCCGGGAAAGGGACTGGTGATACCCATGGCGAAAAAAGAACCGGCCGTTTGTGATGAGTGCGGCAGCCTGTTTTTCAAAGGCTCTTCACAGATGATGGGACTGTGCCCGGAATGTGCCCATATTCTCTATGGCTATCCGAATTGTCCCCATCATTTTCAGAATGGCCGGTGTGTGAACTGCTACTGGGACGGCTCAAAGAGCGGGTACATAAAGGAACTGAATCAACAGGAGGAAGCTGATATGCCTACGACCGAATGGCTGAACAAATACGAATCCACCAAGGACAAACTGGCCTGCAAAGCTGACCTGGAGGCCCATTTTACAGAAAAATTGATTGGGAACATGGCGGTGGATGTGCTGGACATCGGCCCCGTCCATTTCCCCACCGGGCAGATCTTCGCCTGCGATCCGCTGGTGGAGCTGGAGGACACGCCGCCCTTTATACAGACAATCCCCGCCGGGACTTACCCAGTAAAAATCTGCGTGGTACCCAGTGAACAATACGGCGACCGCTACGCCTGTGTCAAGGTGGAGGTCAGCCAGGAGAAGCCTGTCCGCTATGAGTTGGGCATGACAGGCAAAGAGGATCTGGAGGAGGAACTGGGCGAGGACGATTATTTTGGCTTTGGCGTAGACGCCGGGATGGGGTGCATTGCGGATATCCAAACTCAGGCAGCCTTTAAGAGGTACTGGGCCAAGCGGCTGGAGGAGGACCCGGACATCGACCCCTACAACGACCTGTTCTGCGACTTGATGGAGGAAAACGCCAAAGCCCATCCCAAGTATCAGGAGAGCCACGGCGACTGGCTCAACTGGACGATACCGGGCACGGACTGCAATCTGCCTGTCTTCTCCTCCGGCTGGGGTGATGGCTACTATCCCGTCTACTTCGGCTATGACGCAAAGGGCGAAATTTGCGCCGTGTATGTGCGGTTCATCGACATCGAAGCCTGCTACAAGGAGCAGGCGTAAGGAGGCAAGCGATGGAATGGCCAAAACGGGCGCGGACAGCAGCATGGGAAAGCGGTGTCCTGACCCTGGATGGAGAAAAACAGTTTGAGATCCCGGAGCTGACCATGAATCTAATAGAGCGACTGGCTGGCTACACCCTGGTGGGGTTCCATGTGAAGGACTACCCGGTATCGGATGAACTGCTTGCAGCCTTTGCCGGACATAAAAGCATGGTCAACTTTGGTGTGGAAAACGCCGCCCTCACCGACGCCTGTTTTCCCATTTTTTCTGCCATGCCCAAGCTGCGCTATCTGCTGCTGGACGGCAACGCCGCCATCCACGGCAGCGGCCTGTCCGCCCTGCAAAACTGCAAGCTGGATCTTTTGACCCTCAACCGCACCGGGCTGGACGACGGCGGGCTGCTCCAGGCAGCCGCCATCCCCAAGCTCTCCCACATCCAGATCGACCATACCGCAATTACCTATGATGGTCTGCTGGCCGTCGCCGGGAACAGCCGGATCGAGCCGGTGGCCCATGAGCAATTCACCAAGGCGCAGATGGAACACTTCTTCCATATCCAGCGGGAGAAGGCCAAAAAGCCCACTGTGCTGGACGAGCAGGCGGCGGAGGAATGCCGCAGGGTGTTGTCCGCTTTCTTTGCCGAGATGACAGAATGGGAGCAATATATGGAGCAGGCCGGATTTGAGGACTCCGAAGCTGCGCCCCGCCTTCTGGCGATCTGGGAGAGGTATGTGAGCGAAAAGCCCCGTCCGGGCTACCGGCCGTTGGCACTCTCTTACAGCGCCCAGGGCACCTACAATGGGGAGCGGTTTCTGGACGCGGAGCAGCTCACCCGGAACAAGCTCTGCATCTACACCAGAGAGAAAAATACTGGCTTTGACCGTCGCTTCCTCATGAAGCGTGTGGACGGGAGCTGGAAGATCGACGCGGTGCAGGAGCGGCTGGACGGCTGGCAGCGCGTGGGATTGTGAGGGATACGAAATGACATGGAAATTTGAAACATCCGGTTTCGATGGGCAGTGTACGTTGTTTGGCGTAAATATCTTTCAATACCGCTGGCGCGACTGCCGGGAAACAGCGGCGGTCATCGATCCCCATTACGGCACGGAAAAAGTGTTTCATGTCTATGAGGTGGAGATCAACGGGCAGATCCACCGCTTTGCCGCCGGGGAGTTCTCCAACTGCGTGTGGGGATTCTACCTGGAAAAGAACGGATGAGAGGATTGCTGCCCCATGAAAGCTAGCGCCGGATCGGTCTATACGGTCTACAACCAATACCTGAAACGCTACACCGCCTGTCAGGTGGCCTATATTGCACCGCCGGACACGGTGAGCAAGGAGTCCTGGGCGGTGATCCTCTCTCTGGATTGGGTGGGCGACGCCCCTCTGACCGCGGAGGAATTGCCCCATCTCCATCCGCTCTACAAGGACTTCATGTACTGGCCCCGTGACCTTCACCCGCTGCGGGTGCCGGTAGAGATCCCACCCCAGTACACACTGGTGGGTACCCTGCCGCCCTTCACCGACCAGCCCTGCCGCTCCTACGGCGGCTGGAATGACGGCTATGAGGTGTACCGTCAGATCAAGTGGCAGGAGATCCCGGAGGAGCGGCGGCGGGCCTTCAAGGAGGCCATGGAGAGCGACGGGGAGCCAGAGATTGGCGGTATCCCGGTGAAGGTCAGCAGCCATCGGCTGATGGACAAATATCTACCCTTTGGCTCAGCGCGGGAACTGGAGGCGCTGCCCTGCCTCTCCGACCTCATCTGCGAGCGGTGGCACCCGGATCTGCTGGAGTTTCTGCGGGAAAACCCCTTCCTTGATGAACTGACTTTACTGAGCCACGGTCAGAGGGCACTTGATCTGCGGCGCACCAGCGTCAGAAAGCTGATGCTGGACATGACTGGCCTGGAGGAACTGTGGCTTGGCGAGGAGACGGAGCAGCTCCTGTTCCAGAACAAGGGGCCGGACGCCTGCACCATCCATGCCGCCGGAAATGGCAGCGGTTTAACCCTCCAATTTATCGGGGAATACCGCCCCCACCCGGAGCTGCCGAACCTGTGGGGACTGCATGGTATCCGGCTGGAAGAGTTTGACCTGACCGGCTTGCCCGTTGTTCATCCCAGCCTGAAGGAGCTGCGGCTCTGGGGCGCGCCGGGAAACCTGAGACATTTCTCTGCTGTGGCACAGTTCCGAGAACTGACAGACCTCTCCACCTTCGACCTGTTCGGCTTCGACGCGGCCGACACCCCAACCCCGGAGCAGATGCCAAATCTTCACTGGTTCTGGATGACCAGCCTGCCGGAGGACGCTGCAAAAGCGGCAAAACAGCTCTGGAAAGGCAAGCCAGGCATGGATCTGCGAATCACCAAGCCCCGGAAACCGGAGTGGCTGGCGCAAAATCTGGACAACCCCTTCCGGGGCTGGGACGGCGCGGAGCATATCCCCGCCAGTGCCGCGAAAAAGGCAGCCGATCAATACCGCAAGACTCGTTCTCAGATGATGAAGCTGGCCGCTGAGCCGGACGGGGACGCCCAGACCCAGGCGCTGGAGGCGGTGGCAGCCTATACCCAGACCTTCAATAAGATGCGCTTTATCGAAACCGAGGAACGGGATGAAATTTATATGGCCCTGCGGGGTATCCTGGATGCCCTGCCGGGAGATACGCTCCAGAAAGATGCCCTGATCGAACAGTTTGAGCAGCTACGAGATTTTTGAGGATATGAATTGATGAGCCGAATGGTTGATGAACCCTATTTTACATATAGTACCTACAGCGCCCTGACCTCCGGCATCCAGGTGAAATGCCCAAAATGCAACCGCGCAGGTGTTGTGACAGCGGACGATGAAAATGCTTATTTCCGATGCCTGAGCTGCGGCCATCAAGAAACCCGCGACCGGACGGTCTACCGCTACGATGTGCATAACCAATGTAGGAACTGTGGCAGGTGCTATCGGGTGGACATTGAAGATGAGGCAAAGCAGCACTTTTCCGTTCTCCATGTGGCCTGTCCCTATTGTGGGACGACCATGTCGGGCGAGGTACACAAGACGGCGGAGGCTTTCTCCTATGCCGCTGAGATCAAGGACGGAAAGGAACCCTGGTTTGGTCTGGAACTGTGGTTCCTGACCGCCTTTCAAGGCAAGCCGGTCTGGTCTCTCAACCGGGAACATCTTGCCTATCTGATCGACTATCTCAGCGCCGACCTGCGGGAAAAGCCGCTGGGCATCCCACGAAAGACCCAGGCTGACCATCTACCCACCTTCATGAAAACCGCAAAGAACCGGGAGCGGATCGTGAAGCTGCTGAAGAAAATGCAGGAGGAATGAGGATGGAGCAGAAAGTTATTTACAACGGCCAAGTTCTTACTCTGACCCAGTTTTGGGCAACGGGGGAGCCTTGCCTGTGGATCACCGACCCACAGCAGATCGGGATACCAAAAATGGAGTTTGTAGGCGGATACCCAAACGAATACTGCATTTTCCTGAAAAATCTGACTGAAACGGAGTTGGAACAAATCACATCCCCGGACGGTACTCCACTGGATATGACAGAAGAACTGCGGCAGCATCTAACAGAAAAGGACAAACCCTATGGCGCTACAGGATAAGAAAATCATGCCTCCCCCTTGGCTGGCTCACCGGGAGATCGAGCGATACTCCATCGGCTGGCGCATGGGCTCTGGGGAGGATTACATAGACCGATTTAGCGATTGGCTGGACGCCCTCTCATCGGAGGAGCGGACGGAATACCGCACCCTCTTTCCCGAACCGGTGACCTGGACGGGCTGGTGGGATGACGAGGACAAGGTTGAGGTGCTGGAACATGGTGACTTCTGGGTGGATGCATGGCAGCCGGAGGGCCAGCCCAAGTACACCCACCAGTGGCTCCAGCAGGAATTTTCCATGGGGAGAAAGCGAGAACTGTACCTATTCTGGGGCCATCAGCCTGCCGAGGGCGGCCAGCTAACGAAAAGCTGCCTCAGCCAGTGGTGGATGGAGGACTTCTGGTCCATCGCCGACACCTATCTCTGCATGGAGCAGTATATGATGGCCGCAAAAGCTGAGCTGTTCGGTGACGGGGAGATCCGGGACCAGATTTTGAAATGCAGCGACCCCAGGCAGATCAAGGCCCTGGGCCGCAAGGTGCGGGGCTTTGACCAGAAGGTATGGGACAGGTTCAAATACGCCATTGTGCTGGGTGGCAACTGGTGCAAATTCAGCCAGAACCGTGACCTGCGGGAGTTTCTCCTCTCTACCGGGGACAGCGTGCTGGTGGAGGCCAGTCCCTATGACAGCATCTGGGGCATCCGGCTCTCGTCCAGCTCCCCGGGGGCCCAGGACCCGATGAAGTGGCGGGGGCAGAACCTGCTGGGCTTTGCGCTAATGGAGGTGCGGGACGAGCTGCGCCGGGTGACGCAGAATGAAATGCTTTGCGATTGGAGTACGGTATGGCAGAAATGAAACTCTATGAACTGGTCAACCACTATCACATCGGCACCGAACTGACCTGCGCCGAGGCGATGTTCATGGCCTGCAATGAATATTACTATCTGAATTTGTCCGAGGAGACACGGAAGATGTTCTCCGTCATGGGCCTTGGGATGCAGACCGAGCAGTCCTGCTGCGGCGCTTTCACTGTGGCGGTGGGGATCATCGGTCTGATGACCGCCAAAGAGGGCCAGACCGATGTGAACAACATGGAGGGCTATCGGATGATTGCTGAATTAACAGACTTTATGCTTGGATTCTATGGAACACTCCATTGTGTCGAGCTGCAAAGGCTGGAGATCGTAGGATACGAAAACCCCTGCCATGCTATTGTGGAGGCGCTGGCCAAAAAACTGGAGGAGCTGCTGGCGGGCCGCAGCATCTTACGCCCGGCAGATGCAGGACAGATTGGCTCCTGACCTTTGGCAAAAGAAACAGGAGGTCATGAACATGAGTATTGAACTTTCCCACGACGAATTGCTGGTGCTGTACGACCTGCTCCACCGGCTGGAGGATGTAGAGGAGATATTTGAAGATCCGTCGGAACAAGAGGTCCTCTGGCACATTCAAACACAGCTTGAAAAGGAATTGGTTGAGCCGTTCCAGGCGGACTACCAGGCCATCATCGAGGAAGCCCGCCGTGCTGTGACGGAGCAGTATTGAGATGGAGTACATCAAACTCTTTTGGGAGGGCGCACCGGAGGGAGAACCACCGGTCATCCTCTATGAGGTGGACACAGAGCATGAGCGGCTGGCCTTCCGTTCCATTGACATTTTCGCCGGCGGCCGCACCCACAACATCCCCGACCTTTACGACGGAGCCATTGAAATCACACCCATTCCCACCGTGGAGGAATTCAACGCCCATGTCTGGGGTGAGGAGTTCCATGCCTGTTTGATAGAGAAAACGGAATTTGAGGCCGTCTGGGAGAGCCACACCCACAATGGAGCGTTAAAGCAATCAGGAGGAATCTGATGAAACAGACAGATATTTATACTGAGGCCTTGGTCTGTCTGCGGCTAATCCTACAGACAGACCACCCGGAATTCAAAAACTGGCTCGACTGGCTGGGGCGGGATATTGAGGATTGGACCCAGCGGCGGGAGGTCGCCCACCATCTTTTAGCATACGGCGGAATGGGTTCTTTCAACGATCTGCCCAATATGCGGGGAAACCATGATTATATCTTCGATTTTCTCAAATCGGTGTGCTACACCTTTGGCCACCGCAATGGCAAGCGGCAAGGAATTTCACCAGAGGCATTGATGGAGGAGTGTGTCCACGATGCAGAGCAGGCATCCTATCATCCCCATAAGGGACTAAACCGAGCTATCGCCCAACATCTGATGCAAGGCAATTTACAGGATAATCTGGATCGACTGTAGGAGGACTTGCTATGAACGAAAAACGATTTCGCCCCCAATTCAATCAAATGGATACCACCGAGAAACAGGTGCTGATGGAGAACCTGGCTGCTCGTTATGCTATGACCTTCCTCGGTCTACATACCTTTGACCGCTGGGGCCAAAGCTGCACCACCGGCATATTCGAAAAAGATGGCCGGGAGTTCGTCTTTGTCCCTGGCGATACCGTCACCTTGGGCTGGGAACGGTTCTCTGTGGGACTGAATCAGGACAGTCGAGAGGAACTGGACTATCTGTTCCAGGAATGGGAGATGGAGTGTGATTCGGAGGAGATGATCCGTGAAAGCATGGCTCCCGTTCGGCAGGCAGCCATTGGCCCTATGCTGGTGGGCCGGGAACTGGAGGAACTCTGCTGGGAGCCGGTCAAGATGGACGATCCCAGACTGACCGCCCACCCCGACTGGCTGAAGAAGTTCCGGGATTTTGCCTGGAGCGACCTTGACAGCCTTACCTTGCATCAGTCAGCCCGTATTGAGCGGACGGAAAAGGGCTTTCAGATCTGGATCTATAACCGCACAGACTACGGTACGCTTCTTGACCAACTGGAGAAGCAGGGTCTTTCGCTGCCTACGGCGGACGAGTGGGCCTATCTGTGCGGCGGCGGGTGCCGCACCCTGTTCCCCTGGGGGGATGGAATGGACTACTCCATGCATCTGCACCATTTTGAACGTCCGGAGGATGAGGACAAGCCCTTCGATATGGAGGAACCCAACTTCTTCGGCCTGTCCGTCGCCTATGACCCCTATATGCGGGAGGTGGTGAAAGGCAAAGGGTTTACCACCTGCGGCGGTGATGGCGGGCGCAGCATCTGCGGCGGACTGGGAATCTTTCTCGGCTTCCTGCCCTGTTCGCCGCACTGCAAGCCGGAAGTGCAGGAGGAGAAGGAACTGAACGGCGACTATGACTTCTACCGGCCCATCATCCGGATAGAGTCAGCTTGAGAGATCATTTGGAGGACACTGCACGAGAGAGACAACACCTGATCTTACAAAGATCAGCAAATATGAGTTTAATCCTTCGGCACAAGCCGGAGGTCATCAGAACCCAATTGGACGCCCATGGCTGGGCGGATGTCAATGCGCTGCCGGCGGGCATCGGTAAGAAGTACCCCATCAATCGGGACATTCTGGAGGAGATTGTGAGGAGCGACAGCAAACAGCGGTATGCCTTCAATGAAGACCGGACGCTGATCCGAGCCAACCAGGGGCACTCCATCCAAGTGGATGTAGGACTCCCCGTAACCGAGCCGCCGGAGACGCTGTACCACGGAACGGCCCAGCGGTTTTCCGCTGGCGGAGTCCTCCTATCGGGCGCTATCCCTATCTGGGCGACCGGGAGAAGGCGCTCCAGACCGCGAAGCGGTTGGCGACGGAGCGGCTGTGGCCGGGCCGACACAGGTTCCACCCCATGTCCTTCTTTGAGAACCCGAACCTGCGGGAGCTTTTGCTGGAACCGGAATCCCTCCGGCGCATCCGGGAGGCTGCCCTCATTGACAACGGGAGTTTAATACGGAAATAAATTGCTTGGGAATGGAGGATCTGCCATGAGCAAGGAGCTGAAACTGTATAAAGCATTTATTGACGGCCTTGTGGAGCGTAAAGACAGCATGACGGCCCGGTGGGTCAAGGGCGATGGTTTCCCCCAAACGGATGACAACAAGGCAAAAAACGATCTTTTCGCCGCACTGACACCAGCGCAGAGAGAAGTGCTGGCTGAAATACTTCAGGACGAACACATTGCGGGTATCCATGATGCCCTTGCATATATCAATGAGATGATGGATCTGGAGGGACTGGAGCTTCATCAGGATGGTGAATCCTATCCCAACGACTATTTTGAGAGCCTGCACTATGACTTCATCAGCCGTTGTGACGGCGATGAGTGGCCGGAATAAAAGGAGGCATGACGGATGTATATCGACAAATACTGGGGCAACTTTATTGGAGGTTCCGATGACAGTCTGAACCTTGTGGCGTTTTTGGAGGACCAGAAGAAAGAGGAGATCCCTCTCAGCGAAATCTTTGCCAAGGTCGGGCTGGACAAGCAGAACTGGGACTTCCACCAAACGGTGGAGTATCTTGAGTTCACCCACTCCAATGGCGTGGAGATCGACTTTCACTTCGCCATTGATGTCGTCACTGATCTGGCCGCTATCCTGCTGGAGTGTAGTGTCAGCGGCGGGGTAAACCTCCATGATCTGGACGAGTATAACACCCCCTCCCGCCGCATCCGTGTCACAGCCACGGCAGAGGAGCACGACGCTATGGACAAGGCTCTGGCAGATTTCGCCCAAGATCCCCTGTCCTATGACCTCCACGATCTGATGAGCGATGAGGAGATCGAGGAGATGGCCCATCAGGTGGCGGCGCTGCGAAAGGAGCTGTACGAGTCCGCTGGCCGCAACCGCAGCTACCATGTGAAGGCGGAGGACATGAAGAATCTGCTCCCCGACTGGGCTGGGGCCGATGGCTGCATCGCCACCAACCGCATCACGGTGGAGGGCTGCAAGGTTGGCTACTGCTACCGGGAGGAGCCGGATGGCGACTGGGACAGCGGCTGGCGCTTCACCGCCGGTGACGAGAGCGATGATTACATGGACGACCCCAACAACGCCGGGCTTTACAAGCTGAACACGATCTGCAACGACGATTCCGACATTATCCCGCTTTTGAATACGCCCGCCCCCTGCGCCTTTGAGCGGGATGAGCATGGCGTGTTCCAGCCGATTAAAGATTGGAAACCAGAAAATGAGGAGGAACCGGATATGGACATTTTACAGCAGTGCCAGAGGTGGCATGAAAACGACGAATACCAGAAGATCATTGACGCGCTGGAGGCTATCCCCGCCGAGGAACGCACTCCTGAGATGGACAGTGAGCTGGCCCGGGCTTATAACAATCTGGCAGACCCAAATAAGCCAGGCGGCAAGGATATGCTCAAAAAGGCGATTGCTTTGCTGAAGCCCCATGAGGAATACTTCGAAGGCGACCACTACTGGAACTTCCGCATGGGCTATTCCTATTACTATCTGGACCAGGAGGGGCGCGCCCTTCGGTACTTTGAAAAGGCGCTGGAGGCCCGCCCGGATGACGCGGATACCAAAGAATTGATTGATTCGTGCAAGAAAGGCATTGCCCTGCCGCAGTTCTCGGAGTGCTTCCGGGAGCGGACAGAGGACTGGTGGGAAACCTTTGCCGAAATGGAAGGGGCACTGCGCCAGATGATGGACGAGGACAAGGATCACACCCGTGGCGCGGAGATTGTGGCCCAAATGGAAGATACTTTGAACCTGGTCTTTGACGAGATCTCCTTCGAAATGGGCTTCAACGGAGAGAAGTACGAGCTGATCCTCACCCCGGAGGGGGACAGGGTCAAGCTGTTTGAACTGGTCTACTTTCAGAAGCACGCCCCCAAGGAGGTGCTGGAACACTGGAACATCCTGGTGGGCCGCCAGCCCATCCGGGATATCGGCCTGCGCACTGACGACGGCTGGGATATCTCCGGGGATGACGTGCAGATCTGGTTGGAGGAGCAGGGTGAAAACAGTTTTACTATCTCCGCCTACTGTGAAAAGCTGCTGCCCATGCTACGGAAAGAGGAAGGCCGGGCCTGGTGGATGCTAACCACCCTCACCGACCAGGTGCTGGGTGAGATCTCCCACATGTGGTATATCGACGGCTTCGATGTGCTGGAGGGGCCCAGGGCGGAGCCTTCCCTTCTCCTCTCCCAGCTGCCGGACAAGCTGAAAGAGCGGGGGGTGGACCTCTCCACCGCCCCGGAAGCGTACTTAGACAGCTGCCTCGCCTACAAAATGGAGCCCAATAAAGACCCGGACGCCGATTGGCGGCTGGATGTGATCGCCGGTTCCACCAACTGCGTGCCTCTGATCAACGGCTATCTGAACGAAGACAACGACTTCATGGACGCTCTCCATGCCGACGGCGCGGTGGCGGGCTTCTTCTGCTATCCCCTGGATACCCTGCGGGAGGAAGAAGGAAGCCAGAAGCTCTTCGACTTCCGGGACAAGCTGGAGGAGGTGTTCACCTCCGGGGAAGGCCCGGAAGTGCTCACCCTCACAGGCGGGGCCACCGGTCTCTTCTGCGGCTATGTGGACTTTATCGCCTGGGACATTCGCACCGCACTCAGGATGGCCAAGGCGTTCTTTGAGGACAGCGGCATTCCCTGGGCCAGCTTCCACACATTCCGCCGTGAAGCGGGCACGGTGAACCTGAAAGCGCCACCTGAGGAGGAGCCGGCTGACGGGGGGCAGGCCGCCGAGTTGGCCGAGCCGCTGACGGGCATGGACTATATCCCTTACACCCCGGAAAACGCGGAGGAGTTTTTCGCACAGATCGAGCAGTGGAACGACGCGGACGAGTACACCCGCTGTATCCAGGCGCTGAACGCCATCCCGGAGGGCTGGCGGAACTACCGCACGACCTACGCTCTGGCCCGAGCGCTGGAAAACTACGCCATCATTGGGGACCATGACGAGGGCACGCCCCGTTACAAGGGAGACAAGGCACTGCTCCGCGCCATCGATGTCTTGGAGTCCGTTTGGGAGGAGGGCCAGGACAAGGCGGAGTGGAACATGCGGATGGCCTATGCCTATCAATATCTCTTTGAGCAGGAGGAGAAAGCCATTCCCTACGCCCAGCGGTGGGCGGAGCTGGACCCTGAGGATGAGAACGCCCCGGCGGTGATCCGGGAGTGCCAGGAGGAGATCGCAAAGCGGGGCGAGGCGGAAACAGACGGCGAGACAGACCACACGGGCGTCTTCACCGGCTTTGTCCTGCTGTCCAGGGGAGAATGGGACAAGGCGCAGTTCATCCGGGACATGAAGGAAAAATGGGACATCCCCGTGGAGGAATACGACGCAAGCGAGGACAAGAGCGACGACGCTCTGGTATTCGAGGTGGGCGGCATGGTCGCTGCCGTCAGTCTGGCGGCCTGTCCCATTCCCGGCGGCGAAGCCGAGGCCAACGCGGAAAACAACTATATGTGGGAGGATGCCGTAAAAGCTGCCAGGGAGCACCGCGCCCACATCATGGTGGCGGTGCTTGGCAAAGAGGAAGATGTTCTGGAGAAGGGCAAACTCTATACCAAATTGGTGGCTGCCTGCTGCCGCCAGAAATACGCCACCGGCATCTACACCAGCGGCGTAGTGTTTGAACCGCGCTTCTACGAGGGCTTTGCAGACATGATGCGGGAGGACGAGCTGCCCATCTTCAACTGGATTTGGTTTGGTCTTTGGCGGGATGAGAACGGCATGAACGGCTATACCTACGGCATGGATGTGTTCGGCAAGGACGAGATGGAGGTGCTGGGCACCGATGCCGAGCCAGGCGACCTGCGGGACTTTTTAGCCAGCCTTGCCTCCTATGTGCTGGAGAATGATATGGAACTCCACGCTGGGGAAACCATCGGTTTTGCGGAGGATGATAAGCACGCCATCACCCGCAGCCCCGGCGTCGGCCTGCCGGAAGATCAGATGACCCTAAAGATCTCCTGGGAGTCATTGGCTGGCGGTCCGGATGATGACCGTGAGGACGGCCCGGACGGTGAAGCCCCCCAGGATGAGGAATCCAGTGTTCCCGAGGTCTATACGGAGGAGGAACTGGCGGCCGTCGAGGGGCACATCCAGCAGTATTTCGGCAAGTTTGGGCATGTGTTCCATGAGCTGTCTTCCCCGGACATCCATGTGGACATCTGCGTGGTGCCGCCCTCCCAGGAGCGGGACTACTACACCCTGGTCACCATGGGCATGGGCGCCCACCGGATGAATGTGCCGGGGGCGCTGGCGGAATACAAGCTGGAGCGGGCGGAGCTGGCCATCGCGCTGCCGAGGAACTGGAAGCTGAAGCATGAGGATCTGAAGAATGAGCGGTGGTACTGGCCCATCCGCCTGTTGAAAACCCTGGCCCGACTGCCCATTGCCAGCGATACTTGGCTGGGTTTCGGCCATACCATGGACAATGAGGAGGACTTTGCAGAGAACACGAAGCTGTGCGCCGCCATTCTCACGCCCCCCCAGGGGACGGAGGACGGCAGCGAGGTCTGCACCCTGCCGAGCGGCGAGGAGGTCAACTTCTACCAGGTGCTCCCCCTCTACCGGGACGAGCTGGAGTACAAACTGGCCCACGACGCGGACGCCCTGCTGGATAAAATGAACGGCATCAGCTTTGTGGCGGAGCCTGACCGTCAGAATGCCGCTACCAGCGGTACCCTTTCGGACGGGAACCCCATAGGCAATATGGACGATGCTGCCTGGCATCTGGAGACCATCCGGGAGAAGCATCTGCCGGTGGACGAGATCAACGCCTATAATCACATGGCCATCTACCTGCGCTGGTGCATGGAGCATGACCTGATGAGTGTAGAATTTATCGAGCGGTACAGCGAGCAGTATCAGGCGTTTCTGGCAGATATCAAGCAAGCGGACTTGCGTTCTTTCATCCGCGATGTACTGAAGGGACAGCTCTTTGGCGCTCTATTCAACGAGAAGGGCGCGGCCTTTGCCGGGTACTACTACGGAGAGAGCGACAGCCCTTACTATCCCAGCGATATCGACAGCTACGCCGTCAGCGTCATCGGGCCGGAGCGCAATTACTCCGAGGAGATCCAGGACGAGGCGTACCTGTTCATCCCCTTTGACGAGGACTACTACCAGGCTATGGCAGAGGTGATCGAAGAACGCTTTGCCAACTGGCAGGGTCAGGACTTTGACGAGGATACGCTGGAGCCCTCCGAGGTGGCTCAGGCCATCATGGAGTATCTGGACTGTGAATGCACCTATTTCCCTTCCATGGCAGATGACGACCCCATCATGTCGGCATACAGCTACGCCAGGCGGGACGCCGCCCATGAGGGCTTCGTGCCGGTGCTGATCAGAGCGGACGACGAGACGCTGCTGGAGTGCCTGGTGATGAACGCCGACCCGGAGCACGACGCGGACTGCTATGAATTTGACCTCAAAACCGTGACGGAGTACCGGAAGAAGATGCTCTCCGCCCCCATCAAGGACGGCAAGGCAGTCCTGGAGGCATTGACCGGCCAGCGCAAGGAAGAAGCCGAGGACGATGACATGGACTGGGAGGAGGAAGTTCTTGGAGAGATGGAGGGCGGCTATGACAATGACCGATTCTCCTGCTATTGGGATTCGGATAGCCACATGACCTATCCCCTCATTTTGGCCAAGATCCCGGTAAAGAACCCCTGGGAGATCTTCGCCTACCTGCCCTTCGGCAACTGGAATGAGTGCCCCGACACCCCGGACCTGATGGCAGTGGCGAGATACTGGTTCGAGCAGTATGGCGCCATCCCTGCCGCCATGAGCCACGACGAGTTGGAGTTTGACCTCCCGGCCCCTGTTTCCCAGGAGAAGGCCATGGAGGTAGCCACAGAGCAGTACGGCTTCTGCCCGGACATTGTGGATCAGGAGCAGGATGAACCCACAGTGGGCAATCTGGCGGATGTTCTGCGGCAGTCCACTGTCTGGTATCTCTGGTGGGATTGATGGGAGGCGCCCCGGCAGGCGATGAAAACTCAAACACTGACCATTCAGAGGAGCAGATTGGAAATCGAGAAAAAGTGCTGGGCTTTACGCTTCCGTCCCAGGTTCGGAAGTTTTTCCTGCTGACCGCAGGCATCTATGTATCCACAGGCGTGATCATTGATCTTTTCGGAATGTTTGATCTGACCCTCCATGGAGAGCGGTATTGCGTATCGGGCGAGTTCTGGAAAGACACAGGTGACGACCAGCTTCTGCTCTATCCTGATGACGAAACCATATGGTACTATGCCCATGGAGATGATGACTATATCCTGGTTGTGGGGATCTATTGTGATTGAGAGGTGGTAACATGGCAAGTGTATCCACTTGGAGCGGAATCCGGAACAAACTGGAGCAGGACTACCTCTGCCCGGCTCTCCGCGGGCACATCCAATAATCGCATCCTTTTCTCCCATGCGGCTATGTGGACCACGCCTGGGCCGCGAGCCGCACGGTGGAGGAATTGGATGCAGTTGCGGGAAGCCATATCCAGGCAAAAAACAGTATGACACATGGGATGATGAGGATAAGGCCGGCTATCAACTCTACCTTTAGGAGCAGGACATGGAAAAGCGGGCCTACCGGGACTGGTATCTGAGCCAATCCCCGGAAACTGCCCCAAGAAATCGTCCAGCAGGAACTGGAGTTTCGATTCAAGTTATTCCCTAACAAAAAGGAGGAAACGAAATGAGCAATGAAGTATTCCAGCAAAATTTGAATGATGAAAAAGGCTCCCGTCCCGGCGGGCCCTATCTCATTCAGATGCTGTTCAAAGAGCCGGTGTCTATGCCTGGAAAAGCAGAAATGACCGCCGTGATGGAAAAACACATCGGGACGGCAGAGTGTTTCTGTCACGATAAAAAGACAGCAGGCTTTGCCGCCCTGGAGCATATGGCGGAATTCAAGGATGTCAAGGCTCCGGTACAGCTCATGGTGATGGGATGCAGCAAATTTAAGGGCAAAGGCTTCGACGCGTTCCTCATGAGTCAGATGTGGGACTGTCAGGAGGACCGGGAACGGATCTTCCGGGAGTGCCGGTATCAGGTCGTGGCCACGGATATGCTGGCAGCGGCGCTTCCAGTTCTGGAGCGGGCCAACCTGGATGCTGACTTTGTGGAGGCCCTGGCGGAGCTGTATCCCACCTGTGAGGCGTTCTACTTTCAGAACTGCGGCAAGCTGCTTCTGGCTGAGGATGTGTGTTCTCACCAGATCGAGGGGGCGGACCGCTTCATCCGCTTCGGGGTCAATGTCCGTTTCTTTAACATTCAGGGTACCGAGGATATGCTCATCGACACGGTGGGTATGAGTACCCTGTTCCTGCCGGACCTACAGTACCATTTCCACGGAATGGATCCCAACTGGGTGGTGAACCACGCCTACAATGCGGCGTCGTATATTCTGGCGAATGACAACCCCATCAAGGATGGGGAAACGATAGATGGCATAGCGGACGGCCAGATGAGCCGGGAGCTTCAATGGAAATGCCGATATGAGGATGCTCTGATCCAGCCGCCCAGGGGAGTGGTAGACATCCATATGGGCGAGTATGCTTCCGGAAAACGCTGAACTGATAAAACGACTTCCTGCGCAGTCAGAGGAAATGTTTGTCGTCCCCTTAGGTGGATTTTTCGTTCAGTCGGTGTATTCTTTGTCTATTACATAATAAAATCTGATATGCCTGATGTGAAAAACTTGCTTCTCAGACATTCTGAGGGTACAATACCCAAAACCCGAACATGAAAAAGAGCCCTTCCGACCAGGCGGCAGCCGTTTTGCTGCACCTGGTCAAGAAGGGCTCTCTGACCAAATGTAAGGCCACAGGCAGATTGGAAGTAAACGGAAACAGCAAAAGCAAGGTTGTCAAAAAGTGATATTTTACAAAAACATCACAACACCCCAAATAAAAATAAACCGCTCAGCTTTGACCGTAAAACAGGTCATCTGATTTGATCGAGCCGTCCCAACTGGATCGCATCTAAATTGGCCTTGAGCCGTTCCTCCGGCCAATCCCACCACCGTAGTTCCAGCAAAGCCGCGATGAGATCCTCAGAAAACCGCTTTCGGATTGGCTTTGCAGGGACACCACCTACGATGGTATAGGGTGGTACATCTTTTGTCACAACGGCCCTGGCGCCGATGACAGCCCCGTCTCCAACGGTCACACCCGCCAGGATGACCGCCTCGTAGCCAATCCACACATCGTTTCCAATCACAATATCCCCCTTGTTGTCCCAGGCTTTGGCCACCTGTTGCCGCTCCAATCCCCACTTCTCAAAAAAGATTGGGAAGGGATATGTGGCGAGAGATTGCAGCGTGTGGTTGGCGCTGTTGAACAGGAACCTGGCCCCACAGGCGATGGAGCAGAACTTGCCGATCACCAGCCGGTCTTGGTTGACGGGATAGTGATACAGCACATTGTTTTTTTCAAAGTCAACAGGGTTATAAACAAAGTCGTTGTATATGGTATAGTCCCCGACAATAATACTGGGATCTTTCACGGCATGCTTGAGATAAACTGTCTGACGGTCTCCCGTCCGGGGATAGATGTTTGATTCATTCATATTCTTTTTCTCCTTTTACTCGTTTCGGCTGCCCTGTGCTGGCGGTTTATGCACCGGCGTTCTCCCTTCCCAAACCCTGCTTTTAAAGTAGACCAGCCCCACAAGAGCAGGCAGGATGGGCGAAAGGGCCTGGCCCAGATAGATCCCGGAAAAGCCCAGAGAGAGGGGAAATGCCAGCAGCCATCCCACTGGCAGGCGCACAACGACGGCGTCCAACAGGGCATTGACCATGGCCACGTGGGCTGCTCCCACGCCGATGGCAAAGGAATCCAGTGTGTACATCGCGGCGTAGATCAGGCTGTTTATACTACAGCAGGTACGCAGGTACTGCACCCCGCAGCGGATCACCTCCGGGCTGGTGCCGTCAAACATGCAGATGAGAGGTTCGGCCAGAAGCTGGACCACCACCACTACCGCCGCAGTGACCACAAGGTTCAGCAACAGGCCGGACCACACCACCTTGCGGGCCCGCTCAATTTGGCCAGCCCCCAAACACTGGCCCACCATGGCGGTTATTGCCTGACCGATGGCCCAGCAGTGCATCCCGGCAAAGGTGTTGATCTTCAGTCCCACACCGGACGCAGCGGCCACCGGAGTTCCAAACTGGTTGAGCATCCCTGTCACCAGCAGATAGGCCGTGTTCACCACAACCATCTGTATGGCGGTGGGCAGGCCAACCTTCAAGATGGCCAGCAGCTTTTCCCGATGAAACTCGATTTTTCTAAGAGAAAAGCCCGGTTGATACCGCCGTAGATATACCAGGGAAGCCATAAAGGAAACACCCTGAGCCGTGATAGTGGCCCAGGCTGCGCCTGCCGTGCCCATGGAAAGCGGCCCGACCAGAAGCACATCCAGCACCACATTGAGGACCGTGGCGACACCTACGAAAAAGAGAGGCGTTTGGGAATCGCCCAACCCCTTCAGGATAGAACAGACCGCATTATAGCCAAAAACGAACACCGTTCCACAGCAAATGATCTTCATGTAGCCGCAGGCATCCTGATAAGCATTCGCCGGTACATTTAACGCCTGAAAGAGGGCCTCATAAATGGCGAGGCCGAGGATGGTAACAACAGCGGAACCCACCAGCGATAGAAAGAACAGCATTCCGATCGTGTCCCGCTGACCCGTTTGGTCGTTTGCGCCCTTGCACTGGGCCACCAGAACGCTCCCTCCCATAGTCAGGCCAATGCAAATGGAATTGATGATAAAGCACAGCATGGAGGCGTTGCTGATGGCGGCCAATCCAGTCTTTCCCACGATTTTGCCCACCACCAGCATATCCACCACATTGTAGAGGGCCTGCAGCAGGTTGGCCAGGAACAGCGGAAAGGCGAACCGAATCAGTTTTTTCGGCACGCTCCCGGTCAATAAATCTTGTCCTTGGGTCATATAATATCTCCTTTCAAAAAACAGAGGGCAGCACAATACTGTGCGCCCTCTGCTCCATCCCCCTAAAATGGGTATCACAAAAGGCCGCGGACAAAACATCGTCCGCGGCCTGAAATGGTCTATCTTTTCCAGTCAGCCTGCAAAAAGGGGCACAACAAACCCAAGGCAGTGACTTCCTGCCCTGTCCTCCCGGTTTTACAGGTTGAAATTCCAGTAAGGCTCCGCACAATGTTTTGTGGTATAAACTTGTGTGGAGCCAAAATCAATGCAGAATTTTCCGAACAACATCGTGCCCACCTCGCTTTACTGCAATAAATACTATACCAGGTGTGCTTCCGCCTGTCAATGTCCTTCTGATGGACGGTCATTGACAGGTCAGAGCACAGTTCCCTCAACCAGAGTGTGGAGGATCACATCGGCTACGCGGAAAACACTGTGGAGATTGAGGGCGGCAGCCACACCCAGTTCGGCAACTATGGGCCCACGTGAGCGGTCTTCCGGCCACCATTTCTGCGGAGGAGCCGCAGAGACAGATGGTACCGTCCATCGGAGCCTCTCTTGCACATCGGATATCAAGGCAACCCCTATTAGCCAGAAAGCGGAGTGGCCGGCAGGCACTCCGCTTTTCATAGTTCTCTTTGCAGATACACCATATCTACCAGCTTGACTCCGCACTCATAGATGGGGTGGTCGTAGTGGTCAGTGAA
>JAHAEW010000180.1 GCA_018374635.1 Clostridiales bacterium
TTTCAGAATGGTGTGTCGCGACTTCATTCTACCAGAGGGCTGCAAACCATGTCTTCTTTTGTTTGCTTTTCAATTTGCGAAAATTATTGTACCTTATCTACTGGAAAATATCCGGCCGCCCCAGGGTGGTAAAGCCGCTGGCGGCAAACTCCGTCACCACCACATTGTTTTGTCCGCTGGAACAATGGCAGATCAGCAGTTTCCCGTCCTCCCTCCGGCCCACCACGATCCCCACATGGGAATCGTCCGGGTAGAAGGCCAGGTCTCCGGGCTGCGCGTCCGCCTGGGAAACAGGCGTGCAGTAGGAGCGCTGGGCGGTGGCACCGCCGCCACGGCCCAGGATGTATTCGCCGCCCGTGATGTTGTAGAAAATCCAATCCATCATGCCGGAGCAATCCAAGCCGTAGGGGCGGTAGGTGCCGGTGGTGGAACTGCCCGCGGCGGTCACTTCCCGGAGCGTCCCCCACCGGCTGTCCCAGCCAATGACCAGGGATTTTCCGCCCCAAAAATATCCCACCTTCCCAACCAGGGAAAGCGCGGTCTCCACCGCCTCCTTCCGGGCCTGGTCCAGGTCAGCGGGCAAGGCGCGGATCACCTCCAACAGATCGGCGCTGGTGATGGTGAGGCTCCCGGCCAGGGAGGCCAGGGCCGCCTGGTCGGACAGAAGTTCCGTCAAGGCGCTGTTCTGTTCATCCGTGAAAGCGTAGACGGCCCGCATTTCATCGGCGGTCTTAGGGGTAATGGTGATATGCAGGATGGATTCTGTCCACCCCTCACTGTCCTCGCCGCCCGGATGGTCTATGGTCTCTACTTTAGATGTGATCTCCGTCATGTCCCAAAATACAGCTTTCAAAAGGTCCACCCGGTCCTGGTCCAGCGTGGCCACATCCACGCCTGTGTCCTTCCCAGCCGTATGGACGGCGAACACAGCCAGGACCTCGGCCCAGTCCGGCCCCTGACCGTGGATCACAATATCGTCGTACCCCCCCGCCTGCAACGCCTCCAGCTTGGCGTTGTATTCCACATTGACCGCGGCAACCGCCTGTGAGACAGAGACGGTCTCCGGGGCGCTGGGCTCGCTGGTAAAGAATATCCCAAAGGGGGAACTGGCGATGGCGGCAATCAGCACCACGACAACGAGAACGATCAAAACAACAGCGCCGCCTGCCAGCCCGATCAAACTCCCCATCATAGCGGCCACGGCCCGGACCACCGCTGCCGTCAGCCTCCGGCCCAGCTCGGCGGCTCCCTTTGCGGTGCGGGCCGCCTGCTGGGCCAGGCGGCGCTGGGCGGACTGCCGGGCGGCCTGGGCAGGTTTTTGGAACGCTTGGACAAATCGCCGGGCAGGCTTCTCGGCTCCCCGGACCTTGGGCCCCAGAGGCGCCTTGCCTCCCGGCAAGGGCGCGGCGCGTCCCTTCGTACCTGGGGCTCCGGTCTTGGGGGTTGCCCCGCCCATGACAGGGCGGCGAACATCCTCCCCTGGCCTCCAGACACCCGGACCGGACCGCCGCCCCTCGCCGGGGCGGCCCTCACCGCGATATGCGGCGGACCTGGGCCCGCGGGCTGGCTCCCGCCCCGCCTTTGCGGAAGGTGCTTCCGTCGGCAAGGCATCCGGGCGCGCCTGTCCCTGGAGGGCCTTGCCCCGCCCGCGCTCTTTTGCCGCCATCCGGGGGCGCTCCCGGATGGGGACCGCCTGCTGTCCGCCTGGGCTCCGCTCCCTGGGGACTGTCCCTTGCCGCTGGGGCCTCTGACCTTCCACCGGCCTCCGCTCCTTGGGGGCGCTTGTCGGCTGTCCCTGGGGCGGGACCTCCCGTTCCGGCCGGCCGTCTCTATTTTCCTTTGCGCTCTGCGTATTCCCGGCACCGGATTTCCTCTTGTGGTTTGGCCGGAGGGCCTGTATAAATTCATCCGCGCCCTGAACTCCGGCCTGTTCCACCTGGTCCACAGCATAGGAGCCGTTTTCGGCCTCCCGCTCTTTCCGCTGGTCCACTTCCCGGACCAGCTTCTCTTTCATCAGCCGTCCGGCCTGTCTGGGCGGACCGGCGCTTTTTCGTCTGCCCTTCGGCTTGCCCGCCTTGGGCTTTTCCTTGATCTCCGGCATGGTTCCTCCTTACTCGATACATTAAAAAAGAACTCCCCTCAATTTGAGGGGAGTTTTGACATGGCTTCACTTGTCTGTGGGAGTGGTGTTCCACAGTTGATACAGGGCCCCGGTCCGGGGAAACTCGTTGGCAAACGGGACAATAGCGCCGCCGACACGGAGCAGGCCGTGACCGGCCTCCGCGTTGGTGACATAGCCCATCTGGTTTTCCGAGATATTGAGCAGTTTCGCCAGCTCCGCCCGGTCTGTGGCGGCCTGGTTGAGAAGCACCAGAAACTCACTGTTGGCGAACATGAGCCGGGCCGTCTCGGAGCGCAGGCACTCCTCCACATTCTGCGTGGCGGCGGTCAGGGCCGCGCCGTACTTGCGAAACCGCTTCCATGCCTTGTAGAGGAATTGGGCGGAGTAGTAATACTTGAAAAACAAGTGGGCTAAACTATAGACGCCTTACCGCCTCGCGGCGGCGGGTTTTCCATAGCTCGCCCCCGAACCGTACTTACACCTCTCGATGTATACGGCTCT
>JAHAEW010000049.1 GCA_018374635.1 Clostridiales bacterium
GGAGAACTCTGCTTCTCTCTTTATGTTCCTCTTTTGGCCCCTATATGCCAGAAACCAGGCTCATGCTTGATGCATAGCCGGGTTTCTCGACAGGCTGACAGGACAGGCACAGCCTGTCCTGTTTTTTTATGCGCAGAAGCGGTGTTTGCCAATGACTTTGATCAGCGGCCGGCTCCAGATCCATGCGCTGGTGGCGGTGTCTGGATTAAAATAGTAGATGGCTCCGCCGCTGGGATCCGCGCCGTTGATGGCATCCCGGGCGGCACGGACGGAGGACTCGGCCACCGACTCGTCAAACTGCCCGTCCACCATACAGGTAAAAGCTCCGGGCTGATAGACCACCCCGGCAATGGTGCTGGGAAAGGCCGGGTGCTCTACCCGGTTCAGGATCACGGCGCCGACGGCTACCTGGCCGCTGTACGGCTCTCCACGGGCTTCCGCTGAAATGACCCGGGCCAGCAGTTCCAGGTCTGCCGACTGGGCGTTGGAGGCGCTGCTGCCGCCGCCGCGGTCCGGCATGCCAAGCGCCCGGAGCGTGGCCGGACCGGTGATGCCGTCCGGTGTGAGACCATTTTTCTTTTGAAAAAGCTTTACCGCCGCTGTGGTGGCGGAGCCGTAGATCCCATCCACGGTCCCGTCATAATACCCCCAGTTGCGCAGCTTGGTCTGAATGGTGCGTACGGGTTCTCCTGTGGACCCCTGACGGTATGTGGCCGCCTGAGATGCGGTCTGAAGGACGCTGATAACCAGAATATTGACAGCAAACAGGATGCACAGCGCGCGGATCAGACGTTTTCGGTCCTGACACAAATGGATCAAGCCTCCTTGCCTGGCGGAATGACGCCGCACAGGTCTGAATGGAATATGCGTTTCTAGTTTACGGGAAAACGGAGGGATCTATGCGGTCAGAATACGGATCAATTTCTGCTTGTATTGTATGGTTCTTCCTGTATCTGGCCATACTGAGAGAAACGAGGAAGAAGGAAGTGTACACGATGGTAAAAGGTGTTTCACGCCGGGTCATTGTCGTCAAGTCCCCCGACCCAAGACTGTTTGAAGAGGCCATTTTCATCGTCAAGGAGGAGGCGTTCTGCGGAAGGGGCGTTTCGGCGGAGCAGGTGCTTCAGGAGGCGAGAAGTGTAGCAAAGGGATATGTCAAACGCAACACCCCGTTTATGCGCTGGCTCAGAAGGATCCCCATACCGGCCTATCTGGCCATGGGGGCGCTGATGGCTACCGCCTGCTGGAGTTTTGCACTCTATCTGTGCTGAGGCATCGAAAAACGTCCTTCCACAGAGTGTGTGGAAGGACGTTTGATGGAGGGATTATCCCTGCCCCTGGAGGGCTCCGATCAGGACGACCAGAACGAAAGCGGCGATACATAGGCCGATGAAGATGTCCAGCTGGCGGACCGTGACCGGGATTTTATCGTAGAAGCGCTCCTTGGAATTCTGTGGACCGGGGGGAGCGGAAGATATTTCCTCCGGCTGGACGGACTGCTGTTCCCGCTGGATGAGACGGGCTTCCCGCTCTTCCAGCTCCCGGGCTTTTTGCTCCAGCTGTGCTTTCCGCGATGAAAAAAGACGCATGACACTCTAAGCTCCTTTGTCTGCATCCGGTTGGAGTATGGTACGGCCTCCTGCCCCGGCCTGGGACAGGAGGCCGCAGAACATAAGAAATTATTTCTTGGCCAGATACTTGCGCAGATCCAGAGCCACGGCCACGATGATGACCAGGCCCTGTGCAATGAAGGTATAGGCGGGGTCCACACGCAGGAACTGAAGGCAGATCTTGAGGATCTCAAAGACCAGCACGCCGACCAGAACGCCGGAGATCTTACCCACGCCGCCGTTGGTGGAGACGCCGCCGATGGTACAGGCGGCGATGGCCTCCAGCTCATAGCCGAAACCGGTCTGAACGGAAGCGCCGCCGGCCTTGGCGCCCAGCAGGAAGCCGCCCAGGGCGTAGAGGACGGCCGCCAGCAGATAGATGCGGATCAGGGTAGCGGGGACGTTGACGCCGGCCACCTGGGCAGCGTTCTCGTTGCCGCCGATGGCGTACATGTACTTGCCGTGACGGGTCTTATTGTAGAGGAACCACATGAACAGACCGATGATTAGGGCAATGATGGCCAGATAGGGAATGATCTTGCCCAGAGCGCCCTCCAGCAGATAGCCGTTGGCCACTTTGGTGTAAGAATCCTTGTAGCCGCCCATGGGCTGGTTCTTGGTGACCACGCTGCACAGGCCGTAGACGATGGTCTGCATGCCCAGGGTTGCGATGAAGGGGGGGACCTTCAGGAAGGCGATGACACAGCCGTTGATGGCGCCGAAGATGCCGCAGATGACCAGAACGATGATCAGGCCTACAAACACGGGGATATCGGGCAGCCAGGGCAGCATGCGGCCGGAATAGGCCACATCCTGGAGCAGCATGGCGGACAGACAGGCCGACAGGCCGACCATACGTCCGGCCGACAGGTCGGTTCCCTTGGTGATCAGACAGCCTGACACGCCGCAGGCGATGATGAAACGGGGGCTGACATTAATAATGAGGTTTACCAGGTTGCTGCGGCTGAAGAAGTTGGCGCGGGTAAAGCCGACGGCCAGCGCCAGCAGGACGATCAGGATCACGATCGCGTTATTGGATAAAAATTGTTTTACACTGGCAGCGTTGAGCTGCTTTGTTTCCTTTGCCATAGTCCAATCTCCTCTCTCTGATTCAGACTGCCTCAAATTGAGTGGCCAGTTCCATGATATTCTCCTGGTTGGCCTTGTCCCCGTCGATAAAGCCGGTGACGCGGCCGTCGCACATGACCATGATGCGGTCCGACATGCCGATGAGCTCGCCCATTTCGGAGGAGATCATGATGATACTCTTTCCCTGACGGGCCAGCTCCTCAATGATGCAGTAGATCTCATACTTGGCGCCCACGTCGATGCCGCGGGTGGGCTCGTCCAGAATAAAGATGTCCGGACTGTTGGCCAGCCAGCGGCTGATGAGCACCTTTTGCTGGTTGCCGCCGGAGAGAGACTGGATCAGCGTTTTGGAGGATGGCGTCTTAATGGAGAGCTTGGCCACATTTTCCTGGACCAGCTGCTCAATCTTCCTGTCATCCAGCATGATCCCACCGATAAGATACTGATCCAGGGAGGAGATCGAGACGTTATCCGCAATGGAGAGCACGCCCAGAATACCGGTGGCCCGGCGGTCCTCGGTCAGCATGGCGATGCCCTTCTTGATGGCGTCGGCAGGCCGGTTGATCTTGAGCGCTTCGCCCTTATAGGTGATGGTGCCCTTGGAATGGCAGCGCAGGCCAAACAGGCCCTCCATCAGCTCTGTGCGCTGGGCGCCTACCAGACCGGCTACTCCCAGGATCTCTCCCTTACGCACAGTAAAGGTCACGTTTCGGAAGCTCTTGGGGTTGATGGAGGTGAAGTTCTCCACCTGAAGGACCTCTTCGCCGGGGACATTTTTGTGTTTGGGATAGAGGTCCACCAGCTCACGGCCGACCATTTTTGTGATGATCATATCGGTGGTGAGTTCCTTGGCGGCCCAGGTGCCGATATACTGGCCGTCGCGCATGATGGTGACCTCATCCGAGATACGCAGGATCTCATCCATCTTGTGGGAGATGTAGACGATGGCAACCCCTTTGGACTTGAGCTCCTCCACAATGGTGAAGAGGGCTTCGACCTCGCCGGCGGTGAGGGAGGAGGTGGGCTCGTCCAGAATGAGCACCTTACAGTCCGCGGAGACTGCCTTGGCGATCTCCACCAGCTGCATCTGGGAGACGCTTAGGGAACCCAGTTTGGCGCGGGGATCAAAGTTCATATGGACTTCTTTCAACACCTGGGCGGCGTCCTCGTACATTTTCTTGTGGTCAACGATTTTGAACGGGCCGACCCGCTTGAGAGGATAGCGGCCTACGTAGATATTTTCGCCGATGCTGCGCTCCGTAATGGGCTGCAGCTCCTGGTGCACCATGGCAATGCCGTGGTGCAGGGCATCCAGCGGGTCCTTGATGTGGACCGGCTGTCCTTCATAAAAAATTTCTCCCTGGTCCATATGGTAGATGCCGAACATACACTTCATCAGTGTGGACTTTCCCGCGCCGTTTTCGCCCATCAGAGCGTGTACGGTTCCTGGACGCAGCCGGAGCTGCGCGTGGTCCAGTGCCTTGACGCCGGGGAAGGTCTTCACGACATTATGCATCTCCAAACGATACTCTGACATGAACTGGCCCCCTCTTTGCTTGTTGCTCTCTTCCTTACGGTCCTGCCTTCAGAAACGGCGCACCGGTACGCGTGCCATTTCTCAAAGCAGGGTGCCGTACACCACACAAACCACGACCGAAAGGAAGGGGAGATATGTACGTTGCTTTCATCCGTACATATCTCCCCTCCTTGTAAATCGGAACTGCTGGACTGGTGAAACAGGAATCGGAAACTTACTTGATGAACTCGTTGACGTTGCCGCTGGTGACCTTCACATAGTCAACATAGATGGACTGCTCGCCCTCGGTATAAGTGGTGCCGCCCAGCAGGCCTTCCATGCACTCCACGGCTTTCTCGGCCTGGCTCTGCGCGTCGTTCAGAACGGTGCCGGTCATCTCGCCGGCCTTGACAGCGTCCAGAGCGGCGTCCAGAGCGTCAACGCCCACAATGTAGATGTCCTTTCCGACGGTGCGGCCAGCGGTCTTGATCGCCTCCATGGCGCCCAGAGCCATAGAGTCGTTGTTGCTGAAGACCACCTCGACCTTATCGCCGAACTGAGCCAGGTCGTTGGCGCAGATCTCCTGGCCCTTGTTCTGGTCCCAGTCGCCGCGGGTCAGGTTGAGCTGCTCGACCTCCATGCCGGCATCGGTCAGAGCCTTGACGGAGTACTCGGTGCGCAGCTTGGCGTCAATGTTCTCGGGGTCGCCCTGGATCATGATGTAGGAGACCTTGCCGTCGCCGTTGATGTCGCCCTTGGTTTCGGTCTCCAGGATCAGCTCGCCCTGGAAGGTGCCGGACTGAGCGGCGTCGCAGCCGACATAGACACACTTGTTATAGGAGCCCATATCCTCCGCGGTGGGCTCACGGTTGATGAAGACGGTCGGGATGTCCGCTGTCTGCACCAGGTTGACGATGGAAGAGGCGGCGCTGGTCATGACGGGGTTGATGATGAGCGCATCCACGCCTTGGGCAATAAAGGTGTTGATCTGCTCGGTCTGCTTGGCCTGGTCGTTGTTGCCGTCCACCACGGTGACCTCATAGCCCTTCTCTTTCAGGATGGTCTCCAGAGCGGTGCGGTAGGTGGTCATGAAGTTATCGTCGAACTTATAGATGCACACGCCCACCGTGCCGCCGGCGGGCACCTGGCTCTCGATCCCCTCCACAACGGCGGAGCCGGTGGGAGCAGGAGGGGTGGAGGTGGTTGTGGTATCGCCGCCGCAGGCGGCCAGGGACAGGACCATGCAGGAACCAAGGATCGTTGCAAGAACTTTTCTCTTCTTCATTGGATGTCGCTCCTTTTCAATATGTGGAGATGCTCTTCCAACAGATCCGGATGTCGGGGATGTACCAGTCCCCGGGAGATCCATGGGACCGATGTCAAATAAGTACATATGCAGCGCCATCCCTACCCGTTTTCAGAGGCTGATGTGGGCTTTCCCACAGCTTAGCTTTACAGTAGCATCTTTTTTATAAAAAGTCAATAAAGAGAGGTCCTGCTGATATTCACTTTTTCGTCATAATTTGTTATTTGTGCAAAATAAATAAAAATAAAAACGAGAGCAATGTAGAAGAAAAAGAGTAAAAAAAATTAAATGGGTTGCTTTTTGAGTCAAAATAGCATTTACATGCCGCTGATTTTTATAGCAATCAAAGAAAAATTATGCAGAATGAACGGTGCGGTATAGCCAAACAGCATGCGGATTCCAAGGAGAGGAAAGGAAGAAGAAGCAGAGCAAATGATTGCGTTTTTATAGAAGAGAGAGTGAAAATGGAAATATAAGAAGAGAAAAAGTAAAAAATGCGGGGTGGGAGCAAAAGGTCTGCTGACAGGAGTGGCAAATAAAAAAGAGGGCGGACATTTGACAGGCTTGATCTGCCCAAAAGATTCTAAAAGTTGCATTTTGTCAAAACAGCGCTATGATATGCTGTTTTTGGTAAGGGATATGGGAAGAGAAAGACTTTTTTTGTGCTCGATCAATCAATGAAAAGGGGTGGAGCGGATGTCCAAAGGGGAAAGGGCCGGTTCAATACCAGGCGTGCATGGATTTTTTCGCATGGAACAGCCGGGAGGGGAAGCGTAGTTGCCAGATAGGCTTCTTTCCGCTATACTATTAGTTGTAATCCACAGATGGAAGGGGAGGGCAGACCGTGTTACAGGATGATTTTTACAAGCGCTATGGACTCACCCCGCAGATCCGGTCCCTCTCCGTGGCGAGCAGCGGGCATCAGCGCTGTATCCCGGGCTACCGGTGGGGACCGGGTGTGCTGGATCATTATTGCCTCTATCATGTTTTGGCAGGGCATGGGAGTCTGCTTCTGGGGGAGCGCCACTTCCTTTTGGAGGCGGGAGACAGTTTCCTGGTCTATCCCGATACAACGGTGCAGTTTTATGCGGAACAGGCCAAGCCGTGGGAATATGTATGGGCCGGCTTTTACGGAAGTGATGCACGGGAATTGGTAGAACAGACCGATTTCCGGCCGGATTATCCGATTTTGCTCAATGTTTCATCCAAAGCGTTGGGACAGATGCTGCTGGACCTGCATCAGGAGGAGCGTAGAGGTCTGGCGTCTCAGGTGGCGTCCACAGGCCGCCTGTATCTGATTTTTGCGCTCCTCAGTGAAAAAGCGCGGCAGTCCAGGCGTATGCCGCCGCCCCGGACCGACTGTGCCCGGATGGCGGCCAGATACATTATGAACAACTATGAACAGCCCATTACAGTGGAGGGGCTGGCGGAGCTCTTCTCAGTGAGTCCCAGCAGCCTGTACCGGAGTTTTACGACCCATTTTCAGGTGTCACCCAAGCGCTTCTTGGTGGAGTACCGGATTCAAAAGGCGTGTACGATGCTGGTGAACAGCCGCTTTTCTGTGCGGGAGATTTCCCATTCGGTCGGATTTCACGACGCGCTGTATTTTTCAAGAGCCTTCAAGCAGGTGATGGGGCTTTCCCCCCAGGCTCACGCAAAACGCTGCCGCACCGCAGACCCGGCGGACCGCCAGAAGGGAAATGCTGATTGAAAAATCCATCTGAGACGCGAAACCACCATTTTATCAGAGAGGATCTTGCGGTATAATAGGCGTGAATCAGGGATCTCTGCGTTTTCAGCGGGTAAGGAAACAGAGATCCGGGAGAGAGGGGGAGCGCCGCTTCTGAGCGCATGCCTCCTCAATTTAACAGAATGGGTGAGAATGATGAGAGAATTTTCCGCACTGTGTCAGGCGCTGGAATCGGGGGCGCTGGATGACACACTGCGCACACTGTCCTGCCTGGGAGCGGAGATCCCGTCTGGGGCCAGAAGCCGGGTAGCCCGGGTGGCAAAGGGATTTCAGGAGACCTTTGGGCGGGAGGAGCATACGCCGGTGGCGGTTCTCTCCGCGCCGGGGCGGACCGAGATCGGAGGCAATCATACCGACCACCAGCGGGGCCGGGTGCTGGCAGCGGCGGTCAATCTGGATTTTCTGGCCTGCGCTGCACCCAACGGGACCCAGGCCATCCGCTTCCAGTCGGAGGGGTGGCCCATGGTGGAGGTGGATCTGAACACCCTGGAGCCCCAGGAGGGGGAGCGGGAGACCACGGCCTCTCTGGTGCGGGGAATGGCGGCCCGGATCGCGCAGCTGGGCTATGCGCCGGCGGGATTTGACGCCTATGCCATCTCCGACGTGCTACCCGGATCGGGCCTGTCCTCTTCGGCGGCCTGCGAGGTGCTGCTGGGCAACATCTTCAACACTCTTTTCTGTAAAAACGAGCTCTCTCCGGTGACGATCGCCCAGATGGGCCAGTATGCCGAGAACCAGTTTTTCGGCAAGCCCAGCGGGCTGATGGACCAGATGGCCTCCTCGGTGGGCGGCGCGGTGGCCATTGACTTTAGCGACCCAGACGCGCCGGTGATCGAGCCGCTGGCCGTGGATCTGGAACAGCAGGGCTATGCCCTGTGCATCGTGGACTCGGGAGCCGATCACGCCGATCTCACGGCGGAGTATGCCGCCATTCCGGAGGAGATGAAGGCGGTAGCGGCTTTCTTTGGCAGGTCTGTGCTGCGGGAGGTGCCGGAGGAGGACTTCTGGCGGGCATTTTCTGAGGTGCGTAAGGCGGCGGGCGACCGGGCCGTGCTGCGCGCCATGCATTTCTATGCCGATGACCGCCGGGTGGACCGGGAGGCCAAGGCTCTGGCCGCCGGGGAGTTTGACGCCTTCCTGACACTGGTGAAGGAGTCGGGCCGCTCTTCCTGGACCCATCTCCAAAACATTGCCCCTGCGGGTGCGGTGAAAGAGCAGGCCATGGCGGTGGCCCTGGCCGCGGCCGAACGGGCGCTGGACGGGACGGGTGCCTTCCGGGTCCACGGCGGCGGATTTGCCGGGACCATCCAGGCCTTTGTGCCCCGGGACCGGCTGGATGCCTTCCGGATGCAGATGGAGGAGATCCTGGGAGCGGGATGCTGCCATATCCTGTCCATCCGTCCGGTGGGCGGGGCGGTCATTTGGCAGTAAGCAGGGGACAGAATCAAAAGGAGGAATTTTTTATGGCGATTTTGGTGCTGGGCGGAGCGGGATATATCGGCTCCCACACGGTATATGAGTTGATTGACGCGGGCCGGGATGTGGTGGTGGCGGACAACCTCCAGACCGGTTTCCGGGCCGCGGTCCATCCGGCCGCCCGGTTTTATGAGCTGGACATCCGGGACCGGGCGGCGCTGGACGCCCTGTTTGAGAAAGAGCGTATTGAGGGCGTGATCCACTTTGCGGCCTCCTCCCAGGTGGGAGAGTCCATGAGCGATCCCCTGAAATACTATGACAACAACCTGCATGGGACCATGGTGCTCCTCGCCTCCATGGTGGCGCACGGGGTGGATAAGATCGTCTTTTCCTCCACCGCCGCCACCTATGGAGAGCCCGAGCGGGTCCCCATCCTGGAGTCCGACCGGACCGAGCCCACCAACTGCTACGGAGAGACCAAGCTCTCCATGGAGCGGATGATGGGCTGGGTCTCCCGGGCCCACGGCCTGCGGTACGTGGCCCTGCGCTACTTCAACGCCTGCGGCGCCCACCGCTCCGGCGCCATCGGAGAAGCCCATGCCCCGGAGACCCATCTGATCCCCCTGATCCTTCAGGTGCCCAATGGACAGCGCGCCTGCATCAAGGTCTTTGGCGAGGACTATCCCACCCCCGACGGGACCTGCATCCGGGATTATATCCATGTCTCCGATCTGGCCCAGGCCCACATTCTGGCGCTGGACTATCTGATCCGGGGCGGCGGGAACGATGTGTTCAACCTGGGCAACGGCGTGGGCTTTTCTGTGCGGGAGGTCATTGCGTGCGCCCGGAAGGTAACGGGGCACCCCATTCCCGCCGAGATGGCGCCCCGCCGTTCCGGCGATCCCGCCCAGCTGATCGCCTCTTCCGACAAGGCCATGGAGGTTCTGGGCTGGAAGCCGGAGCAGAACGATCTGGAGACCATCATCGCCTCGGCCTGGAACTGGCACAGGAGTCATCCCAATGGATTCGGGGAGGGCTGATCCATGGAGGTGAACGAGGCCATTCAGGCCTTGGCGGAGTACGCCGTGCGTACCGGCCTCATTGTGGAAGAGGAGCGGGTCTGGGCGGTAAATTCTCTGCTGGAGGGACTGAAGCTGGACAGCTGGACGGCGCCGCAGGCCCCGGTTCCGGAGCGGCCGTTGGCGGCGATCCTGGAGGTACTGCTGGATGACGCCCATGCCAGGGGAGTGCTGGAAGAAAACTCGGTGAACCGCCGGGATCTCTTTGACACCATGCTCATGGGGCGCCTCACGCCCCGGCCCAGGCAGGTTGTGGAACGCTTCCGCGCCCTGTGGGAGGAGAACCCCCGGGCGGCCACGGACTGGTACTATACCTTCAGCCAGGATACCAACTATATCCGCCGGGACCGTATCGCCCGGGATATGCAGTGGAAGGTGCAGACGGAATACGGCGCACTGGACATCACCATCAACCTCTCCAAGCCGGAGAAGGATCCCCGTGCCATCGCGGCAGCCCGGGAGATGCCTGCCTCGGACTATCCCCGATGCCTCCTGTGCCGGGAGAATGAGGGGTATGCGGGCCGGGTCGATCGTCCGGCGCGGCAGAACCACCGGGTGGTGCCGGTCACCATCAGCGGTTCCCAGTGGTATTTGCAGTACTCCCCCTATACCTACTATCCGGAGCACTGCATCGTATTCAACGGAGCACATGTCCCCATGAAGATCGACCGGGCCTGCTTTGCCAAGCTGTTGGACTTTGTGGGACAGTTCCCCCACTACTTTGTGGGGTCCAATGCGGACCTTCCCATCGTGGGCGGCTCCATCCTGGCCCATGACCATTTCCAGGGCGGGCACTATGCCTTCCCCATGGAGAAGGCCCCGGTGGACCGGGACGTGGAATTTTCCGGATTCTCCGACGTCAAGGCGGGCATTGTCCGCTGGCCCATGTCGGTGCTGCGCATCGCCTCCGCCCGGCCGGAGCGCCTGGTGGAGCTGGCCGACCGGATACTCGCCTCTTGGCGGGGGTATACCGATGAGGCGGCCTTTGTCTTTGCCGAGACACAGGGAGAGCCCCACAATACCATCACGCCCATTGCCCGGCGCAGGGGACAGGCCTATGAGCTGGACCTGGTCCTGCGCAGCAACATCACCACACCCGAACACCCGCTGGGGGTCTACCATCCCCATGCGGAGCTGCACCACATCAAAAAGGAGAACATCGGCCTGATCGAAGTGATGGGGCTGGCCGTGCTGCCCGCCCGGCTCAAAACCGAACTGGCGGCGGTGGCCGAGCATCTGGTACAGGGGAGCGATCTGCGGGAGGACCCCCTCACCGCCTCCCATGCGGAGTGGGCCGAGGGATTCCGGCATAAATACGCATCCTTTACGGCGGAAAACGCCCTGGGGCTGGTGGAACAGGAGACCGGACTGGTCTTTGCACGGGTGCTGGAGCACGCGGGGGTCTATAAGCGCTCGCCCGAGGGGCAGGAGGCATTCCTCCGCTTTATAAGGCAGGTGTAAGACATGACACAGTGGATTTCCGCCCCCTTTGGCGTGACCGCCGGTGGAGAGGCGGTCACATGCTGGACGGGCCGCTGCGGGGACTATGCCGTACAGGTGCTGACCTATGGGGCCGCGCTCCGGTCCTTCCGGGTGCCGGCTCCCGAGGGGAGCCGGGACATTCTGCTTGGCTTTGATACCCTGGGAGACTATGAGGCGCAGGATAAGTACATCGGCGCGACCGTGGGACGCGTAGCCAACCGGATCGGAGGGGCCTCCTTTCTTCTGGAGGGCCATACCTACCCTCTGGCGGCCAATAACGGACCCAACTGTCTCCATGGTGGTGTGCGGGGCTTTGACCGGGCGGTGTGGACGGCCCGGCTGGAGGGGGAGGAACTCCTCCTCACCCACCACAGCCCGGATGGAGACGAGGGATTTCCGGGCGCACTGGAAGTGGAAGTACGCTGCGGACTGGACGAGGAGGGCGCGCTCTCCATCACCTATCAGGCCCGGAGCGACCGGGATACTCTGTGCAGCCTGACCAACCACAGCTATTTCAACCTGGCCGGACATGGGGCCGGGACCCTGGACGGGCAGTCGGTCCGTATCCACGCCGATGCCATCACGGTCACCGATGCGGACAGCACCCCCACCGGAGAACGGCTGGCGGTGGACGGAACCCCCTTTGACCTGCGGGAGGGCGTCCCGTTCCTGGAGGGGCTGGCGAAGGCCCATCCCCAGCTGGAGTTGGGCAGGGGGTATGACCACAACTTTATACTTCATGACCTCCCGGCGGGCCCGCTGCGCAGAGCGGCGGAGGTGACGGGACATGGGCTGCATCTGATCTGCCGGACCACACAGCCGGGTCTTCAGCTCTATATGGCGAACTATCTCGCCGGTGAGCGGGGGAAAGAGGGAGCCGTCTATGGGCCGCGCAGCGCCTTCTGCCTGGAAGCGCAGGGGTGGCCGGACGCCGTCCACCATCCGGATTTTCCAAGTATCATCCTCCGTCGGGGGGAGACCTATCGGCAGCGCACGGTCTATCAGGTGAAAGAAAGCAAATAGACGAAGAGAAGCTGAACGTGTATCAAACCATACACGCTCAGCTTTTTTATACCGCAAAAATGAGTTGGTCCCCGTGCCGCAGGAACCGGCACAGGGACCAAGAGAGGGGAAAGGAGGTTAGACGGGGATATCCTCCACCAGAGAAATGATAGAATTTTCGGGGGCGTCCGTTTCCGAAGCTCCTTTTTGAAAGCGTTTGAATACGATGCTGCCCACAAAGCCCGCCAGAGAGCCGCCCAGCGCAGCCAGGACCAGGGCAAGCACCACGGTCTGAGGCTCATTGAAGGCAAAGGGAGCCAGGAGACCGGGGATGGGGGAAGCGGTACCCGGGGCGTTGTTCACGATGCCCAGCATGGCGGCTGCAATGCCGGCAAGTCCCCCGCCGAAGAAGTTGGACCCGTAGATGGGGATGGGGTTGCTGGTGATGATGGGAGCCTGGGTCAGAGGCTCCAGCATGACAGCGATGATATTGCTCCGGTCGCCCAGGTGGAGGCGGGCAAAAATCAGGCCGTTGGTAAACGAACCGCCGAAGCAGGCAATGGCCGCAATGCCCATGGGAAGGCCGGTCAGACCCAGCATGGCGGTGAGCGCCATGGAGCTGAGGGGGGAGGTGCAGATCATCTTGATGATACCGCCCAGCAGGAACCCCATCAGGAGGGGAGACTGCTCCGTAGCGGCGGTGATCATGGTGCCGATATAGCCCATAGCGGCATTTACGACCGGGTCTGCGGCGAAGGCGACCAGACGGGCAATGGGGGCCAGCATCAGGGCGCCCAGGATCACATCCAGTCCCGCGGGGAGATATTTTTCAATCAGGGGAGAGAGAAAACCGACCAGATAGCCGGCCACAAAGCCGGGCAGGATACCATATCCTCCCACAGCCACACCGGTGACTACGGCGAAAATGGGATTGGCGCCCATCCCGATCGGCACCAGAATGGCGGCGGCTACACCGCCCATGCTGCCGGACATGCTTCCTACCTCGCCGAGAAAATCAATCCCGATCAGATTGCCGGAAATGTATTTGTGGATGGCCTCCACCAGGAAGGTGGCCACGGCCGCGTTGGCCAGACCGGACATTGCTTGGGAACCCTTGGGCGCCTTCATGCTGAACAGAGAGAAACCGGCCAGTGTCAGCAGGAGCAGGCCCATACCGAGAAGAATCGTTGTCATAGACGCTCGCACCTCCGTCGTCTGTTTGGGTGGTAACTTCTTGTTGTACTCAGTTTATAGAAGAGTTTCATAAAACAACAGGAAGTAACAGAAAGAAAACTATAAAACATGACGGAGAATGGAACTTTGTCAGAGTTATCAAAAAGAGAGGGGGAGTGTTTTGTGCAAAAAGCAGATAAAATAATCTGGATTATAAGAAGAAAGGAAAAAGTGAGCAAAAAAATAATTTATATGATGAGAAAAAATGAAAAAAGGAGAAAAACAGCGCATGGAAAAATAACAAAAGAATACGCCTTTCAGCAACGGCCGAAAGGCGTGAAAAGATTAGCGGCCGGCACAGAGGGCGGCCAGCGCATAGAGAAATTTTTTGACGGAGACGCGCCCGTGAAGCGTGGTCTTTCCGCGGATACAGTCCATTTCCCGGCGTACCTGCTCAAAATGATAGAGTGTGCCGGCGTATTCGGTGAAGGTATCGTTGGAGTAATCCTCGATCCCCAAGTTGGCCAGATTCACCATGCCGGCCATGGCGGCCCGGCGGATGCGCTGTTCCATGGCCTTGGGGGAGTCGCTGAACCGGTCGCAGAGCTGAGCCACGGTCAGCTGTTCCTGCTGCCCCTGGTGGGAGAGGAGATATCCGACGACCTGAGAGATGTCCCGGCAGGCTGGATCGCCGCTGATGCCGATGCGGTGAAGGACGGCGTTGAGGACCGACTGCTGCCGCTCACCACTGTCGGGAGGGGGCGCGGGAGATGCAGAGCCTCCGGCGGGGATGCCGCCCTGGAGGAGCGAACGCATCTGCTCCATGGTACGGTCCATGGTCAAGAGCTTTCCCACCTTGCGCAGGATGCTGACCACCTCCACGCTGTTGACCGGCTTGGAGAGAAAGAAATCCACGCCGGCCGAGTAGGCCTCCGCCACCATGTCCTTGGAGGTGACCTGGGAGAGCATGACAAAGCGCAGGTCGGGATAGCGGCCGCGGGCCTGACGGACAAACTCGATGCCGTCCATTCCGGGCATGAGAAGATCCACCAGCACGATATCCGGACGCATATAGCGCAGGTCCTCCAGCGCATCCAGTCCGCTGGCCGCACTCCCGATCACACTGCCGGAGTCGCTGTCTTCGATGATCATACGCAGGATATTGAGGGTGGCCGAATCGTCATCAATCAGGTAGAACAGCATGCTGTGTTCCCTCCAGTTCCCGCATGGGTATGCGGATGGTAAACAGGGCGCCTCCATTCTGGGACGAGACCTGAATGGTTCCATGGAGTTTCTCCTCCACCAGATCCTTGACAATGGTAAGGCCGAGCCCGCGGTTGATTTCCCCTGTGGTGTAGTTGATTTTACTGGAAAAGCCCGGGGTAAAGATCTGCGCGATGCGCTGAGGTGGAATCCCGCCGCAGTCATCCGCTATGGTAAAGAGAAACTCACTTCCCTCCCGGCGCTGGGTCAGGACCAGGTGGGCGGTATGGCCGGTCTGCGCGGCCTCCAGCGCATTGTTGAGCAGATTGCGGAAAATAGACATGAGATAATGGTGCTGTGTGGTATAGAGATTGTCGGAGAGGGAGGTGGTGCACACCACTTCTTTGCCGGAGGCCTGGGCGGCGCGCTCCACACTGTGGGTCAGAATCGAGAATAATTCCTCCAGTTCCATACCGGGAATCGTGGAGGCGCGTTCCAGCGCCTCAGAGATGCCCCGCATGATCAGAAAATACTCCTTTTTTACCTCATGAATGTCCTTGGCAATGGTGAGGGCGGTACCTGCGGCCTCGCCGTCCGCGCCGCCGGAGCGGAGCTGACTGTACAGACGATAGGCGGCGTTCATGGTATTTTCGATGAGGGCGGTCCCCTTGTCCATCCAGGCCACCTCGCTTTTGAGGGTGGCCGTCATGAGCAAGAGCCGCTGATAACGTTCGGCATCCTCCCGGCGCAGGACCTGAAAGCCATAGTTGTCCAGGGTGCGGATGATCAGGTAGGCGAAGAGGGTGCGCCCCGCCCCCACCACCAGCAGCTGAACCAGCAGGGACGGGGAAAAAACACCCCATCCCAGGCGGATGAGCAGTTCCACAAAATTGGCGCATACATCGATCCCCACCAGCGGGAGGCAGAGCCGGGCGCGGAAGGGATGAAAGGGGCGGTGTCTGGCATACAGGTCAAAGAGCAGGCCATAGGTGAGATAGAAGAAGAGCTCGGGGGCATGGGCCGGAATGCACCCTTGGAGAGAAGAGGTGGTCACCCCCTGGATCAGGCAGCGCAGCAGAAAGACGCCGGGCGCGGCCAGTGCGGCGGTGGGGAAGAGGGGAATATCCGGCGTCAAAAAGAAAAGGACCGGCAGGAGAATGACGGCCACCGAAATATTAAATTCCTGCGTAAAGAGATTGATGGAGATCTGGGAGGCCAGAGCGATCAGGAAGGCGCTGGCCATCCATGGGCGGCGGATCAGACGGGAAGTATGCTCCATAATAGGACACCTGCCACAAATTTGAACCAAATTCATTGGATAAAATGGACAAAACAAGAGAGCGTATAGAAGGCGGATTAAGTTATATCTCTCATCATACCGCACTTTTATGGATTTGTACACTGGGGAATTGCGCTCTTTCTGGGGACATGTCAATAAAAGGAGAACGGCGGTCCGCGGCGGATGCCGCGGACCGCCTCAGAGGTCAGGGGCGCAGGACCATGGTAAGGTCCACATGTTCCGGGTGGAAAAAGATATCGCAGAAGGCAACCGGAACATCGGACAGGTCGTAAAAGACCTCCTGCCAATTTAATAAGACGGTGCCGGAGGGGAGCTGGAGCGCCCGACAGGCGTCTTCCTCACAGCGGCACCCCAGGTGAGTGGCATAGTAGGCAAAATCCCGGCCGCAGTAGGCGCGGACCCAGGGGAAGAGAGAATCGTCTGCGGCGAGCGGCTCCGGCTGGCGCTGGAGCATCTCCTCCGGAATGGAGGTGCGGCAGAAGAGCATGGGACACTCTCCCACGGAATAGAGCCAGTCCAGCTCATAGACCGTGGCACAGGGGACCGGAAAACGGCGGCGCATCACCTCACGGCAGGGGACATAGCCGCTGTGCAGGGTCTGGCAGACCACCGGACCGTCTCCCGTATCCAGAAGTTTGGAAAAATCGGAGGTCAGGTCCATGCGATAACGGAGCTGGGAGACTGAGGGGTGGGCAAAATTTCCCTTTCCGTGCCGGCGGGTCAGATAGCCCTCCTGCAGCAGGGTCTGGGTGGCCTCCCGCACGGTGGAGCGGCTGACCCCCAGCTTGCGGGTCAATTCCTCCTCCGGCTCCAGCTGATTTTCGCCGGCTTTCATACCGTGGATCTGATCCAGCAGATAGGTATAGGTGTGGGACCAGAGGCGTTGGGATTTGGGCATAGGGTTCCTCCTTGCAATGGGACAGGACAGTTACAGGGGGCGGATGGCGGCGGTGTATTGGCTCAGATCCCAGGCGCAGGCGTCCCGGGTGACCAGCTCCGCGACCGCCTCCCCCACGATGGCGGACATGACGGCCGCGCTTTTAAAGCCTGCCGCCACGATCAGGCCGGGCAGAGGGGCTTTCCCGAAGATGGGCTCATTGTTGGGCGTATACGGGGAGGCGGTGACCCAGCCACGCAGGATGGAGACCGGCTTCAGCGCCGGAAAGAAACGCAGGACCTTTTTCCGGATATTCCGGCAGTGCTCCATGGAGGTGCAGTCCTGTCCGGCCTCATCCACAGCGGTATGGGGCCTGGTGGTCTCGGCCAGAAGGATGTTGCCGTAATGACTCTGGCCAATGCAGAGAGAGGTGACCGCCTTTTCCGGATTGTGGGCCTCCGCAAAGAAGGCGGCGGAGGAGTAATAGGTTTTCAGAAACGGCTGGATGGCCTCAGTCACGAAGGCCTCGGCCTTGACCGAGTAGACGGGGACATCCAGTCCGGCGGTGGCGCAGAGGGGGCGTGTGCCCGCGCCGGAGGCCACGATGACATGCTCGGCCCGTACTGTGGCGCCGTCCGCCAGCATGACGCCGGTGCAGACGCCGCCTTCCACCAGAAGGGAGGAGACGGTGGAAAACTCCCGCACTTCCAGGCCGTATCTGCGGCCCTGGCGCACGAGTGCATATTGATAGTGGAAGGGGTAGACGCGCCCCTGCTCAAAATAGCTGGCCGCCAGCACCGAGCCGGGCGCCAGATTGGGCTCGGCCTCCTGAAGCGCGCTGCCTTCCAGCCAGCGCACATCCAGCCCGGCCTCTTTCTTCTCCTGGAAGAGCCGCTCCAACTCGGGGAGATGCGCCTCGGACTCCGCGGCGATGAGAGAGGGGTACGACTGATATCCGATGTCACAGCCCAGCTCCGCGGTCATGGTCTTCATACGGGCAAAGCCGGCCAGAGTGAGCGCATAGCTCTGCCCCATGGAGGCGTCCTGGACCTGGACGTTGCCGAAATTAGCTCCCGAGGCCCCCCGGCTGATCTCCTTTTCCTCCAGCAGGAGGGTGGGGACGCCGGCCTTGGCGAGAAAATAGGAGCAGGCGCAGCCAAAGTAGCCGCCGCCGATCACAATGGCGCCATATTTATTCCGCATCGTCGTCCCTCCCGAATGTGTCCACCCCGCAGGGAACCGTGGGGAAGCGGGGCTTGTCGGCCTGAATGGTCTCCGGCGTCTGGATGCCCTGGCCCATGAGGATCTGCTGGATGAGGCGGCCGCAGGTGCGGCCCTGGCAGGCCCCCATGCCGGCCCGGGTGGCACGCTTGATGCTGGCCACCGTGTGACAGCCGTCGGCAATGGCCTGGAGGACGTCGGCCTTTGTGACCTCCTCACAGCGGCAGATGATGATATCGCAGGCTTTCATTCAGGGTTCCTCCCTTCTCAGCCGCCGGAGAAAGCGGACTTGATCCCGATACTCGGCGGGGATGACCAGGGTGACCAGCGCGGTGCGGTTGAAGGCGGGGCGCTGCTCCACCGACTGAACCAGGGCGGGACAGACCTCGTTGCCCAGCCGGTCCACCGCCGTCACCTTCTGGCCCGGAACGGGGAGGGGGCGGTACTCATAGGGAAAGGTGATGGAGGCCTTGCCGTCCCCCAAGTCGGGGACCTGGAAGAAGATGGCCTGTCCGGGACAGGCGGCCACGCAGAGCTTGCAGCCCACGCATTTTTCCGCCTTGAACTCCGGACGGCTGTTGAGGGTGGACTTGACGATGGCCCCGGTCTTGCAGACCGTGGCGCAGGGGTTGCAGGGGATCTCCTGGCAGCACTCCAGGAGGGCGAATCCCCGGGACGGCTGATTAGACATGACAGGCTCCTCCCTTCTCCATAATGCGTTCCTTACAGGCCAGGCGGCGGGCGGCGTGGGCTCCGCGGCGGAGGGAGCGCAGGCTCTCCTGGAGTTCCTCCATCCGCGCCTGGGCGTGGGGCGCGGCACAGCCCAGGGAGACGGCGGCGTGGATGCCGGCCAGACGCCCTTCTTCCAGGGCGGTGTTGGCCTCCTCCACCCCGGCCAGATCGCCGCAGACATAGACGTGGGGATCCGAGCTGCGCATCCAGGAATCGTGGACCGGGAGGATGCCCCCCAGCGCCCCTTCATAGGTGGTGCGGCAGCGGAACATGGATGCCAGCTCCATGCGGGGGTTGAGGCCCACGGCCAGCAGGATGGTGTCCACGGGGATGGTCTGCTCCGTGCCGGGGATGGGGCGGAACTTCTCGTCCACACGGGCGATGACGGCCTCCTCCACCCGTTCGGCGCCCCGGGCCTCCACCACGGTGTGGGAGGTATAGACCGGCACGCCTGCCCGCTGGATCTTCCCGGCGTGGACCAGATAGCCGGTGATCCGGGGCGCGGCCTCCACCAGGGCGCGGATCTCCGCGCCCGCCTGCATGAGCTGGTAGGAGACGATGAGCCCCACATTACCCGAGCCGACCATGAGGATGTTCCGGCCCACCAGGGTGCCGTGGACATTGCTGAAGGTCTGGGCCGCTCCCGCCGTCATGACGCCGGGGAGGGTCCAGCCGGGAGAGGCAAGGGCATTCTCTTTGGCCCCGGTGGCCAGGATGACCTTTTTGGCCTCCACCGCCTCCACCTTTCCCTGGTGGAGGATGGAGACGCAGCCGTTGTCCATCCGGCCCAGGGCCCGGGTGTCCAGAAGGGTCTCCACACCCAGGTCGTTGGCCTCCCGGAGCAGAAGGTCCGCGATCTGGAATCCCCGGGTGCCCGCATAGTGGGCCCCGGAGCCGAAAAACTTGTGGATCTGCTTATAGAGCTGCCCGCCTGCCTTGGTGTTTTCGTCCACCAGCAGGACCCTGGCCCCGCAGCGGGCTCCCTCAATGGCGGCCCCCAGGCCGGCCGGACCGGAGCCGATGACCAGAAGATCGGTCGTTCTCACAGGACACCCACCTTTCCGAGCCCGTGCTGGGTCTCGATGACCATGCCCTCCTCCAGCGGAGTGGTGCAGGAGCGGACGTTGGGCGTTCCGTTGACCACTACAACGCAGTCGCTGCACTGGCCGATGCCGCAGAAGAGACTGCGGGGCCGGCCGGTCTTGTGGGTATGCCGGAAGACCGAGATGCCGTTGTCCAGCAGCGCCGCGGCAATGGGCTGCCCGGCCAGGCCGGTGAGGGTACGTCCGTCAAAAGAAAAGGTGACCGGAGTCCGGCTTGGATAATCCACGATGGGGTGCTCCTCAATATGCTGAGACATGACCGTATGACCTCCTTTGCATAGGAACGCAAAACTTGTACGTACAACTAAGGGGATTATAAGACATAGGGAGGAAAAGCGCAAGGGGAAAGAAACAAAAAAGAGAAAAACTACACTCCGGCGTTTAAACTTTCTCTTGTATCGCGCCGTTTGCGGTGGTAAACTAAAGGAAAGCCGGTTTTCGGACCAATCCCATAAAAAGAGCGGCTCCTCTGCGCGGATGCGGAGGAGTGGTGGTCCGCCGGTCTGGATCATCCATTTTCTAAGGAGGAATTTCCCATGAAGATCATTGTTACCGAGAAGGCGCCCGGCGCCATCGGCCCCTACTCTCAGGGCTATGAGACCAACGGTCTCGTCATCACCTCCGGCCAGCTGCCCGTAGACCCCGCGACCGGCGCGATGCCCGAGGGCATTGCCGCTCAGGCCGAGTGGAGCTGCAAGAACGTGGGCGCCATTCTGGAGGCCGGCGGCGTGGGCTTTGACAAGGTGATCAAGACCACCTGCTTCCTGGCTGACATGGCTGACTTTGCCGCTTTCAACGAGGTGTACGCCAAGTACTTTACCTCCAAGCCCGCCCGCAGCTGCGTGGCTGTGAAGGATCTGCCCAAGGGCGCTCTCTGCGAGATCGAGGCCATTGCCGAGAAGTAAGCAGAGGAATCGTCGAATACTCTGCCATGCGGTGTGACGGTGTTTGCGGTCACACCGCATTTTTATGCACAAAGCGGCCGGGGGGAAGCCGTGAAGTTTTCCACAGGAACCGAGATGATGATTTACCGCAGAACGGCCTTGTGGTATACTCTCAAATAGAGCAGGAGCAAAAGGAATGAGGTGCATGCTGCTGGATACTGGGCGCGGGAAAGAGTGCCGGGACCATGACAAGGACCCTGGGGGAGATGGAGCATCCAGGCCAGGGCGATGCCTCGTAGGCGGAGGAGCGGGCGTCTTTGTCACCGGGGACCTCTCGGCTGCCGTCCAGAGCTCCATCGTGCTGCGCTACCCCTTTGAGTGAGGCCGTACTCCCGGAACGGGCAGGAACGGATGGAGCAGGAGGAACGAGTTTGAATATCAAGGAAATTGCAAAACTGACCGGCGTATCCGTCGCCACAGTATCCCGCAGCATCAATCAGCCCGAGAAGGTGTCGCCGGAGACCAGGGAGCGCATCCTGAAAGTGATCCGGCAGCTGGACTATGTGCCGAATCCATCGGCGCAGAGCCTCTCAACCGGCCAGACCAGGACGGTGGCCTGTGTGGTGCCAACCCTGCGCAACGAGTTTTTCAACCAGTTGGTGGAGGGCTGCCAGAAGGTGCTGCTGCAGGCCAACTATAAGCTGCTGATCTACTCCCAGAGCAGCATGCCGGACCAGGAGCGGCCCGATGACCGGAGCGTGGACGGCATGGTGGTCTACGTATCCGACTTTACCAGCAGTGAGGCGGTGCGGGAGTATCTGCAAAATGTCAAGGTGCCCTATGTATTGATTGGAAATCCGGAGCAGATGGGGCTGGAAGGGCCCGTCACTTCGGTGTACATGGAGGATTACGGGGGGGTGCAGATGGCGCTGCGCTACCTCTATGCTGAGGGAAACCGGATCTTTGGCATTCTGGCCGCCACCGAGGACACTTTCATCGGGCGAAGGAGAGCACAGGCGGTAAGAGACTTCTTTGACGAGCATTCAGACTGCCTGTGCCGGATGCAGTTCGTCTCCTACGGAGATCAGCTGCGCCAGGCCGTGGAATGCACCCGGCGGCTGCTGGAGCAGGGAGACCGCCCGACCGCGATGATCACCTTCAACGACATGATGGCGGTGGGCGCGCTGCGCTGCCTCCACAGCGGCGGCATCCGGGTGCCGGAGGAGATGGAGCTGATCGGCTTTGATGATATCCCGCTGGCCAGCTATTTTACACCGGCCCTCTCCACCGTAGCTGTGCCGAACCGGCGGCTGGGAGAAAAAGCGGCAGAGCTGCTGCTCCGGAGGCTTTCCACCGGGCATGAGATGGCCCAGTGCGTGCTCTATCCGGTGGAGCTGCGGCTCCGGGAGAGCACAAAGAATCTGGTGAACAGCGGCGACCTGTGAGACAGGTCGCCGCTGTTTTTATATAATATGCATAGATAAAGCGGATTCATTTAAAACGGTTTAACCAATTTTACAAAAAGGTCTGGATTTCTTGGTTGAAATGTGCTACTATACATGCAACGGATGTAACCGATTACAGAAACCGATTACAATATAGGAGGAGAAATCCATATGGGGACCATCAAGAGAATGAATCATATTTTCCGGGAAGATGGCAACGCCATCATCACAGCCTTTGACCACGGGGTCAATTCCGGCCCCATGCGTGGAATCGAGCATCTGGACCAGGCGCTCAGGACCGTGATCGATGCGGGCACCGACGCGGTAATCCTCAACATCGGTATGGCCCGGAAATATGAGGCCCTGCTGGGCCGCACCGGACTGATCGTCCGGGCGGACTTCCCCTGCACCGACTATGCCCGAGGCGCCCATGACAGCATCCTGTGCGTGGCAGTGGAAGAGGCGGTCAAGGCGGGGGCTGACGCGGTCCTCTTCAACGGCGGCCCCGATATCTCCGGCGAGGACATTGAGCTGGAGCGCACGATGATCCGCATCATCAGCACCCTGCGCCGGGAGTGTGAGCGGTACGGCATGCCGCTGCTGGCGGAGATGGTGCCCGGCGGCTTCAACCCTCCCCAGGAGTATATCAGCATCGACAGCCTGAAGCTGGCGGCACGGGTAGCGGCAGAGGCCGGCGCGGACTTCCTGAAGATGCCCTACCGGCCCGGCTATGAGGAGGTCGTGCAGGGCTGCGAGGGCCTGCCCATCGTGGTGTTTGGCGGCGCCAAGACCAACTCCCAGGAGCAGTTCTTTGCCAACATCGACGACGCCATGAAGTGCGGCGCCCGCGGTGTGGCCATCGGCCGCAATATCTGGGGCCATGAGCATCCCGACCGGGTGATCAGGCTCCTCAAGGGCCTGATCCATGCAGGAGAGAACCTGGAGACCGCCCTGGCACATCTTGGATAAAACCGTGCTATAAGACCAGGGGGGAGCGGTTTTACCGCTTCCCCCTCAGAGCAGAGTTCCGCCGGGCGCAGACGGCGGAAGAGGGTCAAATCGTGTTTTCCGGCGGCGTGTACGTCGGAAAACACACTTCCCAGGACGCAAGTGTGCGAGCGAAAGCGAGTGCGC
>JAHAEW010000181.1 GCA_018374635.1 Clostridiales bacterium
GTGAAGATTGCGCAGGCTTTGGAGGAAATTGCGGAGCACCTGGAGGTGATCAGCAACGAGCTGAATGGAGATTCCAATGGGTAGGGCAAGCCAGCGCAAAGGCCGTGCGGGTGAGCTGGAGCTTGCCCGCATACTCCAGGGATACGGCTACGACGTGCAGCCGGGCCGGGTGCAGAGCTATGGAGAGGTGCCGGACTTGTCCGGCCTCCCCGGTGTACATATCGAGTGCAAGCGCAACGAGCGGCTGAATGTACCGGAGGCTATGGCGCAGGCCGTCCGGGACGCGGAGCGGTTTCAGGATGGAGTACCCACCGTGTTCCATAGGCGCAACCGCTCCGGCTGGCTGGTGACGCAGCGCCTTGAGGACTGGATGGAAATGTACCGAAATCTCCCAAAATCTCACACATAAAAAAGGAGAACTGAACCATGAACGAAAAGACTATTCAGATCATCCCCGCCCCCTCTAACCTCATGTATGCCTATGACGGAGGGACAGCACAGCCCGTCGCCTGCCTTGCTCTGGTGGAGCTGGCCGACGGCGACCGCGAAATCAGAGCAATGAGCCTGACGAACGGCGAGATTTTCGAGGAGCAGCCCGGAGCAATCCTTTTCTTTGATTGAGGGGGGAATCGCCCTCAGCATGTGTCGCATTTCACGACGGTAGGTCTGGAAAGGATGGAGGCCCGCAGGGGGGGGCAAATCTGCACCTCCTTGCTATAGGGCAGGGGGTGGGCCACGAGGTAGCTATGAGCGACTTCCCGCTTTTGCAATCAGGGGGTTTTTGCCCACGTTGAGGTTTCCCAAAAGAGGAAATCCCCAAATTGGGCTCTCCTCCTGGTGGCCCCCAAGTGGTACGGTTCATACTGAGCCCAATTATGAGCCCAGTGGTCAATAGCTCGAACGAATTTCGTACGCGCCCCCAGCACGAGGTCAATGGTATTGACTTTGTAAGTGACTGATTGTTACTTGCAAAAAAAGAAACCGCCCTCAGCAGTTGAGCGCGGCCCGGTAGTATGTGAGCTTGTCACCCACATTCTACCACGAAAGGGGCGGCGAGGCAATGAGTAATGAAGAACTGGCGGCGGCGATCCAATCGGGCGAGCGGGACAAGCTCATGGAGCTTTGGGGGCAGGTGCGGCGGCTGGTGCATGATATGGCATACAAGCGCCTGAGAGCCACAAACGGGGCCGGGGGTGTCACGCTGGACGACCTTATGCAAGCGGGCTTTCTGGGCTTCCTGGAGGCCGTGAGGGCCTATGACCTGGCAGCGGGATTCCGGTTTACCTCCTACCTCACTTACCCGGTAAAAACGGCGTTCAGTGAGGCGGAGGGGCGGCGGAGCGAAAAGCAGAAGCATGACCCCATTTTCTCCGCCGTCAGCATAGACGCCCCGCTCGACGACGGAGAGGGCGAACCGCTCACCCTGGCCGACGTGATACCAGACCCACAGGCAACGGAAGCCCTGGAGGGTGTTGGGATATGGGACGCCCTTCACAGGGCCGTGGAGGGCTTGCCAGAGGCCCAGCGGACGGCAATCCGGCGGAGGTATTGGCTGGAGCTGAAGGTGGACAACAAGGCCCACGCCGCCGCCCTGCGGGCGCTGCGGCATCCCAGGGTGTCCCGGTTGCTGAGGTGAAGCCGGGAAGATCCCGAGATTTCCGAGGCCCTAAAAGGGAAACGAACAACGAGCGAACAGAGAGAAAAGCCCCGAACGAAGCCTGAGTGAACCCTGAGTATCCGGAGATTTCGGAGGCCCTAAAAAGGCCCCCCCTTCCTCCGGAGTGGGGAACATGACCGGAGGGAAACGGCGTGGGTAGCCTTTTCCGCCCGATAAAACAAAAAGCGCCGCATGTATGGCCCTGTATGCGGTGCTCCCCCTGTGGGAATTTCAGGTTTATTCAGGTTTTCACGGTCAGAGGAGAGCCCGGCAGCACTCAGCCGCCGGGCCTCCAATGCTCACACCCACGCCAAACCGGATCACGTGTGAGGCCCTTTTTGTCTCCGGGTCGGTACAATGCCCACACCCCACCACAGCAAACCAGGGGTAGGCCCCGGTATATCGGTAGTGCTGCACGAACCACCCGCAAGTCCCACACCTCCGGTCAGGGCCGTAGTTCTCCACCAGCACAGGCAATTTCCGAAGGGCCAAGCACTCCCTCGCTGTAGCCTGCGCCCAGGCCCAGCCGTTGACGAACCCCTCCTGTTTCGCCGTGTAGGTGTGGGCGTTGACCAGCTCCTCCAGCTCCGGGTTATCCCCCATGATGGAGAGCACCGCGGCGGCGGCCTCCTGTTCGCTGTCCAGGCGCATATAAGCGGGGCTGTCGGTGCAAGCCTCAAACATGACCAGCAGGCTATCCACAGCAGCACACCCCCATACACAGCCCCAGGGCCAGCCGGAAGCCGTTTACGAAGCCCTGGCACTCCATAGCTACCCCGTAGCTGTCCACGTCCACCTCGTCGCCCACAGCGTCCACAAGGGCGCGGCGGGTTTGCTCTGTCTCCTCCCTGCGCTGGTAGTAGTCGCACAGGCTGGGGCCGTCCATCGTGTCCGGCTCCTCGCTGCTGGCGGCGTGGTACAGCGCGGTTATAATGTCAATCATTTTGAAGTGC
>JAHAEW010000182.1 GCA_018374635.1 Clostridiales bacterium
CCCATTCAGGGCGATAAACAGCAGCAGCTTGAACGGCATGGAGATCATACTGGGCGGAAGCATAATCATGCCCATGGACATCAGCGTGGAGGCCACGATCACATCAATCAGGACAAACGGGATATACAGGTAAAATCCAATCAGGAAGGCATGCTTCAGTTCGCTTGTCATAAAGGCCGGAACCAAAACCCTCAGCGGCAGCTCCGTGACTGACGCCGCAGACGGCGTCTCCAGTCCTGCCAGATCGCAGTAGAGCTTGAGCGAGCTCTCCTCCACCTGGCCCGCCATAAATTCCTTAAGGGGTTTCTCCGCCCGCTGTAAAAATTCCTCCTGGGTGATCTCCTCTGCGATATACGGCTCGTATGCAGTGGTCTGGATCTCACTGATGGTCGGAGACATGGTAAACAGCGTGAGAAACAGGGCGATGCCCACAAGGACCATATTGGGCGGGTTCTGTTGCAGCCCCATCGCCGAGCGCAGAAAGGAGAAGGAGATAATGTACCTGGTAAAGGAGGTCATCATCACAACCGCGGAGGGCAGCAGGGTCAGCAGGGTGGTCAAGAACAGGATCTGAAGGGCCTGTACATTCTCGCCATTTACATTGATCAGCGCATCCACCGGCTTATGGCCTCCTCTGTTGTTTCCGCTGCTCCAGCACGCTGTGCAGCGCTTCCTGGAACCCCATCTTTGGCGCGGCGGCGCCGTCTGCGCCGCCTATCCAGGACTCGGCCTCCTCGGCAGTGAGCTTTTCCAGACAGGTGATGCTCCCCTGGGTCACCCCCAGAAAATAGTACGTTTCGCCCGCGCGGACCAGGAGAAGCCTCTGATCCTTTCCCACTGCCGTCTGGTCCAAAACTGTAAGCATCCGCTTTCCAAGGCGGCCGGGAAAGCCGCCCTGTCCCTTTCCGGCAACATAGCGGGTAAACAGATAGGCCAGCACCAGGACGCCCAGAATCGCACAGATGGTCCAAAGCACTTCCAGCATTGGCCCGCTCCCGTCAGGGATTCCCCAGGATGGAATTGACCGTTTTCATCAGGCGGTCCTCCTTGAAGGGCTTGACGATAAAATCCTTAATGCCGGCCTGCACCGCCTCCACTACCATGGCCTCCTGGCCCATGGCAGAGCACATCACCACATTGGCCTTGTTGTCCTTGGCGCGGATCGCCTTCAGCGCCTCCAGCCCGTCCATGTTCGGCATGGTGATATCCATCAGAACCAGATCCGGCTGAAGCTCAAAGTACTTTTCCACGGCATCCCTGCCGTCCACCGCCTCGTGCAGGTCGGTAAAGCCATTCTTGGTCAGCGTGTCCCGGATCACCTTCCGCATGAAGGCCGCATCGTCAACAATCAGAATTTTAGCCATGTTCTTAATCCCCTTTTTATTTCAATCTCACTTGAAGTTTGCCAGGCTCCACAGCTCCGGCTTCTGGAGCACCTCTGTGATGCGCACGCCGAAGTTATCGTCGATGACCACTACGTCCCCCCGCGCAATGCACAGGCCGTTCACAAAGACATCCACATGGTCGCCGGCCAGCTTGTCCAGAACAACCAGCGAGCCTTTGGAGAAGGTCAAGATATCCTCCACCTTCCGGCGGGTCCGGCCAATCTCCACCGACACCTCCAGAGGTACGGACATAATCAGCTCCAGGTTTTCCTTCTGTTCGGCTCCCAGCGATTCTGCCGCCGCAAAACTGGGCAGCGCAACCGGCTTGCTGTTAATGACCCGCGGTTCCTGCACCGGGGGCTGATACACAGGCTGCTGATAAACCGGCTGGGGGGAGGGGGCCTGATAGGCCTGGGCCGGCTGGGGCGCGGGCTCCGGCGCCGGGGCTGTGGACATGCTGCCCATCGGCCGTTCGATCTCCTCCTGACTCAGCTTTCCGCCGGAAGACGGAGCCGCAGCCGGCTCTGGAGCGGGTGTGGAAATACCGCCGCCCATCAGCCGTTCAATTTCTTCCTGGCTCAGCTTTCCGCCCGTACCGGAAGAGGACTCCGGCTGTGCGGGCTGTGCCGCCGGAATCGCGCTCGCCGCCGCTTCTCCGGCGTCTTGAATGCCCATTCCAAAGCCAGCCAGCAGCTCCCGGGCCAGCTCCACAGACATGATATTGACAAACTCACTCTTGAGGATGCCCTCTATTTCCAGGATAAAGTGTACCGCTACCAGCATCCCGGTTTCGCTTTGGAAGCGCTCCTTTTTGATCTTCTCCAAATCATCCATGGAGAAAGACTGGGGCGTTGAGATATTGACCGGACGCCCCAGAAAATCAGACAGAGCGGTGGAGGCCGCGCCCATCATCTGGTTCATCAGCTCGCACACCGCGCTGATTGTCAGCTCATTGAGTTCGAACTCCTCCTCCGGGATCTCCATTCCCATCAGCAGCTCTACAATCGCCTTCACATCGCTCCGCCTGAGCAGCATAATATTGCTGCCTTCCAGACCGGAGACATACTTGATCTCCACACCGATAGCGGGCTCCAGCTCACCCAGGGTAAACTCACGGATGGGTACCACTGTAACCTTCGGCGTCGTAATATCAACGCGGTGATCCAGCAGGTTGGAAACCGCAGTGGCAGAAGAGCCCAGACTGATGTTCATCAT
>JAHAEW010000183.1 GCA_018374635.1 Clostridiales bacterium
ACCATTGTGGGCAACTGCGACACCACCTTGTTTTTGGGAGGCAAGGAGAAATCCACCCTGAAAGAAATCTCGGAGCTGCTGGGCAAGGAGACCATCGACAGCTTCAATCAATCCGAGAACCGGGGCAGCCAGGTTTCCCACGGCCTCAACTATCAGAAATTAGGAAAGGAGCTGATGACCCAGGACGAGATAGCGGTGATGGACGGCGGCAAGTGTATTTTGCAGCTTCGAGGGGTGCGGCCGTTTTTCAGCGACAAGTTTGATATAACCCGCCATCCCCGCTACAAGTACCTTGCCGACGCCGACAAGAAAAACACCTTTGACATTGAACGGTACATGAAACGCAGACCGGCCATTGTGAAGCCGGACGAGCCTTTCGATCTGTACGAATTGAAAGCCACCGACCTTCAACCCAACAATTCAACTGAACGAAAGGAAATGTGAATATGAGCTTTTTTACTAACGCTATCGACGTTTTGCAGACTCTGGTCATCGCCCTGGGCGGCGGCCTGTGCGTGTGGGGCGGCATCAACCTTCTGGAAGGTTACGGCCAGGACAACCCTGCCTCCAAAAGCCAGGGCATCAAGCAGCTCATGGCGGGCGGCGGCGTTGCCCTCATCGGCATCACCCTGATCCCTCTGCTGTCCGGTCTGCTGTCCACCACCTAATGTTTCTCCAAAACCGGCGGGGGCTTTCGCTTGATAGCGGGAGCCCCCGCAAAGGAGGTGATCTCCCTTGATATTGGATATGATCCAGGAGTGGTTCAAGGAACTGCTCATTGACGGTATCATTTCAAACCTGACCGGGATGTTTGATACCCTGAACACAAAGGTGGGCGAGATCGCCGGGGAGGTCGGCATGACGCCCGCCGCCTGGAACAGCAGCATCTTCAACATGATCCGCAACCTCTCGGAGACGGTGATCGTCCCCATCGCGGGCATTATTCTCACCTTTGTCATGTGCTATGAGCTGATTCAGCTTATTATCGAGAAGAACAACCTCCACGACTTCGACACCTGGATTTTCTTCAAGTGGATTTTCAAAACCTTCTGCGCGGTGCTGATCGTCACGAACACCTGGAACATCGTCATGGCGGTGTTCGATGTGGCGCAGAATGTGGTCAGTCAGTCGGCGGGGGTCATTATCTCGGACGCGGGCATCGACATCTCCGGCGTGGTGGGCGATCTGGAGACCCAGCTTGCCGACTGGAGCGTGGGCGCCCTGCTGGGGCTGTGGTTTCAGAGCGTGTTTGTGGGGCTGTGTACGCAGATACTTTCCATCTGCATCTTCCTGGTGATCTACGGCAGAATGATTGAGGTGTATTTGGTGACCTCCATTGGACCGATTCCCTTTGCCACGATGGTCAACCGGGAGTGGGGCTCCACGGGGCAGAACTACCTTCGTTCTCTGCTGGCCCTGGGCTTCCAGGCCTTCCTCATTATGATCTGCGTGGGTATCTATGCGGTGCTGGTGGAGGGCATCTCCACATCCGGCGACAACATATCCGCTGCCATCTGGGGTTGCATGGGCTATACGGTTCTGCTGTGCTACACCCTGTTTAAGACCGGCAGCCTTGCAAAATCCCTGTTCGGTGCCCACTAAAGGAGGCAGATATTTGAGAGTAGGCCTTATTGATGTGGACTCGCACAATTTTCCCAACCTGTGTCTGATGAAGCTCTCGGAGTATCACACCAGACGCGGGGACCGGGTGGAATGGTGGGACCCTGCAAAGCAATATGACCTTGTTTATAAAAGCCGGGTATTTACAGACACCTATTCCAAAGACACCATACAGGTGAACAATGCGGATAAGGTCATCCAGGGCGGTACAGGTTACGGCCCCGGCGAAAACCTCCCGCATGAGATTGAGCATATTCGGCCGGACTATTTTCTATATCCGCGGTTTTTAGGTACAGCCTACGGCTTTTTAAGCCGTGGCTGTCCAAGGAACTGCGGATTTTGCATTGTCAGCGGAAAAGAAGGGCGCAGGAGCGTCCGGGTGGCTGATCTTTCCGAGTTTTGGAATGGTGAAGAAGAAATCAAACTGATGGACCCGAACCTGCTTGCCTGTCCCGACCATGAAAGGCTCATTGAGCAGCTAATTGAGAGCCGGGCGCTGGTGGACTTTACCCAGGGGCTCGATATTCGCCTTATCAGCCGTGATAATGTATCTCTGCTGAACAAAGTGCGGACAAAAGCGGTGCATTTTGCATGGGATAACCCGGACGAGGACCTGACGGAGTATTTCCGTCGCTTTCGTGAACTTACTTCCATAAAGAGCGACCGAAACCGCCGCGTCTATGTCCTGACCAATTACGGCAGCACCCATGAACAGGATTTGTACCGGGTAAACACCTTGCGGGCATTGGGATATGATCCCTATGTGATGATCTATGAGCGTCCCACGGCTCCACGCATTACCCGCCATCTGCAAAGATGGGTAAATAACAAACGGATTTTTCATTCCGTATCAGATTTTAAGGACTATGCGCCGATGAAGAAGGAGGTGTGAAACATTGGCTTATGTAACGATCCCGAAGGACCTGAGCCGGATACAGAGCAAGGTCCTGTTCGGGCTGACCAAACGACAAGTGATCTG
>JAHAEW010000184.1 GCA_018374635.1 Clostridiales bacterium
AGTTCTGTCCCTCGGTCTGCTGACCGCCTGCTCCGGAGGCAGCGACGACACCAACGAAACCCCCGCCGGCAGCACGCCCCCTGTGACAGAAAGCGGCGCTCCCGCCGCCGACAGTCCCGCCAACTGGACCTCAGTGGCCGACCTGGAAGGCGCCAAAATCGCCGTTCAGGAGGGCACCACCGGCAATGATGTGGCCTCTGCCATCCCCGATGCCGAGGTCAGCGCCTTTAAGGCCGTGGCTCAGTGCGGCATGGAGCTGATCAACGGCCGCGTGGACTGTGTAATCGTGGATACCCACCCCGCCCAGTCCCTGGTAGACGCTAACCCCGATAAGCTGATGGTGCTGGACTTCCCCGCCTCCGAGGAGACGGAGACCTACGCCATCGCCACCCAGAAGAACGACACGGGCGCCGCCCTGGCCGAGGAGTTCAACACCGCCATGGCCACCCTCCAGGAGAACGGCACCTTTGACGCTCTGGTGGATAAGTACATCTCCAAGAATGAGGACGCCCAGCTCCCCGAGCTGAAGACCGTGGAGAACCCCAAGGGCGCCCTGGTGATGGGCACTAACTGCGAGTTCGAGCCCTTTGAGTACCTGGACGAGAACGGCGATCCCACTGGCTTCGACGTGGGCTTTGCTCAGTACCTGTGCGCCGAGATGGGCTATACCCTGACCATCGAGAACATGGACTTTGACGCCCTGATCCCCGCCCTCCAGTCCGGCCGCATCGACTTCATCGCCGCCGGCCTGACCCGGGACGAGGAGCGGGAGAAGAACGCCAACTTCACCGACGGCTACTACGAGGCCATCCAGTCCATCGTGGTCGCCAAGCCCGCCGCGTAATTTACAGCATAAACCAGTCAAACGGGAAAGCCTGCGCCGCCCTGTGCGGAGCAGGCTCTCCTGCGCCACGCGCACATTCCAATTCTGAACAAGGAGGCAGAGACTTTCCGTGGATATTATGAACGGACTCCTCGGCTTCGGGGATAAACTCTACCAGGCGTTCCTCGTGGAGGATCGCTGGCGGCTCTATCTGGACGGCCTGGGGGTCACCCTGGGCATCACTCTGGGCGCCATCTGCATCAGCACGGTGCTGGGCATGGTGCTCTGCCTGATGAAAATGTCCCGGCACAGAATCCTGCGCTGGCCCGCCCAGGCCTACATCGATATCATCCGCGGCATTCCTGTGGTGGTGCAGCTGCTGATTATGTACAATGTCGTGCTGCTGAACGTCACCGACAACAAGATGGTGGTTGCGGTCATCGCCTTCGGCCTGAACTCGTCGGCCTATATGGCGGAGATCTACCGCTCCGGCATCAACGCGGTGGATCCCGGGCAGATGGAGGCCGGCCGCTCCCTGGGCCTGTCCAAGGTGCAGACCATGTGGAGCGTCATCTTCCCCCAGGCGCTGAAGAACTGCCTACCCACCTATACCAGTGAGTTCATTGTCCTGGTGAAGGAGACCGCCGTGGTGGGCTACATCGCCCTGACTGACCTGACCAAGGTGTACTCCGCCATTCAGAGCAAGACCTACGACGCCTTCGGCCCCCTGTTCATCATTGCCGTGGCCTATTTCTGCATCACCAAGGTGCTGTCCATCGTATTTTCCAAAATGGAGAGGAGGCTGAGGGAAAGTGATCGCCGTTGAACATCTGACCAAGCGCTTCGGGCGGAATCTGGTGCTGGATGACATCTCCGAGACCATCCGCGAGGGGGAGAAGGTGGTCGTCATCGGACCCTCCGGCTCCGGAAAGTCCACCTTCCTGCGCTGCCTCAACCTGCTGGAGCAGCCCACCAAGGGCACCATCACCTTTGACGGCACCGTCATCACCGACCCCAAGGTGAATATCGACGCCATCCGCCGCCAGATGGGCATGGTCTTCCAGCACTTCAACCTCTTCCCCAACATGACCATCCGCAAGAACATCACCCTGGCCCCGGTCAAGACCAAGCTCATGGGGCAGGAGGAGGCCGACGCGCTGGCCCTCTCCCTGCTGAAGCGGGTCAATCTGGAGGACAAGGCGGACGCCTATCCCAACCAGCTCTCCGGCGGCCAGAAGCAGCGCATCGCCATTGTGCGGGCCCTGGCCATGAAGCCCAAGGTCATGCTCTTTGATGAGCCCACCTCCGCCCTGGACCCCGAGATGGTGGGCGAGGTGCTGGAGGTCATGAAGGAGCTGGCCGACGAGGGCATGACCATGGTGGTGGTCACCCACGAGATGGGCTTTGCCCGGGAGGTGGGCACCCGAGTCCTGTTCATGGACGGCGGCCACATCCTGGAGCAGAACGAGCCCCACGCCTTTTTCGCCAATCCGAAGGAGGAGCGCACCAAGGAGTTTTTGTCCAAGGTGCTCTGATGCAGAAACAAAAAAGGTACGCCCCGCAGGGGCGTACCTTTTTCTTGTTTGCGTGGGCTTATTCGGCGGAGATCATATAGTAATAGACCGGCTGACCGCCGGAGAGCAGGGTGATCTCGGCGCTGGGACAGCACTCGGTAAAGAGCTTGAGGGCCTTCTGGGCCTCCTTCTCACTGACATCCTCGCCGTAGAAGATGTTGATAAACTCGGCGCTCTGCTGGGCCTCGGCC
>JAHAEW010000050.1 GCA_018374635.1 Clostridiales bacterium
AAAACTCCGCCTGTGCAGGAGGCGTGCGTGGTAGTAAAATGAGGGTGTATTCAGGGCGGAGTTAAGTTAGGGCGGAGTAAGTTAGGGAGGATCGGCGAGAAGGAGGGGCGAAGTGCGCCCATCCGCACGGATCGGCGGCTCTGCCGCTCGTACCGTGGCGCGCCCCTGCGGGCGCCGCCGGACTGACACGGCCTGGAAGAACAAAAAAGGACAAGAACGACTGTAATTGCTCAGAAGGAGCGGTTGCGGTCTTTTTTTGTCCCAAAATGAAAGGAGCAATCCCTATGAGTGAACAGAACACAAACGCATGGCCTTTCCCTGAAGTGACGGACGCAAACGATCTGGACATCAATGCCATCTTTGGCGGAGGCGGTACTGACGCTGCCGACACGAATCCCTTTGCAACGCCGGCGCCTGTGACACCACAGACACCCCCGGCGGCTACGGTTCCTCCGGCAGCTACAGTTCCTCCGGCAACACCCGCCACTTCTGCGGCACCTCCCGCACCGGCGGGTATGTCTCCCGCAGGAACAGCCGCGCCCGCTCAGCCGGCTGCGGCAACTGCGGCGCCTCCTGTACAGCCGGCGGCTGCCACAGTGGACAATCCCATCGCCGCCGCTTTTGAGCAGAAAACGGTGGAAAACGCAAAAACGAGCCTGCTGGAGAAAGCCCCCGTATTCTGCCACAAGGGCGCCAAGGAGCCCATCGAAGACCCCGGCATGACCTTTGAAGAGCTGCGTATCCGGAAATCCGAGGATTTCGCGGATTTGGAGGAGGGCAAATATGTGTCCTGGAGCGTGGATTACTGCGGTATTCGCAAGGAGATCAAGGACCCCAAGGGCACCACAATCATCTCCATCAAGGAAACCATTGAGCGCTCCCGCGAGTTCCTGGAAGCATTGAAGAAAGCGAAGGATAAAAACCCGGACTGCCTGGTAAAGCCCAAGGTCGTCATGAAAACCAAGGGCGTTGCTGCCGTCTACAAAGGCCGCTTTGGAAGCATCGAGAAGGCGCGGGAGTCGGATAAGGTGATCTGCCTGATCCCTTCCAGCGACGGGCGGATCTATGAGATGCGGAAAACAGAACAGGGTGAGTTTATCGCCCCCAAAAACAAGGTGACGGAATTTCAGCAGGTCAGGGCCGGGTTTACCCCGGCCCTGCCGAAGATCCCGATGCGGCTGCTCGGACAGATCGTGGCCTTTTTCCGTTCCTATATGAAGGACGGCGAGGAGTGCGAGGCCCTGGCGCAGATCTATTGGGACAAAAAGGTGAAGGAATTTTTCGCCTACATCCCCAAACAGACCGTGTGCAGGGACGAGATCGAGGCCGACCTGAGCGGCTGCCCCTATGATGACGAGACGCGGTATCTCTGCTACGCGGACATTCACAGCCACAACAGCATGGAAGCCTTCTTTTCCGGCAAGGACGACCAGGATGAACGGGGCACCGGGCTGTATTTTGTGGTGGGAGAGCTGGACCGCTTCTTCCCTTCCCTCAAGGCCCGCATTTCCTGCGGCGGCTCTTTCGTCGCTATCGACCCGGCAACGGTGATCGAGGGGCTGGAACAACCGTTCCCCGAGGAGTGGTGCCAGTGTGTAACCCGGCGGAAACCCATTCTGGGTTCCAAACCGCTGTCTGCGAAATTTCATCAGATGGCCAAGGAGCTGAGACTATGAAGTTTCCCCTGAATGTACCTGTGAAGATCGTCATGCTGGGCGCCGGGGGCACCGGAGCCTTCGCCGCCCCGCATATCTACCGGCTGCTGTACGCGCTGGAACGGCCGTCACGGTTTGTCATCTGCGACGGAGATATTGTGGAGGCCAAAAACCTGAACCGCCAGAACTTCTCCCCGGCTGACTTGGGCGGAAATAAGGCACGGGTGCTGGCCGAGCGGTATGCCACGGTATTCGGGACGGAGACAGAGTATGTGCCCAGCTTTATTGAAAAGCTGGACGATCTGAAAGAGCTGATCTCGCCGAAAGGATGGGAACTTGGAACATACCCTACCAAACTGACTCCTGAGATGGTGATTCTGCTGGGCTGTGTGGACAATAACCGGTCTCGTCAGCTGTGCCATCAGGCGTTTTATCAGAGCGAAAATTTGATCTACATTGACAGCGGAAACGGCGAGTTCTCCGGCCAGGTCGTATGCGGCGTGCGGAGGAATGGGCACACCTGGTCCAAGCCCATCGGAGGCGTGCATCCCGAAATGCTGCGGAGCAAGGACCGTTTCCCCTCGGAGCTCAGCTGCGAGGAGGCGGCCGCTTCCGATCCGCAGAGCATCGCGGCCAATATCACGGCGGCAACCGCCATCGTCGATATGCTCTACAACATTCTGGCCCACGGAGAAAACACAGTCCGCCAGAGTGAATTTTCTACCAAATCCCTGCGAATGCAGGCAATTTTAGATAAACGGAGGATTGCGGCATGATAAGAAAAGCAAGCGTAGACGCAAAAGCATTTTCCACTGCTCTGGATCAGGTAAGCAAGGTCCTGCGGAAGTCGAGCATTCCCGTACTGTCGGAGGTGCTTGTTGCGATTTCCGGCGGTCAGTGTGCGCTGACTGCCACAGATATAGAGACGTGGCTGTTTCAAAAGATCCCCGCGCGGGGCGATGACCTCTCCTTCGTGTTCCGCAAGACAAAGGACGTGGCGAAAGCCTGCCGCCTGTTTGATGGGGAGCTTGAACTGGAGTTCAGCGACACCGGCGAAGGCAAGTACCGCTCATTGACGCTGTGTATGCGCTGCGGCGGCCGCGCTGTGGAATTTGAGGCGATGGCCGCGGAGGACTATCCGGTTTGCGCCCCGATCAAAGCAAAGGCGTCGTTCACCGTCAATGCCGCCGCCCTGCTCAAACGGGTGGAACTCGTGGGGTATGCCGCTGGAAAACCGGCGTCAACCGAGCGCGCCACCTGCGGCAACGTACAATTCTCCGGCGGCCATGTTTTTGCGCTGGATGGCACCCGCTTGGCCTGCGACACGGACGAATCGCTGATGGCGCCAAGGCCCTTTATGGCCTATGCGGAATCGCTGTCCCATCTGCGGATGTTCGGCGATCAGGAGGTAACGGTGGAATTAGGTGAGCGCCAGGGGGTCATCACGAACGGAACGGCCTCCATCATCTTCCGCATCAACGGTGTGGACGTATATCCTGTGGACGGCGCGGTTCCCCATAGTTGCCAGGAGGAATTTTATGTTCAAACCCGGGACTTTCTGCGGGAGCTGAAATATCTCAAGGAGTTCACGGCAAATGAGCGGAAGCCCTACGTGCGCTTTACCGGAGGCTGCCTGTTCATGCCGACTTCTACGGGAAAATGCAGTACCAGAGTGGAGATCAACGGCCACAGCGACACCACCTTTGCCTTCCCTCTTCCTAAGATGCTGGACGCCGTGCGGCAATTCAAGGACGAACCGCGGGTAAAGCTGAAAATCACCAGTGCGGTATCTCCTATCATGGTCGAGGCGGACGGACGCGGCGACTTTGCGCTGGTCTGCCCGGTACGGCTCACCGACCGCTTGATGGCGGCGTAGCCGGAGGGAACGCTATGATGGATTTTAAGGAGTTTCGCCGGCTCTATACCGGCGATCCCGCTGCCCTGCATATCACGATGGAGCTTTTGCTGCAAAACGGCCGGGAGCTTCTGTTGGGGACTACGGAAAGCGAAATTGTGAGCAGCTTACAGTGTGTGCTGCAGAACTTTTTCACGGGTGAAAAACTGCGCGAGATGGCAGGGATCGCAAAAAGGCTGGCCGCACTGGAAACCAGTGTTTTGCTGGACTACATGAAGCGCGCCGCCCTTGCCGCGGAGAAAGGCCAGGAGCCGGAAGCTGTTACCTTGACAGCGGCGGAGGCAGACGGGCGTACCCTCGGCATCGACCTTGGCTATGCGGTGCTGGAAACGTCGGTAACGCTGCCCGAACCGGACGCGCCGGTTGAAGTGTCCGTCGAGCTGGTATTCCCCGGCGGAGAGCGGCAGGATATTGCGATGGTACGCCCCACGAAGCCGCGCCCGGGCTGCGAGGTCCTGGTGTGGACAGAGCCGGAGGATGATGATTACACCGCGCATTTTCATGTAGCGGCGAGAGAGGAGGATCTTGTTTCGTGAGCAGTGCAAATGGAAGTGAAATAAGGCGGACCGGTATTATCCGCAGGATCGACGACCTTGGGCGGATCGTAATTCCACGGGAGATCCGGAATGTCCTTCGGATTCGAGAGAATGATTCGCTGGAGATGTTCGTCCGCGATAACGCCGTGGTCCTTGTGAAGTATAGTGCCCGAAAGCCCGTCCTGGAAACTCTGGATGTTTTACAGGAACTCGTACAGAAGGACCTCAATCTGAAATGCGGCTGGGAACTTTTAGCGAGAATCAGAGAAATGTCCGTTATGTTAAATCAGGAGATGGAAAGTTCCATCTGAGACACGGAGCATAGGAAGGAGAAAATAGTGTGAACCAAAAGTATTTGCAAGGACTCTCCACTAATATGGACGGCTCGGAAGACGCAGTCTTTTTTGAGGCAACGCCGGAAAACATTGCTGCTTTTTTGATCCAACACCAGACGGCTCAAATGGCGGCCATTGGAACGACAGATAATCGGTCCTTTCTGACTGCTCACATGGGATTTATCGACATCTGCCCCGATCAGGTCTTTTTGAGCGGGAAGCTCCTGCCGATTTACGCTAAGGTTCAGATGGGGGAACTGCCTGCACCTCCGCTGAAAACAGTCCCCAAGGAACTGGCCCTTGCGGAAAAATGTCCGACACCGGACTGGAACTACCTGCGCTGGGACGGATACAGCGACAAAAAGTATCAGAGAATCCAAAGCGGCGAAGCCCTCCTGGATTTCGACCCGTCCGGGAAGAAAGCGGCTCTGGAGGTACAGGTGTGTTCCTACTATAGCACCGGAGGCTTGGCTGTGCTGTTGGCTGATTGGAGCAGCGGAGTCCCCGAGCCGTGGGGAGATCTGACGGTCAATCTGGGCTATTCCGTCGAAAAGGATTGCGCCTTTGTTGACGTCAATCGTCTGGGGGAAAACGTTCTGGCCTGGATCGAAAAAAATGCTTTGGGAAAGCCGACGGGGCGGACCGAACGCAGCGGGTTTGTGACATACCCGGAGTGTCGTTTCAACGCCGAGAGACTTCAAGCGTTGGATGACAATGGCTACTTCGGGTATTGCAAACAGTATGACTCCATGCACAAGCCTCAGAAAGACCAGGAGGCAGTTGGCGTTGAGGATACCTGAAGCAGCCGGTTTGCAGGCGGGGCTTTCCGCCCTTATATCTGAGGCAAGACGCTTATCTTGAGAAACAGAACATAAAAGGAGCGATTCAATATGAAAACCGTTTACATTCCAAAGGGAAAAACTGTCCATTACGAGTCTTTGGTCACGGACCATCTGGTGGTCAAGGGGTGCCTGGACGTTACCTATGGCATCAAGGCCAAGACGATCAGCGGCAGCGGCGTGACCCGCGCCGGCAGCGTGGAAGCGGACAGTATCCGTATGGACAGCCTGGAGGCCGCCACAATCATCTGCAAGCGGCTGATCGCCAAGCGGGTACAGGCGCCGGAGGTGTTCGCCTCGGAGAGCGCGGTCGTCTCCTGCTTCCTCTCCGCGGCCTATGTGGAGACGGGCAGACTGACCGCGGCGGTCAGTGAGATCGACGTGGTGAAGGCGGATGAAGTAGTCAACCTGGCGAAAAAGAAGCGCACCCTGTTCGGGACTCTGCTGGCCTCCGCGCTGCGGTCTTTCTGGACGGCCCTGACCGTTCCCCGCCCGGACGGGGAAATCATGGACGCCGAGTATGCCCCTGTAACGGAGGCGGAACCCGCCGCACCGGAGGCCCCCGACGCACAGCCCCAGTCCGCAGCCGAGGCGGAGCAGAAAGCAGAGCCGGTGGACGAAGAACTCAACCGGTTTGTCAATATGTTCAAATTGGCGCGGGAGGGTGGTTTCACCTTAAAGATTGTTCCCGGCACCCCCGAGGAGAACGCGCCGGTCTTTGATTTTGAAACAGAAACGATCCAGCGGCCCGCAGCTTAAAACAGCCATGCGGGAAATCGTGATGATCGAGCGCAGTACAGTGTCCCGAAATGGGCGCACGGTGCTCCATGAACGCAGGTGTCACGGCCTGCTGTGTGACGATGGCTTTCGCCTGTTGGCCTACTGCGGAAAGCGGATTCCGCAGCCGCCGGAGCAGGTAAGACAGCCGGAAAACACAAAGGAAAACAGAAAAGCAGCGGCGTAAGCCGGCTGAAAGAGCGGCAGGGAACGGAGAAAAACCGCCCCCTGCCCTCTTTTGCACAAAAACAGAAGAAATATCAAGGAGGAAACTACTATGTCGATGAAGTCTCAGGAAAACAATATGCGCCGTCTCGCCGCCCTGCTGAGCCAGGATCTCAGTTATATCTGGGGCGAAAAGGAAGGCGGTCCCAACGGTGCGAAAAAGGCGTTCCTCAATCTGGGGAAGGTGTTCCTCCGAGCGCTGGCCAAGGATCTGGGCCTGCGGGATGTGCGGGTCATGTCCAATCCCGGCGGCATCGCGGTATCCGGTGAGTGCTGCCTCTATGGAATGTGGGTGGACAGCGGCCTGTTCATCTGCATCCAGCAGACATGTGTTGGTGAGGACGTCTTTTTGTACCGCACCATCCGCAACATCAACGATCACAAGGGCGGATACAACCGCTACGTGAAGCTCCGTGATCTGAAGAAGCTCTCCTATGGGCAGCTGCTCGACCTTCTCTCCGAGCTGCGGAAGGATGGGAACGGCTATGAGCGGGCGGCTTGAGCGTTCCGAAAACCGGTACTACGCCATTGAGCGGCTGGCCCAGCTCCAGAAAGAGATCGTTCACTTGACCCAGGGAATGGTCATTCAAAGAGCCAGGGTGGAGAAATACCGCCGGGAGGATCTGGCGTCCGCACGGGATACCTATTCTGAACTGCAGCGGACGCGACAGCATCTGTGCCAGTCCATCTCTGAGGCGCAGCCCCTTCTCATGGAAACAGAGGAGTACCGGACGGCGGCCGTAGCGGAAAAGTTGCGGACCGGGCTCTCCGGTTTTGACCTCATGAGCAATACCTATAAGCCCGTCTATGACACGCTCAGCGCGTTTGCCAGTGCTTTCCCAGTCAATGAAACCACCAACGCCGCAGTCGTGGGGCGCTTGATGAACAATATCCGGTTGGGCTACTATCCCACAGACCCGGAGAACATCTCGCTGATTCTGCGGGGCATACACTTCCCGGAAGGAATCGTCACGAACCTGCTGGACCCGTGCTGCGGGTGCGGTAAGGCCCTGCGTCAGATCGCCGAGGGAAACGGCTGCTATACCTACGGGGTGGAGCTGGACGAAAATCGCGCCGAGGAAGCGCAGACGCGCCTGCACCGGGTCGGTTTCGGCAGCTTCTTCCACAGCACGGTCAGCCGCGAGGCATTCCATCTGATGTTTCTCAACCCGCCCTACCTGTCTGTGCTCAATGAGAGCGGCGGACGGGCCCGGCATGAAAAGCGTTTTTTGATTGAGAGCCTGCCCTGCCTCACCTACGGCGGGCTGCTTGTCTACGTTATTCCCTACTATCGCCTGACTCCGGACATCTGCCGCATCCTGATGGACAACTTTGAGGACATCTCTGTTTGGCGCTTTACCGACAAGGAGTTCCAACGATTCAAGCAGGTGGCCGTGTTCGGCGTAAGAAAGCACAGGGAGATCGAGCCGCCGGACACCTTCGCGCTGGAGCAGTGCGCGGTGCGGCCGGCCAGCATCCCAAGCCTGACCGAGCTTCAGGAGGGGCGCTATGCCCTGCCGCCGGTATCCTTGGAGGTCCACACCTTCCGGGGTGAGAAATTCAATCAAAAGGAATTGGAGCAGCAGCTCCGGCGCTCTGGGAGCTTCACGCAGATGATGGCCCGCAGCGAGCTGGACAACGGCGCCAAGCGGCCGCTTCTGCCCCTGTCCATCAGTCAAATCGGGCTGATCGGCGGCTCCGGCATGATCAACGGCCTGATCGAGTGCGACACGCCACATATCATCAAGGGACGAATTATCAAAGTGAAACGGCTGGAAACAGAAGAAAAATTCAGCGCCCGGGGAAAGCACATGGGAAGCGAGGTCAGGGAGACCATCTCCAATAAGATGATCTTCAATGTCCTGACCCCCAATGGCTTCAAGGCGCTGACATAGGAGGAATATTATGCAGCACAAAGGAATGATCACACAGCTCCGTCTAGGGCGGGTGGTGGCAACAAGAGGCGTAGTGGATGTTGTTCCCACAAGAGAACTGCTGGCGGCGCTGAGGCATCACCAGAACTGTGACTGGGGAGATGTACCGGCTTCGGATTGGGCCGCCAATGACCTGGCGCTCACTCATGGCGGACGTATCATCTCCGCCTATCGTGCGGATAATCAAACGAAATTTTGGATCATTACGGAGGCGAATCGGTCGGTAACAACTCTTTTGCTTCCGGAGGAATACTGAGAAATGGAGGGTATTTTATGAACGCGAGTCATCTGGCGGTGATCGTCCCAGTGGATGGGCTGCCGCAGAATACGGAAGAAGCCAGCCAGAAAGTATGGGGTACCGTGACGCATCTGCTTTTGCCCCAACTTGGGGAATGCTATACAAAATTTTATCCGGCAACAAAGGCATGGGGATACAGGGTCCCGGAGAGCTTCGGCGTCGTTTTTGGGAAAAAATCCCCGGACCGGTTTTTGCATCTCTATTTTGAGGCGTGCCGGGCTCAAACGTCCGCCATCCGTTTTCATGCGAGGGAACTGCTCAAGACGGTTGACCCCAGCCTGCTGGAAAAGGCGATAGAGGAAGACGCGCCGTTTTGCACGGTGGAGATAGATGGCAGCGATCCGGTACGGACCGCTCACGCCGTATGGCAGATTGCTCTGTATGAGGGCGCTCTGCTCCCTGACTGCGGCGTGTACTATGCCAATCTGGGTAAGTCTCAGGCCAGCCAGGAGGAGCGGGATGCGATCCTGGCAAATGCCGCTGGATATGCCCTGTGCATGGTGACACTGGAGCTCAAGGAGGAGGACGATGGCTGAGTTTGATAAGCTGCTGTTTCTCCAGACATTGCGGGAGCTTCCGGAGCGTAGATCGCCGCTGCAGGAGCCGCACTACAGCAAATGTCTGGCGCAGGTGTTTGATGAACTGCGAAAGAATGGCAGTCTGGATTTGATGGCACTGGATCTAAGTACCGTCTCCCTGCACGATCTGACGCCGAAAGGTTATTCGGACGTCTACCGGAATGTAGCGCAGGGATGGGCGCAGGGCCTCAATCACTTCCTGAAAGAGACGCCGGCGGCATATTTGAAGCAAAAAATATTCTTTTAGGAGACCATGATGTACGATTACGAGTATGAAGAGGATGTTCTGCTGACTCTGCGCCTCCTGAAATACCTGCAGGAAGAGAACCCGGACAGGGCACAGGATGCGGTAGCGGTATTCAAGACGCTTGCCCCGGAGGACCCGTATGAGTTTATCGAATACACATTTTGGGACATCTTCACCGATATTACATTCGATTCTGATGAGGCGGAAGAACTTACCATAGCTACCTTTTCCCATCCGGGAATCGACCGTTTCTATGCGCTGTTGGCGCGTCTGGAGCTTATAGAGGGGCAGCAGACCGGAGCAAGTCGGAAGAAAGTGCATGATATTGTAGAGTTTTTCCTCTGCGGCGCCACCTATTCTGTCTTCCAGTTCAGCGTACAGGTTGTTGATGCCAGTGTAACGATCAACGTGCATCTTTCCCCGGACTGCTACGACCCTCTTCCGTTTTTCAATTCCTTTATTGATATGCTGCTCTATTTCCAGCAGGAAAGTCAGCGGCTGGAGGAATTGATTCGGCAGAAAGAGCAAGAAACAGAAAATTTACCGCGAGAGGAGGCTGCGTGACAATGACACACGGAGAAAACCGGGATCTGACCCGGGACATCATTGTGCGGGTATCGCCAGCGCGCAATACCCTGATCGTAGAGGAACAGAAGCCGGGCGGGATCGTGAATTATAAGGAGATCGACCCGGTGGATTTCTACTTTGCCATCAATAAAAGTTATGTCAGCCGGGATCTTTTGAGCAGCGGCTTTTTACCGGAGCACTGCCTGCACATTTCCATGAATACCGCCGAGCGCCAGATCGTCTTTTGGAATCCAGAGCTGCGGGCCGATGTAGCTTACCGCGGCAAAGAGTACCTGGATTTTCCGATCCCGAGACTGGTATTCGGCGTGCGGATGCTGACGGATGGACGGGTGGTGGACTGCTCGATTGGCGTCGCGGCGGATGAAGTGCCCACGCCTGATACCCAGATGTTTTACTACCCCTTCTCCAATGTCTATACCAGTGGGAGGGTATGTACTGGAAACAACGTGCTGCCGCGCTATAAAAAGCTGACGTCGCTCAAGTATTTTCCGCGCTACCTGTTGGGGGTGCCGGATAACGATGACTTCTATGATAAACAGCATAACCGGCTGGAGCTTCCGCATGGAGATCTGCTGGAACATCTGAAGGACAAGGAACCAAGCTATTACTATTCGGATATCCTGGTTCCGAACGGAAAGACATTGGCAGACTTTATCTGCGGGAGGTAAGGATGGAGCAAAAAAACGCACGGGAAATTCAGCAGGCGTTGGCCTTGCCCTTTGCACCAGAGGATCTGGAGTGGCGATTGCAAACAACGAACAAAGAGAAAACAAGGGGGCTTGCGATCCCATATGTAACCAACCGGGCCATTCAAAACCGGCTGGATGATGTGGTTGGACCGGATCATTGGTATAACGAGTACAAGCCCTGGCATCGTTTTACCACAAAGGTACGGTCAGAACGGAATCCATCCGAATTTGAGGAAAAGGAAATCATATCACAATTATGCGGAATTGCGATCTATTTTGAGGACCGCAAAGAGTGGGTCATAAAATGGGACGGCGCCGAGGACACGGATATTGAGCAGGTCAAGGGCGGCCTCTCTGACAGCATGAAGCGCGCGGCGGTCCAGTGGGGGATCGGGCGCGTGCTTTACAGTATGAATACAGTATGGGTAGACATCGAGAAACAGGGCCGGAGCTTTATTATTAAAGACAGTGAACGCTCCAAACTGGACGAGGCGTACCTCGGAATGCTCCGGAGGCTTGGCCTGAAGCCTGCGTCGGCCGGCGGATTGCAGTCCCTCCTGACGCCGAAAAACACAGCGGAAGCCCCCCGGACAGGCGCACAGCAGCAGAACGCAAATCCTCCCGCACCGGCGGCAGCTACGCAGAGCGCACCTACGGGCGCGGGACAGCCAGCCGCCACGCAGCAGCCGCCCGCGGCATCAGAAACCTCGTCCACTCCCGCTGCGGAGCCGCCGCAGTCCGTCTATGAATATGTGGTGGTGGAGGCCAAGGTGCAGGGCGGCATGAAGGGCAGCAACACACTGGTCATATTGCAAGGCCCGGACGGCAAGCGCACTCAGGCGTTTGCCCGGGGCACCCGGACTGAATTGACCGCCGGCGTGCATCTCGTCAGCGTCAAGCTGACGCTTCGCAGACAGGACACCGTGGCCTACTATGTTTTGGAAAGCTACACGCTGGTAGAGCCACAAGGCCAAGCTGCCTGATGCGGAAAGGAAATTCACTGAAGGAGACGCAACGGTGGGTAAGAAAGCATATCGCGGCATGGTAATCCGCTGTGGGTTTGTAACCCTGGCGGCGGAATCCAGGGAAGACTTTCTGGAGAAAGTCAAGGCGCTGAGCGATTCCAACTTTGACTGGGAGGGTAACGGCTACCAAGACGATTGTGAAATCGTCGAGGAGCTGGAAGACGAACTCCCCGAAAACTACAGACAATAGAAAGGGGAGCTATTTCTTGAAAAAGATTGATAAGTTTCAGATCACAGGTATGACCATCTCCGGATTCAAGTCCTATCAGGACCCTACGGAGCTGACCTTCGGCAACCCCACCATTATTACCGGCGGCAATGGCCGGGGAAAGACCAGCATTGCCGACGCCGTTGCCTTTGCGATTACCGGCACGCCCTTTTTTGGTGAGCGGGGCATCGACAAGCTGCATAATGAAGTAAACCCGGATGTCTTTATCAGCCTGCGCTTTACGGATGAGACCGGGAGCCATGAGCTGACCCGGAGCCGGAAGAAAAACCGCATGGTCATCACCTATGACGGATATGAGATCCGCCAGCTGGATCTGACCGATATGTTCGGTGAACGGGATGTGTTTCTCGCCATCTTTAATCCGCTCTATTTCATTGAAGAGTTGGGGGATGAAGGGAAGCATCTTCTGGAGATGTACCTGCCTATGATCCCCCACGAAACTGTACTGGCCCAGCTGTCTGAGCCGGCACAGGAAAGCCTGCGGGACAAAGAGATCCTGTCCCCAGGGACCTACCTGACCAATAAACGCGCAGAGATCCGGGAGCTGGAAAATCATATCATCTACTTAAACGGTCAGAAGGATCTTGCGGCAAGCCAGGGACATGACCGGAAACAAGCGGCTCAGGAGCTGACCCAAAATCTGGAGTCCATGAAGTCGGAGCTGGCGGCACTGGAGGAAAAGCAGTTTGCGGGCATGGATGTCTCCGCTCTGCAGGAACAGCTGGTAGACCTGAGCGCCCGGTATGGCGAGAGCAACCAGGACGAACAGGCGGAGGCCACACAGCGGCGGGCCTCGCTGCAGGCGCTTCGGGAGAAGATCGCACAGCGGCGGGCAGAGCAGTATGTTTCCCCCTATACCAAGGCCATGGCTGAGGCCGGGGCAGCGGTCAAAGAGCTGGGGGGACGGTACAGCCGGGAAAGGAAGGCGTATGAGGCGTTGGTGCCTGGTACCGTCTGCCCCACCTGCCACCGGAAAATCACGGCGGAGTCACTGCCCGAGGTGCAGGGAGAACTGAAAAAGGCCGTGGGTGCCATTCTCGCCGCAGGCAGGGAGAAGCAAGAAGAACTCAAGCAGCTGCAGGAACTGGATCAGAAAAGCGCGAGTACCTTTGAGCAATTCAAAGCCGACGACATTCAAAGCTGGAGTGCCGAGCTTGAAAAGCTGGAGGAACAGGAGCGCCAGTCGGAACAGGATATGGGAAACCGGGCACAGGATCTGCGCGCGAAAATCCAGGAGCTGAATGCAGATTTGACCTATGGCTGTCTGACCCAGGATGAGTACGACCGGATGGTGGAATGCCGCGAGGAGGTCAAGAAGGCCGAAACCGAGCTTTCCGCGCTACAAAGTATGGCCGAAACATCCCCCTCCGACTTCAACCAGCAGATTGCGCGGGATGAACAGGAGATCACGGAGCTGAAGAAGCATATTGCTGATGTGATCCTCTATGTGAGCAAGCGGGCTGAGCTGACCTTTTCCCAATTAAAAATGAACCGGGTGGAGATCTCGCTCTATGATGTGGTGAAAAGCACAGGCGAGTTCAAAGACGCCTTCCGGTTTACCTATGGCGGCCGCCGCTATGACCGTCTCTCCCTTTCGGAAAAGGTACGGGCCGGCATGGAGGTTTCCGAACTTATCAAGCGGCTGACTGGGCGCAATTACCCCGTATTCGTGGACAATATGGAGTCCATCGACGATCTGACCAATGTTCGGCCCACTGGACAGGTCATTATGGCCAAGTGCGTCCGGGGTGCCGAGCTGCAGGTGCGGCCGGTATCTGAGCCTATGCAGCGGGCCGCATAAGCAGAGGGGGGACTCCGCCTGAGCCTCAAAGTCTATGATAAAATTCCCATCGTGGACGCGGCCAGGCGATGCGGGCTCGTTCTCGACTCCCGAACGCTGCGGCGCGAGGAGGTCGAGGCGAGCTGCCCCTTCTGCGGCGACCACGGGCCCGGGAAATACCATTTAAACCTCAACACGATCACAGACCAGTACCGCTGCAACCTCTGCGGCGCGCGCGGCAACAGTGTATCGCTGTTTGCCCGTATCCATGGGGTAAGCAACAAAGAGGCATATCTGGAGTTGGCAAAGGAGGGGAAGGTCTATCCCATGCCCCAACAGCCGACTCCCCAAAAACAGGAGAGACAACCCCTTCCGCTGGAGACGCGGCATCAGATGTATTCCGATATGCTGGATCACCTGACGCTGCTTCCCAAGCACAGGGATAACCTGCTGGAGCGGGGGCTGTCCGAAGCGCGCATTGAGCGCAACCAATACCGCAGTATGCCGGAGACGGACCGGGGGCGGCGGCTGCTCGCCTCCCTTCTCCGGGCCAGGGGCTATGACCTGCAAGGGCTTCCGGGCTTCCGCACCTATTACGGCGAGTGGACCCTGAGCGGCCCCAACGGGTTTCTCATCCCCGTCCGGGATCATCATGGGCTGATTCAGGGCTTGAAGATCCGCCTGGATCAAGAGAAACACCCTGACCGCAAATACCGCTGGCTTTCCAGCCGCAATATGCCGGGTGGCACCCGCAGTTATTCCTGGGTGCATATCACCGGAGATACCAGCAGCAAGCGGGCCTTTCTGACAGAGGGACCGCTGAAAGGGGATGTAGCCAGCTTTCTGGCGGGCGACGCCCTCTTTGTCTGCATCGGCGGCGTCAACGCCCTGGGCGGGCTGACGGATGCCCTGCGGTCCCTCGGTGTGCGGGAGGTGGTGGAGGCCATGGACATGGACCAGAACACCAACCAGCAGGTACGCAGCGCCATTCAAGCCATGCGCCGGGAGGTACAAAAGATCCCCGGCATACGCTATTCCAAATATACCTGGAACCCAGCCTACAAGGGAGTGGACGATTACTTCCTCAGCCGGGCAGCCGCCATGTAATAACGAGAAATGATAGAGCTTGGCCCTGCTGTCCTACCGCTGTTGCATCACGGGCGTCTCAAAGCCCGCTGACTACTCGAAGTGAACTAAGCAGATGCACTTAAAATTATCTGCAAATCTTATGATGCGAGGAAAATATCGTATGAAACGCGGAATTAGCATTAACCGGGACTATGACTACCAAGGCATCCCGTGCGTCGTCATCAAAAAGAAACGCGGGAAATTGACGATCCCTGAGATCACCGATACTCTGCATTATGGAGACCAGCAGTGCTGGGTCGGCCGCTATGTCATCCTCCTCGACTGTACGGAGGTGACGATGGGCGGAAACGGTTGCCTGGATATGATGGACGAACAGCCCGGAGATGCTGTGGTGCTGTACCAACTGGAGGAGGGTGAGCCCTGCCCTGTATGTAACACCTCATTGCCGCCGTTCCAATACTGTCCCACATGCGGCAGCGCGTGGGCGGAGAACGGAACAAATATTGAAACCCTCTTAGCCGCTATGCAGCAGGAGGCAAGCCGGAGCATCAAAAATCCGGACGTTTCAGAGGCATCACGCTTGGCGTGGTACTGGTCGCACATCGGCTCCATTGACCTCGCCCGGCAGCTGGGCCTCATTTCGGAAAAGCGCCGGCAGGAACTCTATGAAGAGATGCGACCGCTCAAGCCAGCCATAACAGTTCTTGCGGATACAGAAGGGGGGAGCAGGCATGAATAAGTCCAATGAGATCATCCAGATCACCAGCTCCGTGCTGGAGCGGTATCGCAGTTCCATCCCCCGAAAGGCATTTGCCGAGGCGATGGAGCGCGTCATCGAGTCAGTGCTGGGGCCGGGAGAATGTCCGGCAAAATCAGACTGTCCCGGGCTTGTTATGCTTCGGGCACCGAATATGGATGCGGAGCATATGGCACAGCTGATCTGCGGTGCCTGTCCACCGTTCCCGCTGGAACTTGGCGACTTTTCCTGCTGTGAACAAGATTGCCAGTCGTGCTGGAAAGCATGGCTGGCAACCGGCAGGCCGCCGCAGGTAGAAGCGATGGTATCTGAGTGAAGCCATCCGGCAGCGATGTTCCGCTTCGACTGTGGGCCAGTACAGAATTACGGCCGGGGGATCTGAGGCACAACAATCATGATGCGGTAATACATAGGCGGGTGACCTACCCGTATCACAGAACAGAACGGTCTAAAATGATTATCCGAGGTGAATATAAAATGAAGTCACGAACGCTTGTAAAAATCAAAGCGGAAGGTCAATGGCTGTTATTCCGCACGGTTTCGCGGGGAAAAAAGTCGCCATGCACCTTTTACGTCCTGCGCAGCAGGCTTGAAAGGCTGGAGGACCTGTCCGATCCGGTGGTAGTGGTCAGTAATTTTCCTGATTTTGCTGAATTTCGGCGGAACATTATCCGTGGAGAGCTCCAGATCCGCTTCTGCTGGATGAACTCTACCAATGACCGCCTGACTGGCTGGACGGAAACAGTGACGCTTCCCTATGACGCTTTTATCCACTTTCTGCGCAGCGCCGCGGAGGGTGAACAATGGAGCGTGCTCTCATCTGAAAAAAGCCTGTCTCCCAGGCTGATTTTCTGCGAAGGGAATGCCATTCGGGAAGTGGCATCAAACAAACTGGTGCGCCATAAGCTGGCCCGATTTTTGCGGGACCATTTTCGATGGAATAGCGGCGGAACGCTCCATTTTTACAGCGACTATGTGCCATACAGCTTTTTCTTCCGGGAAACCCTGGATGGACAGCCCGGAATTTGCGGCGGTCTGATTCTCCATGACCAGGAGAACATGAAACGAGCCTACTACTCTGTCCACACATAAAAGGGGAGCCGGCGGTATGAAGAAATGCGATACCTGTGCCAACAGAAACACGCGCTGGTGTAACGGCTGCGAGCATAACTTCCCCGGTCTTGAACAGTCCGATTTCTACCAGGAAACCGCAGCAGCCGGAGTTGAACCGGGGAGCGATTCTCAAAATTATATCAATCAGAAGACATCGAAAGCATAAAAGGAGGACCTTATGGAACACGGATTTGATATGCAGGATTTTATTGTGGCGGCCCAGGCCGACGAGACGCAGGTGTTGGGAAAGTTTCTCTACTTTTCCCTGGCCAATCTTCTGGTGGAAAAGAAAGCACTCTCCCAGCTGTGTGACGATATGGGCATTTTCTATTCCGGAGGGGAGCGGCTTTCCGTGGCCGACGCCTTTCGGAGCGCCACCGGAGACATCCGCGAGCGCATCCCGGTCACGGAGGGCGGACAGACCAATATCTATCTGGCTTACTGCCGGGATAACAAGCGTACTTCTAACATTCTCTCCCGGGAGCTGGTGAAGGAGACGTTAAACCAAAATACCAACCAATATGAGAAGCTGGCAAACATCACTTATGATAGAGCCGATGGGGTATTTCGTTGTGATAACCTGGTACCGGATGCCGCAGTGGACGTGCCGGGATGCTGCCGCCGGGCGGAGGAGCTGTTTGAGCTCTATCAGCGGTGCGCCAACCGCAGGCAGGTAGAGACCATCTGCACAAATTATCTGCGCTCCCTGGAGGCAACCAAGGTAAGCATTGCGGGACATATGTACTTTGTGCCCCGCACCCACATGGAGAAGGTCGATATTTTTGAGGATTTCCTGGCCCTGCTCAGCAACCTGAACAGAAATGGGACGCCGCTGACCGTGAACAGCCTCTATGTGATTGACGATGCCAAGCAGCGGGATAAGATGGCACAGGAGTTTTATATCGCTGTGAAAAAAGAGATCCTGGAGTATCAGGACAAGTGTGATTACTTCATCAAAAGCGGCAGCAACAGCCCCGCGGTGATGGACCGATGGGTACTGAAAGTACAGGCTCTGGAAGAGCGTAAGCGGCACTATGAAGAAGTGCTGCGGCAAGAACTGAATGGGCTGGACGATGATTTTTCCACGTTGAAATTCATGGCCCAGGAACTTCAGCTGCGTGCGAACAGCATCCGACTCCAGAAGAAGCAACGGAAAGAGAAAAAGGACCCCATGCAGCAGACGATGGATTTCGCCGCATAACGGTTCTGGTTTCCAGCAGGGAGGGCAATCGCCCTCCCTGTTTTTCTTTTTTAAATTTCTATTTTCCGTAGGCGTATATTGCATTATGATAAAGCTTCCCGACTTAACCGATAGGCGATCTGTATATTTGCCTTGACCCTTTTCTTGGAACGCGCTATACTGCTTAGCGAAAACGACCAAAAAATTTATTACGCAGGAACTTTCGTAAAATGCGAAAACAGGTTTTGCTGATTAGCGGCGATTTCTCTCTCTGTAAAAGGTTCCAGGAAGCCATGCAGGACGATTCTGTAGAGGTTCAATACTTTCCTACTGTGGCGGACGCGCTGGACGGTTACATTAGGCATCACTATTGTCTGATTATTATGGAGAGCTGTCTGGAGGATGTTGGCAGTCAAAAACTGCTTCAAATCATGCATCAGTCTATGGAAATCCCCATTCTAGTTTTTACAGATGGGCAGTCCAGTGAAGAAAAAATAGCTCTTCTCTCGCTTGGCGCGACAATTTGTGTCCCCAAACCCGTCGAACTGCCGTACTTTATCGCTCAGTCCCGTGCCCTGATTCGGCTCTATATGGGGTCGGAGCACTCGGAGAAACGATATTATACGTTGTCCTTTGGAACAGAGTTGATGATCAATCCAACATACCGTCAGGTATCTTTAGAGGGAAACTGGCTGAACTTAACCAGGAAAGAATTCGATCTGCTGTACTTTCTGGCCAGTTCTCCAGGCCAAGTGTTCACACGTGAACAAATCTACCGTAATGTCTGGCATGGCGAGACAGACTACCATGTTGATGAAGCGGTCAAGTCCAGCATCAAGGCACTCAGAAAGAAACTAAATCCGGCCTCCAAAGAATATATAGAAAATGTTCGTGGCGTTGGCTACCGATTTGTAGTAAGATAGGCACTTCCAATATTCAATGTCGGATGCTGTCGAAATAAAAAGAAATTTCCCCCTCTCCCTTCTCTCTAATTCCCCTTTCCCGCCTCTTTTCTCTTGTATAATCCTGTTTATGTCAGAATAATCCCCAAAAACACAGGATTAGGAGACGCACAGGATATGCGGAAAGGACGAATAATGGACAAGTCCATAAGGTTATCTTCGCAGGCGTACATATTCCCTAAAGGAAATATGTGCGCCTGATTTGTTATCGACAGATTTCCTCAAAATAGGACATGAGCGAATCGGCAGAGTACGGCTCTATGCTGTCAAACCGCCAATCGCTGAGATCAATGGTGAGATATACCGCCGTATGCCGACCTCATGAGCGGAAGAGGGGGATGCGATGGACAACAACATCCATCGCATTGAGAGAGTTCGCCGTTTGGGTGCGCCGTGGTACATCGCCTGGAGGATAAGAGCAGCAGTTATCCACATTTGCCGCGGCAGTAATAGAGAACAATGCGACAGGTCGGAAAAGCCTCCCCCTGCCCAATCGGACGATGACCCGGTATCTTTCAATGCGTATCAGACGCGCGGGGGACCGTGTCATTTTGCCGAGCCTCTTATTTGTGCGGTTTGGCCTCCCAAGTGTCGGGGGCCGCCAGTCAGAAGTTTTCAACACTCCCTGAATGAAAACTTCTGATTGGAAAGGATTTTTATTATGACTACAGAAATGAAAGACCGTGTAACAAAGCTGTTGGCCGATTACCATGACCGTGAGCGGAAGATCGCTCTGCTGGAGTACGAGCTGGCAAACCCGGCCAGAGTCACGGAAGCTGAGATGATCGGGGCCATGACCTATGCCCGCCCGGAAGAGTCTGGCCGGCCGGCAGGACATATTTCCAACAAGACGCTCTACATCGCCCTGAATTATCAGGACCGTGCGGAAGAAATCAATGTGGACAGCTTCAAGGAAATCCACGCCGAGCTGACAAAGCTGAAGGAGGAACAGGACCGGCTGAACTACTATATTTCACTGCTTGAGCCGCGGCCGATGCGGGTGCTGAAGCGCACCTATATCGAGCGGGCCTCTAATGAAGATGTGGCAAAGGAGCTTGGGATCTCGGTGCGGCGGTTGCAGGAAGTGAAAAACCAGGCAATCGAAAGCCTTGCGGAGATGTACGAGTACACTGAAAGCCTGCATTGAGCAGTTTCCGGTCCGCTTCACTATGTTCGCGGAGAAGCCGCGTAAAATCCGCAGGGATAGGTGGCTTGTACCCGCGCATAAGAGTGTGGTATCATTAGGCTGACAAAAAAGGAAATGCTCTCCGGTTTTCTAAACCGGAGGGCATTCCTTTTTTAATTTTATTGAGGAGGGATGGCTGCCATGAGGGATGATACCGGCGAAGGTCAATGCACCTTTGAGGGGAGTTTGATTTTTGGAGAGGATGGATCTGTGACTGCGCGGTACAGCTATGAATCTGCAGTCCGACGGCTGCATGAATACGAGGTATCCGGTGTTCCGCCGGACAGAGGACGAGCGGGCGGCCAAAGGGGATGTTGGGAACCGTACACCGCAGAAGCTCCAAACGGAGAAATTTTTGCACGGCGGGGCTGGGAGTGCATACTGGGCCGGCTGTTGGCCTATGAACAATCAAAGTTGACGCCGGAACAATGGAAGTGGGCAGCGCAGCACCAACAGGTCTGCGGCAGAACAGATCCAAACGGATAAAAAGCGTCATCATTACTAAAAAAATTTTGCGGCGAAGACGTTTAAAAATAAAATTGCTCTAGACATGGGGTATGACTTGAAATGCTCGAAGAGCTATCGTAAAATAGCTTTACGAGTCAGCAAGTGTACCTTGAAAATTAAACAGACTTCGATCCGCAGCACAATGAGGAGGATCATCATGTGTAACCAAACGCAGGAAACATTGACGGTGAAAGAGGTGCGGGAGATTCTGAACATCGGAACCAATTCCGCATATAATTTGATCCACAGCAAAGCCTTTCCCGTCATCAAAATAGGTCAGAGTTACCGGATTCCGAAAGGGCCTTTTTACGCATGGCTGGAGAATCCCGGTGCTGCGCAACACTAAGCCAAATCTTCAATTATGACGTATTTAATTGGAGGTATTTATGGCTAAGAAACGTTCAAATGGCGAAGGCAGCTTTTGGCAGCTTGCAGACCGCACATGGGTCTATCAGATCACGGTCGGCCGTAAGGAAAATGGCGCTCCTGAGAGGAAATCCTTCAAAGGCCGCACAAAAGCGATCTGCAAACAGCGCAAAGAGGAATGGGAGGCACAACAGGCCGCGTTGAAAGCGCAGACCGAGAACGAGCAGCGAGAGGCGGAACAGCTTGAAGAAGAACAAAAGCGGCTGGGACATTCCATAGAGTCAGAGACGCTGTTTGAGGATGCTTTTCTGGAGTGGCTTCGGCTTTATAAATCCCCTCCCACGCGCAAGCCCTCTACCTATGCCAGTTATATCGACACCTATAACACCCATTTTGGCCCAGCATTCGGCGCCATGCCTTTGTATCAGATCACGCAGGATGTGATACAGGAATACTACCAGATCAAGCAGCTGAACGGCGGCCGAATGGATGGGAAGAAGGGCGGCCTCTCGCCCAAGACGATCCGGAACCACCACATGATACTAAAGGACTTCTTTGCATACGCCATCGGGAAGTACAAGCTGCCGGGCAACCCGACGCTCAGTACCACACGGCCGGAAGTCGTTCAGAAAGAGATGCGTGTTCTGAGTCCTGATGAAATGCGGATTTTCATTGAAGAAGTCATGAAGGAAACCCAGCGCATCGCAATCCTTACAGATTTGTTCGTTGGCTTCAGAGTGGGAGAGCTGTTGGCGCTGGAAATTTCGGATCTGAACCTGGAGCGCCAGACCCTTACGATCAATAAAAATCTCATTCGGGTGAAAACCGAGGCGCTGTCCCTGGAGAATCCAAACATTAAAATTCTCAACTATGACCCGGAGAAAAAGACTCATCTTATTGTGCAGAGCACACCTAAGACGAAGAGCTCAAACCGTGAGATCGCGATTTCTGATGGGCTGTGCGAACTGCTGGTGCGGCACATCTTCACGCTGGCACACTCCAGTTGGCCTAATCCGGATAACCTGCTGTTCCCCTCGAAAGCTGGAACTTACATTGATCCCAAGTCCTTTGAGATCCGCTTGACCGCCATATCCAAGCGGTGCGAGATCAAAAAGGTAAATCCACACGCATTGAGGCACACATTGGCGACCCGTCTGGTGGAGGAGAAGACGCCGCTGAATATCGTACAGGGTATTCTGGGACATTCATCTATTGAAACGACCAGAAAATATCTGCATAAGAACGACGATGTGGAGCGGGACGCGATCACCGCCATGACGGATTATCTGGATATGGAGAAGCTGTCAAATGCGCCTCGGCTCAACGGAGCCAGGAAGCGGGCGAAATTTGCTGGCATTACACTGCCGCACTTTTCAGAGTGACTTCATATCCGCAGGAACGCTGGCTGAGAGATGATTTTGCAAACTCTGCGCGGTTGCCTACTTTATTGCAAACAGAGTTTGAAGAGCATTTCGAGCTGGATCACCGCTCTACAAATTGGAGGAACTTTTTATGAGGGAATAAAAAAGAAAAAATCCCGAGGAGGCTCTTCGGGAAAATCAACTGCAAATTGCAACGGGGGAAAGGAAAAGTCCTGAAACCCTTGCGGTTTCAGGACTTTTTGGTTGCGGGGGATGGACTTGAACCACCGGCCTCCGGGTTATGAGCCCGACGAGCTACCAACTGCTCTACCCCGCGATGTTCACTTTTCCGCGGCTTCCGGTACTGCCCCGGAAGTGCTGGTAACTACTCGGGTTATGAGCCCGACGAGCTACCAAGCTGCTCTACCCCGCGATATGGTGCCGGAGACCGGGGTCGAACCGGCACGGGATTCCTCCCACGGGATTTTA
>JAHAEW010000185.1 GCA_018374635.1 Clostridiales bacterium
GGGTGTGGCGAAGTTTGGTATCGCGCTTGAATGGGGTTCAAGAGGCCGCTGGTTCGAATCCAGTCACTCGGACCAAACAATGATAATCCGAACTACATTATCCAAGTGGGTAATGTGTTCGGATTTATCATTTCTATTGAATATGTGCTTTGATGGACAAGGGCGGGACTATCACCCCGCCCTTGTTTTTTTAGATCTTTTCTGATATTTTGTGTCTGTCAGACAAATCAAAGATTTGCAATTGAAAATTATGCTTATTGTTTCACTGCAAGGCAATAATTCGTATTGTCAAAAGCACTCATTTGATTTTTAGGATTGGCCTCATTATAGAGCGCAAAGTATTGCTCTGTTATTCCCTGGGGCTCCAAGTGCTCATATATCAAAAATTCATGTGCTGAAAGCAATTGTTCGATATCAGAGTAGGAATAACATGCCAACATTTTTTCGTTTGCAACACCCGCCAGCATGAATTGCTTTTTTGTTCGTTCTCCGGCTTTTTCAGTATAGCTGTTTTCATCTGGATAATCAAATATAATGGAACTGCCTTTCGCCACAATACTACTTATAGAAGAAATTACCGATTCGAAGGATTCCTTTGAGAGATAATAGGCGACACCAAGAATGGAACAGTAACTTATTTTATCACTATTAAACGAGTTGTGATTTTGCATTTCTTTCTTCCATGTTCCTTTTGTGAAGTCTGCTTCAATGTAGTGAACATTGTCGGGAATTACAATTCCGGCACTTTTCAGCCGCTCTTGTTTATCTCTTGCGGTAGCCGGATGGTCTACCTCAAAAATTTGCAATGCCTTTGCCCATAATGGTTGCCGATACGCAAAAGTGTCATATCCGGCTCCCCAAATTAAATACTGTTCTGTTCCCGTGCGAACAGCCCACTCAAGAGATTTTTCGGCAAAAGCCGCCCTGCCAAGTGGCGAGGGAGATAGTTGATTATCAACAACCCATCTTAATGCCTGTTCTGGTTCTCCAACAAATGATGGATTGAAAAATCCTATTCCATTCGACATATTCTTTGCTATTTGATTAAATTCTTCATCAGTCAGTAAATCTCTTGCCAAGCTGTCATTAAAAATTGTAACCTCATTGTTTAGCGCATGATACGCCCTTGAGAATGCGCTTATCAGTGCGGTTAAGCTTTTTTGCTCCATTAAAAACACCTCCTGTATACTTAATACATCCTTGATACAAAAAGCTCAAGACTTGAAATTTCCCTGATTTTGTGGTAATATAAAAGCACAAAAAGGGATAATTTTATGAATTTTATAGTAACGCCCAGAAATAAACTATGGTATAAGGCGGGAGCATCGTTGCTGATGTTCCCGCCTTATGTATTATGCCTGTTCTGTTGCGTTGGCGTCCCGCCGAGCCTTCCACTCTGCAAACTCCCGTTGCCCTTCCTCGCTCTCGAAAAGGCTTGAATTTCCGGGAGCAGGACACGGGCCAGGGCTTCCGATTCATGGAGGGGAACTCCCGTGCCCTAGTTAAGGCTTGCGTGAATCGCCCGGCCAGCTGTCCATTACCTCCCGAAGCTGGCTGTCCTGGCGGTGCGCCTTTTATCGCTATTCACGCGGGGGTTGTATCCGAAATACTGTGTATTCAGTTGTCAGTGGGAGGGGGACCCTCTTATCTATTAGGCGGATTTTAGGGCAAAGGTCCTCTCTTGCAGAGAATTTTTCAAACTATTTTAAATTTAGCAGACCCTGCTGATCCCCACGCCCTCGACCCTGGCAATTTTTTTACTGACGCTGAGAATGTAATAAGCATGAACGCGCCGGGCCTGGACAGGCGGGAGTTGGACGATGGCTGCATGGAGGGGGTCCCGATCTTCACCGGTCTCTAGAGGCTGCTCCGGGGACAGCGGCGGGTAGGGCATGTCGGCCTCAAAGCCGTGATCAGTGCCCATGGAACGCTCGCCATGATCCTGCTTGTGGCGTTTGTAGCTGTCACACAGGCGGCCACCAATGAAAGAGTCACAGTAATTTCGTCTGATGCCTCCAGAATGACGCGCTCGGTCAAATGGGGATAGTAATTGTTTAGAATGATAGTTTTCATTTTTAGTCTTTATTTCGGTGTTCAGCAGTTGACGGACTGGCGGATCGAAATGGAGGATGGCGGGGAGCGGCGCCCAGGCCAGCCGCCCCCACCTCTGGCCGCGATGGCCAGAGGTAGTCTGGTATAACAACGTCCGCACGGCGCAAGACCATGCGGACAGATATAACATGATTTTCTTTCGGGCACTGGCAGATTTCTGCTACAAGGCCAGACAGGGATACCGGCAGAAAACGACCATTTTCGCAGTTGACCGCGGAATGGCCCCCTAATAGGGCCGGACTTTCTTTGATGAATAACCATCAGTCAGCTTGCTGCATGGTAACAACATGGCAGTATCCTCCTATAATCCGCCGTATCCTGCGCATAAGTAAACGGCAGCTTATTGCTAAACCGCCGTTAGTACAAGAAATCCGAGCATGAGGGAATATGTGCCCAGCGGCGGTTTTTTCTTT
>JAHAEW010000051.1 GCA_018374635.1 Clostridiales bacterium
CGCAGGCCCACCTCGAAGTCGTTGGGGTCGTGGGCGGGGGTCATCTTCACGCAGCCGGTGCCGAACTCCATGTCCACGTACTCGTCGGCCACAATGGGCATCTCCCGTCCCACCAGGGGCAGGATGCACTTCTTGCCCACAATGTCCTTGTACCGCTCGTCGTTGGGGTTGACGGCCACGCCGGTGTCGCCCAGCATGGTCTCGGGCCGGGTCGTGGCCACGATGACATAGCGGCCCTCCTCCCCCTGAATGGGGTAGCGGATGTGCCAGAAGGAGCCCGGCTTATCCTGGTACTCCACCTCGGCGTCGGAGAGGGCGGTGACGCAGTTGGGACACCAGTTGATGATGCGGGAGCCCTTGTAGATGAGCCCCTTCTTGTAGAGGGAGACAAACACATGGCGGACTGCCTTGGAAAGGCCCTCGTCCATGGTGAAGCGGGCCCGGTCCCAGTCGCAGGAGGCGCCCAGCTTCTTCTGCTGCTCCACGATACGGCCCCCGTACTTGGTCTTCCAGTCCCACACCCGCTCCAGGAACTTCTCCCGGCCCAGGTCATAGCGGCTCAGGCCCTCGTTCTTGCGCAGCTCCTCCTCCACCTTGATCTGGGTGGCGATGCCGGCGTGGTCGGTGCCGGGGACCCACAGGGCGGCATAGCCCTGCATCCGCTTGAAGCGGATCAAGATATCCTGGAGGGTGGAGTCCATTGCGTGGCCCATATGGAGCTGTCCGGTGACGTTGGGGGGCGGCATGACGATGGTGAAGGGCTTTTTATCAGGGTCCCGGTGGCCCTTGAAGCAGCCGTTTTTCTCCCACATGTCATAGATGCGGCTCTCCACCTCCTGGGGTTCATAGACCTTGGGAAGTTCTTTTCTCATGTTTGACACTCCTGTTCTTCTGTGTTACATCGGTTGAATGGGCAGTCCGGTCTTCTCCTTCAGCCAGGCCCGCAGCTCCTCCGGCGTGCCCCGAAGGAAGCCCTGCTTGTTATAGGCCTGGGCATGCCGCCGGCTCAATGCAAAGGCAAAGCAGCGCTTACCCCCGGCGATGGCAAGGATGTTCTCATGCTTCCATGCCATGGTTCCCGCCTGGGTCGCGGTCTCATGCCCCTCGGGGCCGAAGCGGGTCACTGACTCCGCCGTGCCGGGCAGCATCTTGCTGCGGGCCAGACGGCCGTTGACCCGGTCTTCGGTCAGCGAACGGCCGTCAGGCCAGTCCCGCCAGCAGGGAGGGCCAGCCGATCTCAGGCGGGTCCAGCAGCAGTTCCCCAAGTCCCAGGGAGATCCCCAACCATGCGATACACACGCCCAGAACTCGGGGAATGCGGCTGCGCTTCCTTCGCACGGTTCGGCGCAGGCCCCGGGCCATTGCGGTCAGCGCGTCCTTATCACAGTGTGTCCGGATCTCGATCTCCATACCACGTCTCTCCTTTCACAAGAAAAAACGCCCTGAGCCAATGGCTCAGGGCGAACAAAGTCCGTGGTACCACCTGAATTTCCCGTATGGGACACTCATTTCCCCGATAACGGAGGGGACCCGCCGCCGCTTACTCCATTCTGCGGCAGACTCCGGGACGACCTTCCCCGCGTTCCTTCGGAAGCCTCGCACCAGACCGGCTTCTCTCTGACCCCAGAACGGCGGGTACTCCTTCCCATCGTCGCTTTTGTCTTGATAACGCCTTTTAGTATATGAAATCCCCCGCAAAATGTCAAGCGAAAGTCCTGTTTTTCTCTCCTTGACCCGCTTTTCCCGGTGCAGTATCCCGGTGTTGCCCGCCGGAAAGGAGGCGCCGCTATGGAAGGGCATCTCATCGGCGCAAAGCGCAGAACTGCACTTTCTTGACAGACTGAACCGCACCCTCCGGGGGGCGGACTTTATATCATCCCTTTTCCGTGGCCTGGCGCAGGGCGCGGGCCAGCTGATCCGGGCAGGATGTGGGTTTTCCGCCGCAGCGGATCCCGGAGAGGCGGTCGATGACCTCCTCCACCTTCATCCCCGCCACCAGGCTGGAGATCCCCTGCAAATTGCCGTTGCAGCCTCCCAGCACCTGAAGGGAACGGACCACGCCGTTCTCCACATCAATGAGCATCCGCTGCGAGCAGACGCCCTGGGTCTGATAGTCGATTACCATGCGTTTCTTCCTCCTTGCGGTACGGAACCATTTGCAGGATATCATATCACATCCCACGCCAAAAGGCAACGTGCGGACGCTCCGGCGTCACATCAAAAACATGGAGAGCAGAACGGTCAAAATGCCGCACACTCCGATGGCCAGACCGCTCATGGCTCCCTCGGTCTCCCCCAGCTCCAGCGCCTTGGAGGTCCCCACCGCATGGGAACAGGCGCCGATGGCCAATCCCGCCGTCAAAGGGTCCCGCACCCGGAACACCCGGATCAGGGTGGGCGCCAGGATGCTCCCCAGGATCCCGGTCAGAATCACCGCCACCACCGTGATGGAAGTGATCCCCCCGTGGCTGGCCGCAATGCTCACCGCGATGGGCGTGGTCACCGACTTGGGCATCAGCGCCGCCGTCAAACTTTCGTCCAGCCGGAAGAGGCGGCACAGGGCATACACGCTCCCCATGGAGGTCAGAGATCCCGCCGCGCATCCCACCAGGATGGGAAGCCAGTTCTGTTTCAGCAGCTCCACCTTGGTATAGATGGCGACCGCCAGACAGGCCGTGGCCGGCGCCAAAAAGAGGTTGATGAGGGCTCCTCCCTGATTATACGCCTCATAGGGGATGCGGAACACCAGCAGCACCCCCACGATCAGCACAATGGCGATAATGAGAGGATTGCAGGCCACCAGCCCGGTCTTTTTCTGGATGCGGATGCCGGCCCAAAAGGCGATCACGCTCAGGGCGATGCCAAAAAACGGGGATTCGAACAGTTGAGCCATGGTTACTTTTTCCTCCAATTCATCAGATAGACCGTCAGCTTGATGCTGTATGCCGTAGCGGCGAAGGTGATCACCGTAGTCAACAGGCAGATGAGGACCAGGGGAACCACGCTGCTTTTGAGCACATCAAAATAGTTGATGACGCTCACCCCTGCCGGGATAAAGAAAAAGGCCATGTTGGAGAGCAGAAAGTCCGACTTTTCCCGGATATGCTCGATGCGCACTACCCCGGATGCCAACAGGAGAAAGAGCAGTATCATTCCGATCACGCTGGCCGGAAAGGCAAAGGGCAAAAACGCCTCCACCACCTGACTGACCCAGCAGATAGAAAAAATGATGGCGATTTGATAGATGATTTTCAATGGATCTGCACCCCCAGATATAGGTTTTCCAAATGTTAAGTGTACGTCACTCCCCTCCCGTTGTCAAACCAAGATTACAGGCTATCTTATCCACTTTCTTTATGCAAGTTTTTACATGCCGGTATCCTGCTTCTTTTCCCGCGCGATAAAAAGCCTGTACGGGAGTCCATTTGGGCTCCCGTACAGGCTGGAAGGTTTATCGCAGCAGCTCCAGTTATAGAAAGAGGATCCATCCTGGAACTATATACGCATGGAATTACCGGTTAAAATAGGTCCGGTCGGTCACTGCCATCTTGGCGCACAGCTTGTATGCGGTCTCAAAGGCAGAGGTGGTGCACTTGCCGGTGCCGGCAATATCATAGGCCGTGCCGTGGGCGGGGGTGGTGATGGCAAAGGGCTGACCGGCCGCCACAGTGACGCCGCGCTCAAAGCCCTTGAGCTTCAGCGCGATCTGGCCCTGGTCGTGGTACATGGTCACCACGGCGTTGAAGTCGCCCTTGAAGGCGCGGATGAACAGGGTGTCGGAGGGGAAGGGCCCGACGATGTTCTTGCCCTCGGCGTTGGCCTTGGCCACGGCGGGCTCCAGCACGTCGATCTCCTCACGGCCGCAGGTGCCGCTGTCGCCCCCGTGCGGATTGACGGCGGCGATGGCCACCTTGGGATCCTCATAGCCGGCACGCTTCAGGGTCTCATAGGCCAGGTTGATGGCGTCGCCCACAGTCTTGGCCGTCAGATGGGCGCTGACATCCTTCAGGGGGATGTGGCTGGTGGCGCGGGAGGTCCACAGGCCGTCCAGCACGTTCATCTCACCGTGGGGCTTGTCCATCACGCCCAGGCGCTCGGCAAAGAGCTCGTGCTCGCTCTCGAAGTGATAGCCGCCATTCTTCATGGCCGCCTTGTTCAGGGGACCGAAGCAGAAGCCCTCCAGCAGGCCCTTCTTGCAGTACTCCATGATCATGCAGAGGTTGTCGGCCTCCTCCTTGCCGTTGACAGCGGAGACCACGGCGATCTCCACCTTGGAGGCATCCAGGCTCTTGGTGTTGAGGAGCACCAGACCGGCCTCCTTCTTGGCCTCCTCCACGGCGGCCTCCATGGTCTCGGCCACCGTGTAGGCAAACTCGGCGCCCGTGTCCTTCATGCCGCGGCGCAGGACGCTCTCATCACCCACCAGGATGGGCTTGGCGTGCTCCATCAGGAAGCCGTTGGCGCACAGCTTGGCAATGATCTCAGGGCCGATACCCGCGGCGTCTCCCAGAGGGACCGCCAGCAGGGGCTTTCCGGAAAACTGACTCATACTCTATTCCTCCTGTCTCTTACAGTGCTTTCTGGAAGGAATGGCAGTTGCCGCTGGCCACCCCGTCCTCTTTATAAACCACGCCCTTTTTCATGACAAAGGACACGTGCTCCAGTACGGCGGGATCCTCCAGGGGATTGCCCTGAACGGCAATTACATCGGCGTCGGCGCCGGCGCTCAGCTCGCCCTTCTTGCCCGCCACACGGGAAATATAAGCCGCGTTGGAGGTGACGCCCTTCAGAGCGTCGCGCTTGTCGGCGCCCAGCTCCACCGCGTAGACCACTTCCTTCCACAGCAGGCCGTGGTTGGCGTCGGTGCCCAGCGCGAAGTGGATGCCCGCCTTGACCAGATCGCCCACGCACTTGCGCACGATCTCACGGCCCTCCCGGGCCTTGGCCACATTGGCGGGGGAGAGATAGGCCTCCCGGTCAGGATCCAGGTAAATGCCGGTGGTCAGATCCACCCAGCACTCGGGGTGCGCCTTGAGCAGTTCGATGTCCTCCTGAGAGGCGCAGTAGGCGTGCTCGATGACCGCCACGCCCTGCTCCACACAGTCGTGGAGGGCCTTGCCGCCAATGCAGTGGGCGGCCACAGGCAGATGCAGGCGCTCGCCCTCCTCCACCACCGTACGGATCTCCTCCGCGGACAGGAAGGAGGGAACAAAGCCCTGTTTCACTGAGAACAGACCGGGGGTGGTGAAGATCTTAAGCACATTCACACCTTTGGACACGTTGGCCCGGGCGGTACGGCGGAACTCCTCCACGCCGGAGTGGGGCGCGCCGATGTAGCCGCTGCCGTTGGAGCCCTTCATGCCCACACCAGCGGTCAGCAGGTCGGGGCCGGTCACATTGCCCGCCTCGATCTCCTTCTTGAGCTTGAGATCCAGATCATACTTGTCTCCCATGCAGCGGGCGGTGGTGACGCCGGAGAGCAGGTCGTCGTGCAGGCCCTCCAGGGCCAGCAGGGTCAGCTTGCACTCCGAGGCCGTACCCAGGATCTCCAGATGCTCGCTCTTGCGGGCGTCGATAGAGAGGTGGTTATGACACTCGATCATACCGGGCATCACGGTTTCCTCCGCAAAAGAAATGACCTGCGCTCCAGCCTTATCCTCCGCGGTCAGGGCGCTCTCGGGGACCACCTTGAGGATCTTGCCGTCCTCGATGACCACAGCGCCGTTGTGGATCTCCTCCAGCTCCGCGCCGGAGAGCACAGTTTTTGCCGTAATAATCTGTTTCATCGTTTCCTCCGTCCTTATCGTTCTGTAAGTATTCAACACTTCGGGATGGCCCCGGAAAGGGTCGGCCGCCGGCTCTTACTGAGCCAGCTCGTCCGCGCCGGGCACATGGGCGCGGCGCTTTTTGCCCCGCTTCTCAAACCACTTGTCGCTCCACTTGGCCAGGAAGGAGACCATCAGAGGACAGAGGATAGCGGTGATGACCACGCTGGCCGCAATCTGAGCGGTGGCCGTCTCCACCTGGGGCTCAAAGGTGGGATCTGCCGCAGCAATGGCAGCCGGGGTAGTCGCGGCCACGCCGGCGGTGGTGCCGATGGCGGCGCCCATGGGATCGGGCTGACGGCGCAGCAGGCTGTAAATGATAAAGGACAGCAGGCCGGTGCTCACCAGGGTCAGCAGGCCCAGGACGATACCGGAAGCGCCGGCGGCGGCAATGTTGAAGAGGTTCATGCCAGCGCCCAGCGTAAAGCCGTTGAAGGGGGGCAGGAGCACCATGCCGGGGGCCAGGATCTTACGCCACTCGTGGTCCAGGTTGCCCACGATGAAGCCCAGGATCATGGGCACCATGCAGGCGATCATGTCCTTGGCGGGGAAGGTGCCCATACCGGCGGCGCCCAGGGCGATCATGGTGAAGAAGGGGCCGTCGTTCAGCGCCAGGATGGAGGTGGCACCCACGTCGCTCTCCTCACCGTACTCGCTGGCCAGGGTGGCGTAGATGACGCCGTTGGAGTTGGTCACAGCGCCGATCACAGCCAGGGAGCTCAGGCCCAGCAGACCGGCCTCGCCGAACATGGCGTTGAGCAGCAGGCCCAGGCCAAAGCCAATAAAGAACTTGAGGACGGTCAGCACCACGCCCACATAAATGGTGCGTCCGGCCATCTTCACGTCAATGGTGGCGCCGCTGCAGAACAGGAACAGACCGATCAGAGTCTGGATCCCGCCCTTGAACAGGCCGGTGGTGAAGCCGCCGATGGTCAGAATATCGGGGAAAAAGGTGTTGACCAGGCATCCCAGCAGCAGGGGGATCACCATGACGCCGGCGGGGAACTTTTTCATCGTCCCCAAAATTCGTACGTTACCCAAGATGTTCATACTCTCGCTCTCCTTTGTTGTCTGAATGCGTTTGGCAACTCAGAGCTTCTCTTTATCGCATGCTGTCACAATGCGGTTGCCCTTTTATTTATAGCAAGCAGTATGCCATCTTGTCTTTCGCCGGAATTTTCCCGTTCTTTTCGTTTTATATGACAATTTATCCTTATTTTATCCCTATATTTTTGTTCTATATGTCTCAATTCTTCCAGTCTTTTCCCGGAGCAGCACGCTTCCTTCAGCCGATCCCGCTTTCATTGCATACGTGTTGCATTGCGTTTTGCAATATATGCAATTTTGGGATGGTGTTACAACACTGTTTATGATATACTTCTTTTAAGGAGTGTGCAAGTTCTCTATGTATCATATTACCTTTTTAGCTCCCTATCCGGGCTGTATTCCCCTTATTGAACAGGTCTTTCAGGAGCGCTCTGACCGGGATCAGATTCAATACGAGATCCTTCCCGACTACTATAACAACCAACTGGAGCACGTGACCGGAGAGGCCATCATTTCCCGCGGTTTTACGGCCCATACCATGAAGCGGCTCAACATCCCCGGCGCCGAGCTTACCGCCAGCGGGTATGATGTGGTCCGTGCGGTGGACCACTGTGTCAAAAGCTATCCCGGAACCCGAATCGCCGTGATCGGCGCCCTCAACCTGATCTACGGCTCTGAAATGCTCTCCCGCCTCTATGAGGACCGGGATATCCGCACCTATCCCATTCAGGACGAGACCCACCTGGAGGACACCATCCTCACCGCCATCCGGGAAGGCGCGCAGACCGTGGTGGGCGGCTCCTCCACCTGTGACATTGCCCGGCTGTACGGCATTCCATCCGTCCTGATCGAGTCGGGCCGCGAGAGTATCGATACGGCCATCAGCAACGCCATCAACATCATTAACGTCTCCCGCTATGAGAAGGAGAAGCGTAAAACCACAGACAATATCATCAACTACTCCTTCCAGGGCATCCTTCTGGTGGACCGTACAGGACGCATCGAGGTGGCAAACCACTATTGTCTGGAGCATCTCAACCACCAGAAGGGCCCCATGAAGGGGCGGCACATCGGGGAGTTTTTTCCCGAACTGCCCTACGAGGCTCTGATCCGCCGGGAAAAAAAGATTCTGTCCGAACTCTACCGCTGTGGGGACAGACAGTTTCTCATGAACTGCGCCCCGGTGGAGGTAGAAGGGCAGGTCACCAGCTGTGTCATCACACTTCAGACCATTGAAAAGATCATGGAAGAAGAGCGGGCCATCCGTAAGCGGATGCATAAACAGGGCTTTGTGGCCAAATATTCCTTTTCCGACATCCTGCACGTGGAAAAGACGCTGGATGAGACCATCCGCAACGCAGAGGACTTCAGTGCGGTGGAGTCCAATATTCTGATCCGCGGAGAGACCGGGACCGGCAAAGAGCTCTTTGCCCAGTCTATCCACAATGCCAGCCAGCGAAAAAACAGGCCCTTCGTGGCCATCAACTGCGCCGCCCTTCCGGACAACATCCTGGAGAGCGAACTGTTCGGCTATGTAGAGGGCGCTTTTACCGGCGCGGCCAAGGGCGGCAAGGTGGGATTCTTCGAGATCGCCCACAAAGGCACGCTCTTTCTGGACGAGATTGGAGACATCTCTCCCAAGCTGCAAAGCCGCCTGCTCCGCGTCCTGCAGGAGCGGGAGATCATCCGTCTGGGCAGCGACACCGTCATCCCCATCGACGTGCGCATTATCGCCGCCACCAACAAGGACCTCTATGCGGAAGTCCAGGCCGGCGCATTCCGCGAGGACCTCTACTACCGCCTGGACGTACTGGAGCTCAAACTTCCCCCCGTGCGCCAGCGCAAACAGGACATCCCCTGTCTGGCCGAGCATTTTTTGAATTTTGAGCGCGAGAAGCACGCCTGCGTCCTCAAGGGGTTCACCAAGGGCGCCACACAGCTGCTCACCTCCTACGACTGGCCGGGCAACGTGCGGGAGCTGCGCAATTTCTGTGAGCGCATCTCGATTCTGTGCAAACGGGAGTATGCCGAGGCCTCCGATGTCCTGCGCGCTCTGCCCAGCCTGTCGGCCGGCGCCTCCCCTGTCCCGCTCCCCTCTCCCGTACAGAAAAACGAACGGGAAGAACTCCAGCGTATCCTTCTTCTGCACCAGGGCAACCGCAAGGAAACCGCCCGTTATCTCGGCATCCATCCCAGTACTCTCTGGCGAAAAATGAAGCGTCTGGGGTTGGAATGATCCCCTTTAAAAGATCACACACGCCCGATCAAACAGAACAAGTTCCCGTTGATCCGGCGTGTGTGATGTATCATCGCGCTTCCTCCCCGTCCAGCGGAGCGGAAGCCGTGTGCCTGTCTGCATATGCTCTGCCCTTGCGCCTTGTAACTGTGCTCCCATTCCCGCCTCGGACCGGTCTTTACCGCTCCTTTCTCTGGAGCTGAAGCCGGTCGGCAATCATTGCGATAAACTCGCTGTTGGTCGGTTTCCCTTTCGCGTTGGAGACCGTATATCCAAAATATTTTTGCAGCGTCTCCAGGTCTCCCCGGTCCCAGGCCACCTCAATGGCATGGCGGATAGCCCGTTCCACACGGCTCGCCGTCGTATTGAACCGCTTGGCCACTTCCGGATAGAGGATCTTGGTCACCGCATTGATGACCTCCATATCCTCCACTGCAATGATGATCGCTTCCCGCAGATACTGATATCCCTTGATGTGAGCCGGCACCCCGATCTCATGGATGATGGCGGTGACCACACTCTCCAGGCTCTGCTCCCGCTCGCTGCGCCGGCCGTCTCCCTCATTTCCGGCGCAGGGGGCCGACATCTGACGCAGCCGCTCCAGCAGCGTCGTCATCTTGCAGGGCTTCATGAGATAATAATCCGCCCCCTCGGCCGCTGCCAGTTCTGCCACATTGCTGCGGACAAAGCCGGATAAAATCAGAATCTTGGGCCGGATCTCCAGGTCCCGCAGGCTGCGCAATACTTCCAGTCCATCCTCATTTTGCAGCACCATATCCATGACCAGCACCTCCGGGATCTTCTCCCGGACCAGCCGCACCGTCTCCTGCCCGTCCCCTGTGGCTCCCACCACTTCCAGGTCCGGCTCCCCTCCAATGGTATCGCACAGCAGTTTGCGGAACTCATTGCTCGCATCTGCGATCAGAATACGTTTCTTGTTCTCCATGTCGACTCCTTCTTCCAGCAGCATCCGTGCTTTCTTTCTGCCTGGCCAGGGCATTTTACCGGTTGATTAGTAATTTACCATAATCAGACAGCAAACGCAAGCTATTTTTACCAATTTTTGGTTTTTATAAATTCGACACCGCACGACTTACTTTGCGACCATTCGATTTTTTCCTCGGAAAACGGTCTGCTTCCTCTTTTTTCTCACTCACAAAAAAGACTGGACAGAGCACGGTCTCTGTCCAGCCTTTTCCAATTTCTGTTGATGGGATGGCCCGGTCCGCAGTGGGGAGGGCGCTCTTTTCCCACTCAGCGCCAGAACATCAGGCGGCGGAGCAGTCTCTTTCCCTTGCCCGTCTCCTTGGACGGCGGGACGGGCGCCTGTGTGCTCTCCCGCACCGCCTCTTCCATGAGATAGGCCTGTGCGTCCAGCTCCACCCCCGTATCCGGGATGGGCACCGCCTCATAGCTGCCGTCCTGCCGGAGATTGCGGGCCTTGCGGGTATCCCCGCAATAGAGGGACACATAGTGCTGGATCTGCTCCCGGATGGCGGCGTCCCAGACCGGACAGGCGATCTCCACCCGCCGCTCCGTGTTGCGGGTCATCAGATCGGCCGAACCGATATAGAGCTTGCTCTCCGTTCCGACGCCAAACGCGTAGATGCGGGGATGCTCCAAAAACCGTCCCACCACCGAGAACACCCGGATATGGTCGGTCAGTCCGGGCACGCCCGGCCGCAGACAGCAGATGCCCCGTACATTCAGCGTGACCTGTACGCCCGCCTGGCTGGCCTGGGCCAGCTTGTCGATCAGCTCCCGGTCGGTCACGGAATTGACTTTGATGAAGATCCGTGCCTCTTTGCCCCGGCGGGCCTTCCCGATCTCCTCGTCCATCCTCTCCAGAAGGCGGTTTTTCAGCCCATAGGGAGCCACCAGCAGGTGCTCATATTCTCCCCGGAGATTGGAGGTGGACATATTCTGGAAAAAGGCCGCCGCGTCCTCCCCAATGGCTGGACTGGCTGTCAGCAGGCAGAAGTCGGTATAGAGCTTTGCGGTCTTTTCATTGTAATTTCCCGTCCCCACCTGGGTGATATACTGGATGCGGCCTTTCTCCCGCCGGGTGATGAGGCAGATCTTGGAGTGAACCTTAAAGTGCTCAAAGCCGTAGAGCACCGTACATCCGGCCTCCTCCAGGCGCTCGGCCCAGGCGATGTTGTTCTGTTCGTCAAAACGGGCCCGCAGCTCCATAAGCACGGTGACATCCTTGCCGTTTTCCGCCGCTGCCGCCAGATATTCCACCAGTTTCGCAGTGGAGGCCAGGCGGTAGATCGTGATTTTGATGGACAGCACCGCCGGATCGGACGCGGCCTCCTTGACCACCTTGAGAAACGGCTCCATCGTATGGTAGGGATAAAAGAGCAGCGTGTCCCGCCGCAGGATCTGCGGGATGAGCGGCGTATGTTTCACCAGTCCCGCCGGCCACTGGGGCGTATACTTTGGATAACACAGGGCCGCCGCGCTCTCCGGCGGCAGCTTTCCTTCCAGCCCAAAGACATACCCCATGGCCAGCGGACTGCGGGCGCAGAAGACATAGGCGCGCGGCAGGTCCAGACGCTGGCACAGATATGTCAAAAGCTCCTCGGACGGCTCCCCCTGCACTTCCAGGCGCACCGGGGCCAGACGCCCCCGGCGCTTGAGGACCTTCTGCATGTGCTCCCGGAAATCCTCTCCCACATCATAGTCCTCATCCTCGGGGCTGATGTCGGCGTTGCGGGTGACCGAGATCACATGTTTCTCCTCCACCTGATAGGTCTCAAACAGCTGGTCGGCACAGGCCAGCACCACCTGCTCGGTGAGCAGATAGCGCAGACCGCCCTCCTCCAGCTGGAAGAACGCCGGAAGCGTCTTTGGAATGGGGACCAGTCCAAAGCAGCGCTTCCCCTCCCGCCGGAGGGAGAGCACCACATTCAGGCTCTTGGACGGCAGGTGCGGGAAGGGGTGGTGGATGTTGATCACCATGGGAGAGAGGACCGGCTGCACATAGCTCCGGAACCAGCGCTCCACCTGTTTGCGCTCCTTCCCGTCCAGCTCCTCCATGGACAGATTGCAGATGTTGCAGCTGCGCAGCCGGGATTCCAGCTGGCTCATGATCTTGTCCCGCTGTTTATACATGCCGGGCACCGTCTTGCAGATGGCCTGAAGCTGCTCCGCCGGCGTGAGCCCGCTCTTGCTGTCCACGTGGGTCTGCCGGGAGAGACTCATGTCATAGATCGATCCAACGCGGATCATAAAGAACTCGTCCAGATTGCTGGTAAAGATCGCGGCAAATTTCAGCCGCTCAAAGAGGGGCACGCTCTCATCCCGCGCCTCGTCCAGCACCCGGCTGTCGAAGCGCAGCCAGGAGAGCTCCCGCTCCTGCGTGTATCGGGTATCCACAGTCTTATGCATATTCATTCACTCCCATCACTCGTTTCAGCAGATATTCCTCCCGCATGCCGCATGTACTGGCCGAGACGGCCCCTACCGCATAACCGCTCTGCACACAGCGGAGGATCGCAAGGCCGGGCAGAACCGCACGCACCCGGTCGGGCGCCGAGCGCAGGGTCTGCCGCGGGGGCCTCTGATCCCGCATTCCACGGTTTCCCACCTTCTCCTATTGTGTTCAGTGTACGTGATTTCGGTCCCGTCCGCAAGAAAATTTACAAAACTTTTACGGTCAGAATGTCCAAAAAAGCCCTGTTTTTTGTCCTCCTTCCAAAAATAGCCGGGATATAGGCCCCTCACGGACAGAAAATACGCGCCCGTCCATCGCTCTGGATGGAAACAGGCGCGTATTCCTGTGTTTCAGATCAGCAATTGGCCTCCAGCCAGCCGGGCAGTTCCTCCAGCCGGTTGAGCACTCCGTGGGCTCCGGCCTCCTCAAAGGTCCTCCGTGCCCTCTCCGCCGCCGCGGCCTGTTCCTGCGCGGAGAGCGCCTTCCACTCCTCCCCGGTCAGCCCCAGAACGCTGCTCCCCTCGATGACGCCCAGGGAGCGGAGCCCGGCGTTGAGCCCCTCCTGAATGTCGGAGACCGTGTCGCCGATCTTGACCGCCTGATCCACCGACCGGATGCGGAAGCGCTTCATATTGGCATAGATCATATACGGATAGGGACGCCCCAGCCCGTCCACCGCGTCGGGGCTGAACCAGGCGTCCGGGGCATACCCCGCCCGGGCCGCGCCCGCGGCAACCACTTCCATCATGGCATCGGTATAGCCGGTGGTCGAGCCGATGGTCAACCCCATCCCCCGCAGGCGCTCCACCGTCTCCAGCACCCCGGGCTTCGGCAGGGCGTACTGCTCCAGGCTCTCCATCAGTTTGCTCTCAAAAACGGCGTAAATGGCATGGGCGTCCTTGTCCACCGGGGGACGGCCGTGGACCCGGGTCCAGCACGCGCCAATGCGCTCCATGGCCAGCATGGCGCGGATATGGTCGATCTTGAGCATGCCCATGGGCCGGCGGATCTCCTCCATGGAGGCCTCCACCCCGAAGGCCCGGAAGGCCTGGTCAAAGGCATTGACCGGCGCAAAGCAGCCGTAGTCCACCGCAGTTCCGGCCCAGTCCAGAATCAGGAGCTTGACGTTCATCCCCGCACCTCCCGCAGAAACTCAGCCATAATGGCGGCCAGCCTCTCGATGTCCTCGGGGTAGATCTCCCCGATGTTGCCCACGCGGAAGGTCTCCGCCTCCATCACCTTTCCGGGATAGAGCACGTATCCCCGCTCCTTGATGTACTGATACATCTCCCGGAAGGTGAATTCAGCCCCCTCGGGGTAGAAAAAGGTGGTGATGATGGGCCCCTGGACCTCTGCCTCCAGATAGGCGCGGAAGCCCAGCTCCTCCAGCCGCCGCACCAGAAGCTGGTGGTTCGCCGCATAGCGGGCATAGCGGGCCGGGATGCCGCCCTCCGCCCTGAGCTCCTCCAGCGCCTTGGCAAAGGCCAGCACCACATGGGTGGGGGAGGTAAAGCGCCACTTGCCGTCCACGTCCATGGTACGCCACTGGGCATACAGGTCCAGCGAGAGGGAGCGGGCCTTTCCGGCGCTCTCTTCCAGCTTCTTGCGCCGGGCCAGAATGAAGGAAAAGCCGGGCACGCCCTGAATGCACTTGTTGGCGCTGCTGATGAGGAAGTCGATGCCCCAGCCGGCCACGGGAATATCCACGCCGGCAAAGGAGGACATGGCGTCCACGATGAAGGTCTTGCCCGCCCGGCGGACCACCCCGCCCACCGCCTGGATGTCGTTGAGAATACCGCTGGTGGTCTCGCTGTGCACCATGGACACATGGGTGATCCCGGGATCCGCCTCCAGCATCCGGGCGATCTTCTCCGGATCGGGGCGGCGGGTGTTCTCCTCCTCGTAGAGGACATAGTTTATCCCCGCGTGCCGGGCGATCTCCACCATGCGCAGGCCATAGGCGCCGTTGGCCGCAATGAGCAGCTTATCCCCCGTTCCCACCACGCTGGTGAGGACCGACTCCACCCCGAAGGTGCCGCTGCCCTGTATGAGCACGGCGGTGTACTCCGGCTCAGCGACATGGCCCAGCTCCAGCAGCGCGGCGCGGATGCGCTGGGTGATCTGCTTGTAGTCGTCGTCCCAGGTACAGTGGTCAAAGAGCATCTCCGCCTTCACGGTATCCGTGGTGGTCAGCGGTCCGGGTGTGAGCAGCTTATAGCGATTCATGGGTCTCAATCTTCCCTTCTTCTCTAAAAACCAGGGGACGCATACGCGCGCCCCCTGGTATGATCGGTTGGATCAGGGCTTGGCGGATTCAGACAGCTCCTGGTGCTTCTGGAACAGCTCCAGGGTCAGAGGCTCGCCGAAGGTCTTGGGATAGGCGGACTTGTTGGCGGAATCCGAGGTCTCGCCCTCATAGAGGGGGTTTGGATAAGTGGCCAGCAGCTCCCCGCGGGCGTTCTCGATGATACACTGGGCCATCTCCATGGCCAGAGGATTGGTCTCATCCCCCTTGTTCAGCACGGCTACCGACTCCGTGAGGGAGAAGTTTCCCTCGGCGGGGTCCACATAGTCGATGGGCAGGCCGTCGGCCTTGTCCGCCACCGCCTGGTGGCGCAGGCCGAAGCCAACAGCCAGCTCACCAGCGCGGCACAGCTTCAAAGGCGCGGAGCCGGAGGTCTCGATGTGATCGCCGGCGTTCTGATAGATGCCGGAGAGCACCTCCCGCGCGCCGTCATCCCCATATTCCGAGACCAGCGCCTGGATGAGCAGCCACGCAGTGGAGGAGGACTGGATATCGGTCACAGCCACCTGGCCTGCATAGACGGGATCGGTCAGGTCTTTCAGGCTGGTGGGCATGGGCAGGCCCTCGGACTCCATGAGCTCGGTATTGACGATGATGGCCCCCTCCTGAGCGGTGATGGGGGCGGTGTAATCGGGCGCCTCCTCCAGGGTGTTCACCTCAAAGGTCAGGGGCAGGAACATCTGGTTCTGATCCTGGGCGCTCTGGAGGTAGAAGGTGCTCATGGTGACCAGATCGGCCTCCAGATTTTTGCCCTCCGCCATCAGCTTTCCGCCCAGCTCGGAGGTGCCAAAGGTCTGGATGATGTACTTGTCCTTGTAGCCATTGGCATCCAGGGCGTTGGTCATCGCGGTGATGGCCTCATCGTCGGCGTTGGAGTAGAGGACCACCTGTTCCTCCTTGGGTGCGGCGTCGCCGCTGCCGGAATCGCTGCCCGTGCTTGCGCTGCCGGCGGCGCAGCCGCCCAGAAGGGCTGCCGCCATGCTGAGGGAAAGGCCCATGGCCATCAGTTTCTTGAGATGCATTTTGGTTTCTCTCCTCTTTTTTAAGCTTGTGTCTGTTTGGCCGGCTTCTTCTTTTTCTGATTTGCAAGGCGGGAAAAAACCGCCTTTGCAACCAGGTTGGTCGCCAGGATCAGCAGTGAGAGCACAAAGACCTCGTTAAACTTGTTGACATACTGGAGCTGCTTGATCTTGGTGGTCAGCACCATGGTGCGCGCACCGGCAATGAAGATCAGGGCGCTGATGGTCACCATGGAGTTGATAAAATAGTAGCTGAATACCTCAATGAGGCTGGACAGGGCGTTGGGGGTGACTACCCGCAGAATGGTCTTGATCCAGCTGTCCCCCATGAGCATCGCGGTGGTCTCCCACCCGGCGTTCATCTTGGAGAGGGAATTTTTCATCATCAGGTAGGGCGTGGAGAAATAGTGCACCACATTGCACAAAATCATCAGGAGCAGGGTGTTCTGCAGCCCGGTCCCCGAAAACAGGAAGAGGTAGGCTACGCCCAGCACCATGCCCGGTATGGCATTGGTCACCAGCGCGATGCTCTCCACCGTGCGCTTATACCCCCGGGCCAGCGTGCTCCGCGCCGTAATGAGCGCCCCACCGTAGGCCGCCAGCGTGCCCAGAAGGGCGGTGGCGAGGGCCAGGAAGAGGGAGCTCCGGTATACGGTCAGCAGTTCGCTGTCGGCGAACACAGTCTGCACATGCTCCAGAGAAAATCCCGTCTTGTAGGGCCAGTCCTCCACCATGGGCACCACAAAGATGACCGCGAAGAGGGAGAGCATCAGGACCGACAAGACCGCTGTCACGGCCCCCCATCCGGCGTCGCGGGCCGGGTTGCGGCGCAGCTCCGCAGGGGAGATCCGGTTATACCGGATGTTGAAGCGCTCCAGGATCTGGAGGAGGCAGATGCTTCCCACCGAGGGGATGAGCATGATGACGGCCACCACCGCGCCCCGGTTGAAGTCCGGGATGCCGCCCAGCATCTGATTGTAGAGCAGCGTGGCGATCACATCATATCCTCCGCCTACCGAGGCAGGGATACCGAAGTCGGTAAAGCTCAGGAAAAAGGCCTGGATAAAGGCACCGGCCAGCGTGCCCAGCAGGGGGCGCACCACCGCAATCCAGAAGGTGGACATGGTCTGGTCTCCCATGACCTTGGAGACCACCAGCGTCTTTTTATCCACATATCCCATGGTATTGTGGATCAGCAGGAAGGCGGTGGGCACCGTATAGATCACATATCCCACCAGCAGTCCCCAGAAACCGTAGATGTCAAAGAGCTGTCGTCCCAGCAGACGGGTCAGGAGTCCCTGCTTGCCAAAGGAGTAAATGATGGCAAAGCCATAGGTAATGGTGGGCAAGAACATGGGCAGTGTGGCGATGGCGCTGATGAGGTGCTTGGCCCACAGGGGCAGGGCCGTATAGTGTACCGCGTAGGCCAGCAGGAACGCGATGACCACCGCGATCACCGCCGCGGCGGAGGCCACGGCAAAGCTGTTGCCCAGGGCGGGAAGAAATCCCTTTTTGACCACAACGGAGGTGTAAAACTCCGTCGTAAGGCCGCCGTCCCACACCGATTTTCCAAAGAGAAGGAGGAGCGGCGCCGCCAGAAACGCCGCGAAAAGCGCTGTAATGGCCCAAAAGATCAGCTTAAGTTCGATGTTTTTGCGCATTGTGTGTTACACAGCGGCAGCCACGCTCGGCCGGCCAAAGAGGGCATAGATATTGTCCCGCTTGATCTCCAGCTGATTGAGGATGAACTTGCGCACGAAGTCGTTTTTGGGCTGATGGACGATCTCCTCGGGTCTGGCATACTGGGAGATGGTTCCCTTATCAATGATCAGAACCCGGTCAGAGAGAGTCAGGGCCTCCTCGGGGTCGTGAGTCACGATGATGGTGGTGAGGTGATACTCCCGGGCAATGGTCTTGATCCGGTCCTTGATGGATTCCTTGATCACGCCGTCCAGCGCCGAGAGCGGCTCGTCCAGCAGCAGGAGCCGGGGTTTCATCACCATAGTGCGGGCCAGAGCCACCCGCTGCTTCTGGCCGCCGGAGAGCTGGTCTACCCGCTTGTTCAGGTGGTCCCGCAGGCCCAGCAGGTCGATAAGCTCTTCCACTTCCTGCTGGGAGGTCCGATTGGCCCGGTTCTTCAGGCCGTAGGTAATGTTCTTGCAGACATTCAGATTGGGGAAAAGGGCATAGTCCTGAAAGACGATGTTGAATCCCCGCTTCTCCATGGGAGTGTGGGTCAGGTCCTCGCCGTCGTAGCGGATCTCGCCGCTGTCGGCGTCGGTCAGGCCCAGGATCAGGTTGAGCAGCGTCGTCTTTCCACAGCCGGAGGGTCCCAGAATGGACACGATCTCACCATCCTCCACCCGGAGCGAAATATCATGCAGGATCGGCGTCCCGTCAAACGACTTGCGGATGTGATTGAGTTCCAGCATACTTGTCATCCTTTCGCATCGATTCTCCGTTTTCATCCGTAGGCTACTATACCAGTCCGGCCCCGCTCTCTTCCACCAGCCCCAGGTAAAGGACTGGCAAAGACTCCGTCAGTTTCTCTCCCCTCCCGGATACGTTCTCCTTACAGATCCCCTGCTGAGCCTGCGCTCCCTCTCTCCGTTTTTTGAAATTTTCGGACTGTTTCCACCCACTTTTAACCGAAACCCAAACACTTTCCGTCTCTTTATCGCTGTTACCGGCTTGCGGCCGCGGCTTTACAAATCCTTGACGCTGCCCCCCTTCCGCGGAGGGCAGGCGCAAATTCAGGGCAACTGCCGCCCGCAGCCGCCGATAAATGCCCGGCCCCGGAAGCAAATGCTTCCGGGGCCGGGCATTTTATGCGCAGACCGCTTTTAACTTTCCTCGGCGGTCTTCAGCATATTTTCCGCCAGAATGCCGTAGCCCTGAGTGGGATCGTTGACCAGTACATGGGTCACCGCTCCCACCAGCTTTCCATTCTGGATGATTGGGGAGCCGGACATACCCTGTACGATGCCCCCTGTCTCCTTTAGAAGGGCTTCATCCGTCACCTTGAGCATGAGATCCCGGTGCTCTCCGCCGCTCTCCGGGTAGAGGCGCACGATCTCCACCTCATACTCCCTGATCTCCGTGCCCGCCACATTGGAGCGGATGACAGCCTTTCCCGTGCAAACCTCGCTCCGCTGGGCCACCGGAATCGGCTCCATCCCCGTCTCTAACTCCGCGCCGGTCCAGGTGCCGAAAATGCCGCTGGACGTGTTGGCGTAGAGCTCTCCCATATCCTGCTCTACCTGGAAGGCGCCCCGAAGCTGGCCGGGCGCGCCTACCGCGCCCTTCTGCACACCGCTCACTTCCGCAAACATAATGCTGCCGGACTGAAGCGGCATCAGCTTGGCGGTATCCGTGTCGCTGATCCCGTGACCCAGCGCGCCAAAAACGCCGGAGGGCGGGTCATAGAAGGTAATGGTCCCGATCCCCGCCATGGAATCCCGTATCCATGCGCCCAGCTTATAACTGCCGTCCGTGCTGCACTGGACCGCCTGGACCGTCATCTGGACCTCTTCTTCCCCCCGTTTGGCCCGGATGCTCATGGCCTCTCCACCGGTCTCCTGGAGAATCGCCTGCACTTCTTCAATGGAGTCTACCTCTTCCCGATTCAGGTGGGTAATGATGTCTCCCTCTCTTAATCCACAGGTCTTGGCTGGATTCGCCGTCCCTTTTTCCGTCTCTACATCGGCCAGTCCTACCACCATAACGCCGTCAGAAAACAGTTTGATCCCCACGGCACGGCCCATGGGGATCACCGTTCGGCTCACCGCATGCCCCTGCGCTGCGGATGCATGAACCGGCACTGCCACGGCCAGCAGCGCCCCCAGTGACAGCATCACCGCCGCCACCCGCAGCGCCAGCATGCCCCACGGCTGCTTGTTCGATTCTTCCCGCACAAAATCACCCCTTTTTATTTTGATGTGTCTCATTCCGCAGAGCCAATTGCGGAACACTCTTTAATATGGCTTTCACCCCGCGTTCCACACGCCGGCCGCTCTGCCAATGTCACACACCTTTGGCATGGAAGAATCTTCTCTTGTCCAAATGACGGGCTTTCCGCTCTTCTATCCGCTCATTTTTTTCCATTTTGTCAAAAAATCACTTTTCAGACCCAGTCGCTTTTTATTTTTTTCCCACTTTGCTATAATCATACACAACTTCTTCGAAAAGGATCTGATCGATCATGAGCACACTGAACGAACTCTCGCAAGCCATTCAAAAGGGCCGGGCCAAATCAGTCCAGGATCTGGTGCCCCGCGCTTTGGAAGAAGGTCTCACCCCCCGCGCCATTCTGGAGGAAGGCCTGCTGGCCGGCATGGGCATTGTTGGCGAACAATTTAAAGCCGGCGCCATGTTCGTGCCCCAGGTTCTGATGGCGGCCAAAGCCATGAATGCAGGCACCGTGCTGCTCAAGCCCCACCTGGCCGGCGACCATGTGGCCCCGCTGGGCCGCGCCTGCCTCGGCACAGTAAAGGGCGATCTCCACGACATCGGCAAAAATCTGGTCCGCATGATGTTTGAGGGCCAGGGGATCGAGGTCATCGATCTTGGTGTGGACGTGTCCCCCGAGACCTTTATCCGGACCGCCGCGGAACAGAACTGTTCCATCATCGCATGCTCCTCCCTGCTCACCACCTCCATGCCCGCCATGGGAGAGGTCGTTGAGGCCGCCAAAGCCGCCGGCATCCGCGATCAGGTCAAGATCATGGTGGGCGGCGCGCCGGTCACCCAGCGTTTCTGCGCAGATATCGGCGCAGACGCCTATACCGCTGATGCCGCTACTGCCGCTGCGGTAGCGGCACGGTATCTCTCCGCACAATGAGCCGGAAAAAAGATGGGCCGTCCCCTTCCCTGCGGGCGGCCCATCTTTTTATCCATTTTTTTGACTGGTCAAAACCAACGCGCGCCAGGCGGCAAGCGGCTTGGATGTCCGCAATCCGTCCCGGTTTTCCGGTGTGACGGTCACCACCTGCACTCCCTCATGGGTCCGTACCTGATCCAGAAAGGGCACATGCCGGGGCTTGATGACCCCCAGGACCGGGAGCGGTCCGTCCAGCGCACGCAGTACAGCCTCCTGAAAGCGCAGATCCTTCCCCTCTAAAAAGCCCAGCTCGTCCATCACCATCACCGCGCACCCCGGCCGCGGCGTCAGGAGACCCGGTCCCAGCGTATCAAACCGGCCCGGCAGGATCTCCGCCCGTCCGTTCCGGCGCCGGGCCACCTGATTATCCGGCCCACAGTCCGCTTCGACGCCCCAGGGCAGAAGGTGGAGGGTATCCTCCCCTTCCGCCCGTCTCCAGCAGGTGCGAAATCCGCAGGCCGGCCGCTCCAGTGAGCCAAGCAGGGCTGACAGCAGCGTGGATTTTCCCACCTGGACCTCTCCTGTCAAAAACAGATGCACCGCATTCCCTCCAAACCGCTCAGAAACGCCGGCTTGATCCGGCGCTTCCTCCAAATAAACCTTGTTTTACAGAATATCCAGCGATATGCCCCGCTCCTCCGCCAGGGTATTGATCTCCGAGGCCGCCTCCCGCAGGCAGGCGCTGACCCACTCCCGCTTTTCCGGTGTGGCCCGGAACAGAGGCATGGATACGCTCAACGCCGCGAACACATTCCTCCGCTGCCGCAGCGGGACAGCCACACAGCACAGGTGCGGCGTGGACTCCTCCTCTTCCCAGGCGATCCCCTCCTCCCGCACCCGGCTGAGCTGCTCCAGAAGCGGCTCCAGATCGGTGATCGTGTGTTCCGTCAGCCGTGGCATCCCCTGGGAAAAATACCTGCGCACCGCGTCCTCCTCCAGACCGCTCAACAGGGCCTTCCCCAGCGCGGTGGCATTGGCCGGCAGGCGGCTGCCCAGGCGTGAGATCATGCGGATGGCCTGGTCCGAGTCTGCCTTTCCAATGTAGAGTACATTTCCCCCATCCAGAATGGCCAGCTGGCACGGCTCCTCACAGCGCCGCGCCACCTGCTCCATAAGCTCCTGGACCCGCCGGAGAACACTCTCCCGCCGTCCGGCGCCATAGGCCTCCCCCAGCACATAGGCCGAGATGCCCACCGAGTAGCGCCCGGTCTCCCGGTTCAGCCGCACATAGCGCCGCTGCGCCAGCGTGTGCAGAATGGGAAAGAGACTGCTCTTGGGCGCATCCAGAGCGGCCGACAGCTCTGTCAGTGTTTTCCCCGCTCCCCCTTCCGACGCCAGGTGCTCCAATATATCCAAAACCCGTGTGGTGGCACGGTGCTGTTCCTGTCCCATAGGTTCCTCCATCCAAATCAGACCATTGCATTTTTTGATGGTATGTTTTATTATCTATCATAGCAAAGGTGACTTTGTTTTACAAGTCCGGCGCCTGTTTTGTGTGCTTCCCCTCCCTGTATTCAGCACAAAATCGCCTCAATATCCCCGTTTTCTATTGACATTTTCCCTTTGAAATGGTACGTTACATATGGTATTCCGTAATGAGAACATTGTTTTTATTTCGGAACAGAAGCCTGTTCCCGTGTTTTTCGGGCGTTCTGAACTCCCACAAATGGACGCCCGTTCGTATACCCCCACTGGTGCAGACCTGATCCACTCACGACCGAAAGGAGATATCCACTATGCGCAACGCAATGATCATTGATCCGAAGGACAATGTGGCCGTGGCCATTGAGGCCATCCAGAGCGGCGACACCGTCACCTACCTCAGCGGGAGCGAGGAGAAGAGC
>JAHAEW010000186.1 GCA_018374635.1 Clostridiales bacterium
CAAGTGGGCTAAACTATAGACGCCTTACCGCCTCGCGGCGGCGGGTTTTCCATAGCTCGCCCCCGAACCGTACTTACACCTCTCGATGTATACGGCTCTCTATTTATCCACCCTACGAATTTGTGATTGTTTTGTAGCAGTCCTCGCACACAATCAGCGTCTTGCGGCGCTTTTTCAACATAAATTGTTCCCAGGGCTCGTTGCCGGAAAGACTTTTCAGGTTCTTCACCTGGTAAATCATAACCGGGAGTTCATTTTTACAGCACAGCTCACAGTATCCGGTCATAAATCTGGCAATGACTTCCTTGGGTCGGATGGAGTATCTATAGTCCGGCGTTGTGTCCATGTCTAATTTAGACGGCGCACTTTTCCGGAAACCGTTATGGTAGAACTCGGCCCGTTTTATCCCGTGTTTTGTTTCGTATTCTATGCCAAATATGCGGTCTCTCGTATATTTCTTCTTGACTTTCGCTGCGGAGCACCGCATTTTCCTTGCGATAGTCTTATACATGCTGTACTCCATGACATAGCAAAACTTGTTCAGGACAGATACATTCCGTGCCAGACGATAATAGTTGTAGATACCCCGGATTTCTCCGTTGAATTGTGCGAGGATTTCAATAGGTTCTTTGTTTTGCAAGCCGTTCCTTGCCACAGGCATCCAAATTTCTTTCCCCGTGCCATCCTTTTGTATATTAAGCGCCCTATACTCTTGCAGTTTACCCATCCATTTTTCCTTTGGAAGCAGGAGGACAACGCGCCCATTATAGGCTCGCTTTACGCCGCCCTTTGTCTTTTTGACCGCCTGATTCTTGCTGATGGTGATGTCGTATCCCAGGAATCTTGCCTTGTCATGTCCGTGGGTAATCAGGGTTTTCTCAGGCGACATGGTGAGGTTCAATTCCTGTTTCAGAAATTCACTGACGGCGGTCTTGATTTGTTCGGCGTCCGCTTTATTTCCAATCACGCCAATTAGAAAATCATCGGCGTAACGGACATATAGAACTCTGCGATAGTTGGGGTCCATTGGCTCCCGACTGGGGGTAGATAGCAGGATTGCCTGTAATTTCTTCTGCATGACTTTGGCGTCTTTCCGTTCTTCTTCGCTCATGGTGTTCCATTTTTTGGCGTTTCGTTCTCTGGTTCGCGCATAGTGGTGGTTGGCATTGACATAGTCGTTGCTGAACCGCCGCTTGTCGCCCTTGCCGAATTGCGCCCGGAGCTTTTCCATGAACAGGTCCAGCTCGTTCATATAGATATTCGCCAAGAGTGGACTTACCCCGGAGCCCTGCGGCGTGCCACTGTAGGTCTGGTGCTTCATCCAGTCCTCCAGATACCCGGCCCGGAGCAGCTTCCAAATCAGGTCTATGAAAGCCTCGTCCTTTATCCTTCGTTTCAGAATGTTGACCAGGATGTGGTGGTCGATGTTGTCGAAACACCCTTTGATGTCGCCCTCCACAAACCAGCTGACGCCGGTGAAGGTTTTCTGTATCTGCGACAGGGCGGTATGACAGCTTTTTCCGGGCCGAAAACCATGAGATGTGCTTTGAAAGGTCGGTTCATAGATGCTTTCTAAAATCATGCGAACGGCTTCTTGTACCAGTTTGTCGTCTGCCGCCGGGATACCCAGCGGGCGCAGCCCGTTTCCACTTTTCTTGGGGATGTACTGCCTCCTGGCGGGGTGGGGTTGATAACTGCGGTCCCGCAGTTTTTTAATCAGGGACTCAATTCGCTTCAGGCTCATACCGCTGAGGGTAGCGCCATCTGCTCCAGCCGTCGTACTCCCCTTGTTCGCATATAGGTTCTGATAGGCCAGAAGGTAGAGCTGAGGGTTATACAGGTTGCGGTAAAGACGCTCATACTGGTAATGCGCTTTCTGCGCGTGCTTTCGTAGGGTTTCCAATACTGTCTGTGGACTTCTCATAGTGCCTCACGCACCTTTCCTTTTCAGTATCAGGGGATAAACTGCCACCCTTCGCCATGTGGACGCCATTAACGCCCTCGGACTACTATGGTGGCTCCGTGACCGTGCCGGATATTCAGGCCCAGGCCATAGCTGTTTCCAGCGTTCCGGTTTAGGTCATCTCCGGTTAGAACTATGCAAATTGGCCTGTTCTGCTGTCGGATGCGACTTCCGTCATTTCCCGCTGACTGCGGGCGGCTGATATGGATGTGTACGCATTTGGCGATTTACCTTCACCACTTGCCCATATCACACGGCGCATATAGTCATCTTTTCGCCGTGGCGGACGATAACGCTCCTCTGACTATCGTTCAGGCAGTTTGGCTTTCATCCTCATGCAGAACTTTTCATCTTGGCACTCAGTCGCAGCGTGATGACTGGCTGACTTATGCCTTTTCCGGCGTGCTGTGTTCCCCTTGGGATTTCTCTTGCGGGTAAGCCGGATGATGACAGGGTTTCAGATTTCACATTTTCCCTTCCACTTGCCAAAGGTGGAATTTGCATAGTCCCGCGCTGCCTGCGTTGCTTCAGGCGGCTTCCGGACGCAC
>JAHAEW010000187.1 GCA_018374635.1 Clostridiales bacterium
AGAAGGAGGAAATCCAAATGAGAAACCTCAAGCGGGCTCTCAGCCTGGCTCTGGCGGCGATCATGCTCATCGGCATGATGGTTGTCTCCGCCTCCGCTGCGAGCTACAACGATCTCACCGATAAGGATCAGATCGTGAACAAGGACGCCGTTTCCATGCTGGTGACGCTGGGCGTCATCGAAGGAAAGCCCGACGGCTCCTATGCCCCCACCGAGGGCGTGGACCGCGCCCAGATGGCGAAGATGATCTCCGTCATCATGAATCAGGGCGTGGATAACGGCGCCCTGTATGAGAACAGCCCCTCCGGCCTGACTGACATCAGCAGCCACTGGGCCAAGGGCCACATCAACTACTGCTACACCACCGGCATCATTGCCGGCCGCGGCAACGGCAAGTTTGACCCCGACGCGGGCGTGACCGGCTCCGAGGCCGCCAAGATGCTGCTGGTGGCCGCTGGCTACGATCCCGCTATCGAGGGCCTGACCGGCACCGACTGGGAGATCAACACCAACGCCCTGGCCTCCAAGCTGGGCATCTTCCGCAACTTCAAGGGCTCCGTGGCCGAGCCTCTGAGCCGCGACAACGCCGCTCTGCTCATCTACAACGCCCTGGACGTGGAGATGATCGAGAGCTACACCAACAACGGCTACGCCATGGCGTACTCCGATGCCCGCACCATCCTGTCCTCCATGTACGGCGTGTACAAGGTGGAGGGCGTTGTGGTGGGCAACAAGTGGGCTGAGCTGGACAAGACCGACTCCGACTCCGCTCTGAAGGATGGCAAGACCGTGCTGGACAACGTGGTTCTGTACTCCTCCACCACCTCCAACACCACCAAGGACGAGGGCGTGGCCCAGTCCGGTAAGATTGCCTTCAATGTGGACACCCCCGTTGACTTCCTGGGCAAGACCGTGACCATGTACATCGAGAAGACCACCATCCTGTCCGATTCCAAGGTGCTGGGCGTGTCCACCAAGGACGACGTGAACGTGATCAACGCCACCGCTGCCACTCAGAGCACCGTGAAGGATTACCTGAAGGGCACCGGCGTGGCCGTCACCAAGGGCACCGAGTTCTACGTGAACTACGGCTACTGCAAGACCGAAGAGGATGCCCACAACCTGATCAACGACTACAGCTATGCCGCCAACAACAGCGACAAGTTCAACCTGAACGGTGTGGACGTTGAGATCATCGACAACAACAACGATGGCGACGCCGAGTACGTGCTGTTCACCCGCGAGACTCTGTCCGAGGTGCGCACCTACAGCGAGAAGAACGAGACAATCTCCTTCTATGCGCCCGGTTATGACAAGAACAACGAGCTGGCCAACAAGACCGTCACTGAGACGGAGGACTTTGAGGACGTAGTGTTCAACGACGAGGTGACCACCGACGACCTGATCCTCTACGTGCAGTACGGCGGCCGCACCTACATCTCCGCCCCCGAGGTTGTCACCGGCAAGATGACCCGCGTGGACCGCGACAAGGCCGACGAGCTCTTTATCACCGTGGATGGTGAAGAGTACCGCCAGTCCTACATTCTGGACGCCGCCTCCCTGGTGGACGTGGATCTGACCCGTTTTGACATTGCCGACGCCAAGAACGAGCCCGGCTTTGACAACAGCTACGACTTTGTCCTGGACTCCAACGGCTATGTGATCGCCGTCCGCCCCGCTGAGGAGATCGTCACCAACTATGCCCTCGTGATCGACTCCGCCTGGACCCTGAACGCCCTGGACCGCTCCGGTCAGGTCAAGATCCTCATGACCGACGGCACCGTCAAGACCTACAGCATCAACTGGAAGAACTCCGCCAAGGCGATGGAGGATATCACTGGAATTACTGCCGCTAATGATGTCAATAGCAAGTCCAACGACGTGAAGCTGGAGACCTACCTGGGCACCCGCGACGTTAACCAGCCCGGCAGCGGCTCCTACAACAAGACCGGCGTGGCCGCTGGCTCCATCATCACCTACACCCTGTCCGACGATGACGTGCTGACCATCAAGAGCGTCCTCCAGGGCAACAGCCTCAAGGGCACTGGCAGCGAGATCGATTCCACCGTGAACTCCGACAGCACCGCCGGTGTGGGTGACGACGGTAACGTCATCCGGATGGACACCACTAATAATGGTAGCCTTCAGTATAAGGCTATGAACGGCTACACCGGCGGCCGCGGCTCCATCAATGTGACGGCGCACGGACAGACTCAAAAGACCTACGCCGTGGACAAGAACACCGTCGCTTTCTACTACTGGCAGGACGGCACTGACATTGAGTACGGCGTGGCCACCGGCTGGGACCACATGAGCGATGTGGATCCGAACGTTGAGGTTCAGGTCTACCCCACTCTGGACAAGACCTCCTACAAGACCTATGAGGCCACCAAGCTGGCCGACGTGATCCTCTTCGAGGCTGAGGCCAAGGCCACCAGCGCCAACTACATGCTGGTTCTGTCCGCCAACGCCATCGGCAAGGATCTGCTGGAG
>JAHAEW010000188.1 GCA_018374635.1 Clostridiales bacterium
TTGTCCCGGCAGCCAAACGAATCAGGAAGCGGCGGACATGAAGAAAACAAATCTGCTCTATGTCCTGGCCTGGTACGTCCCTCCCATCCTGCTGATCCCAGCGCTGTTTGTGTTCACCGTCCACGCGGATGTGAGCGACCGGGTCCTGGATCTCCTGTCCCTGCTGTTTGTGCTTCTGATCGTGGGCATCCCCCTCTGTGTGCCCATCCTGATGAAAAAACGGATGGAGAAGCGGGCGGCGGTGCTGGAGCGGGACTTTCCCAACATCAACTACAAATTTACATCCCACAACTGTGTATTCTATCTGGATACCGAGGGCGGCCACATCGGCGTGGTATGGAAGAACAACCCCTCCCGGCTGCAAATGGCCGATCCGGCGCAGATCACCGACATCCGCACCAACACCGGCCAGCAGCTGCGGGGCACCGCCCTGGTGAGCTGCCAGTTTCGGCTGGACGGCAAAAAGGTGAAGATCTATACCCTGCGGGTCTCGGGTGGACAGCTGTCCATGAAGCACCCCCGGGTGATGGAGGCCATCGCCAAAGCGGACCAGCTGGGCGAGGCCCTGCGGGCCGTGCAGGCCCAGAGGATGCGGGGAGGGGCGTAGGGGATGCTGTACGACCTTTTGGAGCTTTTGCTTGGGCCTCTTTTGACAAAGCAGGAACAGAAAATGCCCAAATGCAGGACCTGCAAGAAGCGGATGGAGCAGATGGGGCCGCCCCGGCTGTTCCTGCTGCCGGTTTACAGCGACGAGCGGTACTCCGCCAGCGCGGACTACTTTATGGAAAACTGCGTCCCTATCCAGCGGGAGGAGGAGATCCCCACCGCCCGCCGGGCCTGCCGGGTCTGGAGGCTCCGCTGTCCCGTGTGCGGCACACAGCGCCTGTTTGTTCAGGACTTCCTGCGGGTGCGGCAGGACGAGACGCTGGAGGGTACGTATCTCTATGAGTATCAGGAGCTTGCCGGCCTGCTGTTCCAGCAGCCCGGAGACCGGACGGCACAGACGCCCCGCCGCATGGAGAACACAACGTGCGACACCGACGCCTTTTCGTAGGTGTGACGGCCCCGGGGAAATGCCCGGCGGCAAATACAGAAAGAGAGGAATCAATATGACAGGATCTACTTATCAAGCTTGGCTGAACAAGGACAGGGAATGGATCGGCGCCTATTGCAGCCGCACCCGCAGAAGCAGCCTCACAAAAGTCGTGCCCCTGACCCTGCTGCTCACCGCCCTTGTGCTCGGCGGCATGGGGCTTCTGAATGGCGGCGGCGTGCCGGGGCTGGTGGCAGGAGTCATTGGGGGACTGGTGTTCGGTCTGGTCGTCTGCGGCATTTACCTGGCCATTCTGATGGCCAACCTCACCCCTGCCCGGTACACCCGGAAACTGGAACAGAGCGTCCGGGAGCTTTCCATGGACGAGACGGAACGGGAGCAGTTGGGAAAAGAGATGCTGGCGGCCCTGGAGGACGGCGAGGGAGTGCTCTCCTACCAGATGGTTGGCCCCAATTCCAAGGGGACCCCGGCCCGGGTGATCCTGACGCCCCACTATATCTTGCAGGAGGGCAGCACGCCCTATGCCGTGCTGGTCCGGCTGCGCGACATCGCGGAGATCCGGACGGGCTCCGAGCGGAAGATCACAACCACACATGGAGGCAGCAGCAAGACCCACCACTATTTTACCCTCTATTCCATCGGCTTTTACCGGAAGGACCGCTTTGAGCGGGGACTGGATGGGAACGACCTCCCGGACTGCGCCATGGGCTTCTTCCAGGAGGAACTGCGGGATGACGTGGTGAAGCGGATGGAGGACGGCGGCCTCCGGGTCGCTTCCGGAGAATAAACGAATGGGAAAGACGAAGTTTTGCGGGGAGGCGCTGGAGGCGGCGATCAAGCGGCTTCCCCGGGGAAAGCCCCAGATGGACGCTTACCTGAACGCCATCCGGCAGGCGGACGAGGCCGGAGATCCCTACTGGCGGCTGATGTTCCGGTGCGACTACTGCTACGAGGCCACTTTCCGGGACGATCCGCCCAAGGCCATCCCGGTGGCGGCGGAGTTCTGCGCCCTTTTTGACGAGTGTGCCGAGGCGTTCCGGGATCGCTCCCCAGACGGCGCGGCGGAGATGCATCTGATGATCATGCAGATGGGCATCGACCCAATCGCCTTCCTGCCCCAGATCCCCATGGCACAGTGGGAGAGCATGATGGACGAATTCTACCGCTGGGTCAAGTATTACCATATCGGCCTGCGCACCTACTGGTGGCAGATGGCCCGGTTCTGGCGGTATGTGGATCGGAAAAAGGCGTATGCGTATTTCCAAAAGTTCTGGAAGACCGGCCGGGACGGGCTCTCCGACTGCCGGACCTGTGAGCGCAGCTACGCCGTACAGATGGAACTGCTGATGGGAAACCGGGCGGCGGCGGACGAGTATGCCAAGCCCATGGAACAGGGGCGTATGCGCTTCTGCCCGGATACGCCCCATCTTT
>JAHAEW010000189.1 GCA_018374635.1 Clostridiales bacterium
GGCTTCCCCGGAGAGACAGAGGAGGAGTTCGACCAGACCCTGGACTTTGTACGCCGGTGCGCCTTCTCCGCCATGCACATCTTCCCCTACTCCCGCCGTACCGGCACCCCGGCGGCCGCCCTGCCCGGCCAGGTGCCCAAGGCGGAAAAGGAGGCGCGGGCCCGCCGGGCGGCGGCGGTGGCGGAGGAGCTGCGGGCGGCCTGGCTGGAGCGCTGGGTGGGGGAGACCCTGACCGTGCTCTTCGAGGAGGAGAAGGAGGGCCTCTGGCGTGGCCACGCCCCCAATTATACGGAGGTCTTTGCCCCGGGCGAGGGACTACATAATGTCATAAAAGAGGTAAAAATAACGGGAATTCATCGGGACGGACTGAAAGGAAGCGTGCTGGAATGAACCGGAGGCTGTTCCCCCTGGCCCTGAGCCTCGCCCTGCTGGCGGGGTGCGCCCCCGCGCCGGAACCCACACCCGAGCCCACACCCACCCCGGCCGCGGCGGTGGACTTCCACGCCTTTCTGGACGCGGTCAACGAGAAGCGCCGGGCCGTCATCGAGGAGGGGGAGCCCCTGGACATCTCCCCCTGGACGCCGGACTTTGCCGGCCAGAACCACACCTTCACCGACGGGGAGATGGAGGCTCTGATGACCCGCCGCAATATGGTGGACTATCTCCCTCCAGAGAAGGCCAGGGAGGATCTGGATGTGTTCTTTACCCTCCTCCGCACCACCTACGGGGCCTACGAGTACTTCGGCGGCGATGAGGTGTTTGAGAAGTTGAAGGCGGAGAGCATCGAGATACTGGAGGACACCACCACCCCTTACGGTTCCACGCTTATCCGGCTGGCGACGGCCCTGTATTTGCCGCTGGAGGGGACGGTACTGGACGGACATTTTACGATTGGAGGCAGTCACCTGTTTTCCAAGCTCCGTACCTATTATGTACCGGATATATACATCAGCGACCCCACTGGGCTAAGTGAGGACTATGTGAAGCCCACCATCGGCCCGGATGGGGCCATCACCTACGGCTTTTTCGCCATGAGCAAGGACGGGAGCGACCTGCCGGACACCCTGGGCGGGTATGAGCTGTCGTGGACGCCCTGTGAGACTGTGGGCCCCGGTCATTTTGTGTTTGCGGAGAGCGAATACCAGGGCATCCCAACGCTGCAATCCCGCTATATGTCCGCCGACACGCCGGAAGAGGAGGAACAGCTGGCGCGGTTTGCCGCCTGCGGCGGGGAGTACGCCGACGCGCCCCTGCTGATCTTCGATGTGCGGAGCAACCCCGGCGGGTACTCGAACTGGATGGCGGAGTGGTTTGATGGCTGGACGGGCCAGCCCGCCCAGCCCCGCCGGAGCTCCGGAAAGAGGATCAGCCAGATCGGTTGCTATTTTCTGGACTATCCGGACGAGGCCATGGGAACCTGGGCTGTTTCCTCACAGCCAGGCCGATGGGTGGAGCGGGAGGGAATCACCTTCCTGTTGACGGACAACTGGACCGCCTCCGCCGGAGAGGACGTGCTGACCGACCTGCACACGGTGGAGAACACGCTGGTGGTGGGGGTAAACACGGGCGGCTGCTCCCTGGTGTCGGATAACTTCACCTGCTGCCTGCCAAATTCGGGACTCCCGGTTTTCTTCGGTACCGGGCTGGGCTTTCATGAGACCATGGAAAACCGGGACGGGGTGGGATACGCCCCCGACCTGTGGGTCAATCCGCCCGACGCTATGGAAGCAGTGGCCCGGCTGTGCCGGTACTACGGCCTGTAGGGGCGGCCTTTATGGCCGCCCGCGGGCGACCACAAGGGTCGCCCCTACGCCGTGATACGTTGAGGCGGACGTCCCCTTAGCGTAGGGGCCGACGCCCCAGGGCGGACTCTCTTGCCCCTTCAGGGCAATTCACCTTCTGCCCACATCGGCCCACCTTATTCCAGGCTGAAGCGCCTTCCATGTTACCCTTTTTGACACCTGTTTTCTTGTCATGCCTCCGGCGGGCCCCTGTGATGGTTCCCTCCTCGCGGCAAAGCCACTGCGGCCTACGCTGCAAACGTGCCACCGGCACGTTTGCTTTACGCTGCGGTGCCGATTTCCCCCGTCTTAACAATCCACCCCTTGAAACGGCCAAGAAGGGGGAATTGCGATTCCCCCTTCTTGGAACTTCCCCCAGGCTGCTCCGCTGGCGGCTTTCCGGCGGCGGGGGCTTACGCTGTAACGCCCCCGCCGCACCGGCCTGTATGGGAGAAAATTGGGGGACGGTGCTGGAACGTAGGGGCGGCCTTTATGGCCGCCCGCGGGCGCGGAGCTGCGCCCGGCCGTTGGCCGAACCGGTGGGTTTGCGTTCCGGCGCGGAATGTGGTATGCTGGGGAAAACCAACCGGAGGAGGAACGATATGAGCCGCGCGGACGAGCTGTTCATTGAAAATTGCAAGGAGATTCTGGCCCACGGGGTGTGGGACACGGAGCAGGAGGTGCGCCCC
>JAHAEW010000052.1 GCA_018374635.1 Clostridiales bacterium
GAGATGGAGGCCGTCGAGGGTCACATTGAGCAGTATTTCGGTAAGGTCGAGAATGTGTTCCACGAGTTGGTCTCCCCGGACATCCATGTGGACATCTGCGTGGTGCCGCCCGCTGGGGAGCGGGACTACTACACCTTGGTGACGATGGGCATGGGCGCCCACCGGATGAATGTGCCGGAGGAACTGGCCGAATACAAGTTGGAGCGGGCGGAGCTGGCCATCGCCCTGCCTGCGGACTGGAAGCTGGATCAGAAATCCATGCAGGATGAGCGGTGGTACTGGCCCATCCGTCTGCTGAAAGTCTTGGCTCGTCTGCCCATTGCAAGCGACACTTGGCTGGGCTTTGGACATACTATGAGTAACCAGGAGAACTTTGCAAAGGGCACCGAACTGTGCGCCGCCATCCTGACCGGCCCCCAGGGTACAGAGGACGGAAGTGAGGTCTGCATCCTGACGGACGGCGAGGAGGTCAACTTCTACCAGGTGATCCCCCTTTACCGGGATGAATTAGAATATAAAATGGAGCATGACGCAGACGCCCTGCTGGACAAGATGGCGGGCATCAGCTTTGCCGTAGATCCCACCCGCCAGGATGCTATCACCAGAGGCACGCACTCCGATGATGATTTTGACGGTGAGATGGATGATGCTTCCTATCATATCGAGAGCATCGAGGAGAAGGAACTGCCGATTGACCCCATCAATGCCTATAACCACATGGCCATCTACCTGCGCTGGTGCATGGAGCACGATCTGATGAGTGTGGAATTTATGGAGCGGTACTGGGAGCAGGTGCAGCCGTTTATAGCGGATCTGAGCCGCGCCGATCTGCGGTCCTTTCTCCGGGATTACCTGTCCGGGCAGCTGTTTGGGGCCCTATTCAACAAGGAGGGGGCGGCGTTTGCCTCCTACTACTATGGGGAGTCGGACAGCCCTTACTTTCCCGGTGACATTGACAACTATGCCTTGGAATATTTCGGCCCGGAACGGTATCACTCCGACGAGTTCCAGGACGAAGCCTACCTGTTCATCCCCTTTGACGAGGACTACTATCAGGCCATGGCAAAGGTGATCGGGGAACGCTTCGCCAACTGGCAGGGACAGGACTTTGACGAGGATACGCTGGAGCCTTCCAAGGTAGCCCAGGCCATCATGGAGTATCTGGACTGCGAATGCACCTATTTCCCCTCCATGAAGGACGATGACCCCATCATGGCAGCGTACAGCTACGCCCGGCGGCTGGGGGTGCGGGAGGGCTTTCTCCCCGTACTCGTCAAGCCGGACGAAACGCTGCTGGAGTGTCTGGTGATGAACGCGGACCCGGAGAACGAGGCGGACTGCTATGAATTTGACCTCAAAACGGTGGAGGAGTACCGGAAGAAGATGCTCTCCGCTCCTGCAAAGGACGGAAAAGCCATTCTGGAGGCATTGACCGGCCAGCGCAGGGAAGAAGCCGAGGATGATGACATGGACTGGGCGGAGGAAGTCCTGGGCGAGATGGAGGGCGGCTATGACAACGACCGCTTCTCCTGCTACTGGGGTTCGGACAGCCACATGACCTACCCCCTCATTCTGGCGAAAATTCCAGTGAAGAACCCCTGGGAGATCTTCGCCTATCTGCCCTTTGGAAATTGGAATGAGTGCCCTGACACACCGGAGCTGATGGCAGCGGCGAAATACTGGTTCGAGCAGTATGGCGCGATTCCCGCCGCCATGAGCCACGATGAACTGGAGTTCCTGCTCCCGGACCCTGTTTCCAAAGAAAAGGCTATGGAAGTCGCCACAGAGCAGTACGGCCTCTGTCCGGACATTGTGGATCAGGAGCAGGATGACCCGACAGTAGGCAATCTGGCGGATGTCCTGCGGCAGTCCACTGTTTGGTACTTCTGGTGGGATTGAGGGGATTCCTGCACTTTCTGAAACGGAAACCCTGCCGACATGACTTCCAGTGGGTCCCGGTGCTTACCAGCCAAAAGGGAGCCATCGCCATTCTGGAAAAGAGCGGCACAGCATTTGAGGCCAGCCAACTCTACCAGGAGCGGTATCTGAAAGAAAACAGCGTGGCGGTTGAGGGCTGAACTGTAAATCAGCGAAGGAAGAATGAAAATGACATTAGAAGAAATGTTCTGTGATCTCTATGATAAATATGGCAAAGATTTTAACCGGTATATGATCCCCATCGCACAGCCGGACGGGGCATTTGTTACTGAACTAAAAAAAGAAATAGGACAAGACCACTTCTTATACGGCAAAAAAATCTGGGCGGTTGCGAAGTGTGAATCCAATGATGATGTGTTATATGTTCTCAGAAACGGAATAGGAAGAGACATCTACTATATGTTCCATTTGACTTATTCGGCACAAAATGCGGACGGATTTCCACGGTATGAGGAGTTTGCAGATATATTTGCAGTAAAAGAATTTATAGAACGATCATATATCGAGGGTTATATGTAATCTTCAAATTCCAATGCTGGGAAAGCCATGACCAAACAGGCTGGGAAAGCGCCGCCTGCTGGCTTTAGAGGAATCCATGGAGCGGGAGCTGGACTGGGTGCGGGCCTTCTATGTGATCCGGATGCAGGCCGAAGGGCTGCTGGAACAAGAACAACGTGAAGGAGAAAATGCCATGTCACAAAGTACAACAATATATGAGATAGACTTAAACGGCAGGCAGTATGGCATGCTGGAAAAAATGCTGTGTTCAGCCCGGGCGGAACAGTTGGCCGCAAACCAGCTCATTGATGGAGGCGGGTTGTTTTTTGATTTGGTGGATGCCATATACTCGCCTGTGGAGGACGGATGGAGTACCATCGAAATTGTGTTGGAGGAATCTCACAGGGAGTTGGAACTGCTGAGACTGATGACGAGGGCGGTTTATCCGGAAGATGAAGACTATTTTGTAAGACAGCTTGGAAAAAGGGTTCGGTGCAGGAAAGACTTTTCCGTTCGAATCAACTTATGCCGTTGAACACCGTGTTAATTGAGGGCTGAAATCAGTCAGGAGGGACTACACTATGTCACAGATCGCATCCTTTTATCTTCTCAAAGACGGCCGGCGGCAGGAACTGTCCAACGGCGACTGCTCCGGCGCGGTCTATATGGCTATCTGGGACTGGTGTGAGAGCGAGCTGGATTTGGATGTCCGTTTTCCTGCTCCCCAGACGGAGGACACCTTGGACTGCGCTCTGCTGGAGGGAGAACTGGCGTCTGAACTGCTGGCAGATCTGCGGGAGCAGAACCTCCCGGAGCTGGCGCAGGACGGCGGTGCCCTGCTGTATGAGATGACCTGACAGGGCGGGGCTCTGGGAATATAGAAAGGAACTTTATGATTGAGATTCGAGGAAAATACAATGAGGCCAAGATTTTCACCGATGTGGTGGACAGCGCCTCCATCGCGCAGGTGCAGGAGCTGTGCAACCAGGGATTCACGGCGGGAAGCCGCATCCGGCTGATGCCCGACATCCATGCCGGTAAGGGCTGCACCATCGGCACCACCATGACCATCGCCGACAAGGTGGTGCCCAATCTGGTGGGGGTGGACATTGGCTGCGGCATGGAGACAGCCCGCATCCGGGAAAACCGGCTGGAGCTTCAAAAGCTGGACAAGCTGATCTATGAGAAGATCCCCTCCGGCTTCTCCATCCGGGAAAAGGCCCACCGCTATCTCAAGGAAATAGACCTGAGTGAGCTGTGCTGCGCCCGCCATGTGGATCTGCTGCGGGCGGAAAAGAGCATCGGCACCCTGGGCGGCGGGAACCACTTTATCGAGGTAGACAAGGACGACGAGGGAAACCTCTACCTCGTGGTCCATTCCGGCAGCCGCCACCTGGGCGTAGAGGTGGCCGGCTACTATCAGGAGGCAGGGTACAAGGTGCTCAACCGCACCGACGATGCCTCCCTCCAAACTCTGGTGGCCCAGATGAAGGCAGAGGGCCGGGAAAAGGAAATTCAGAAAGAACTGAAGAAACGGAAAAACCTCAAGCAGACCAGTATCCCCAAGGCCCTGGCCTATGTGTCCGGGGCGCTGTTTGAGCAGTATATCCACGACATGAAGATCGTCCAGCATTTCGCCATGCTCAACCGGCGGGCCATGATGGACGAGATCGTCAAGGGCATGAAGCTCCATGTGGAGGAGCAGTTCACCACCATCCACAACTACATCGACACCGACGCTATGATCCTGCGGAAAGGGGCCGTGTCCGCCAGGGCCGGAGAACAGCTGCTCATCCCCATCAATATGCGGGACGGGAGCCTGCTCTGCGTGGGCAAGGGCAACGAGGACTGGAACTGCTCCGCCCCCCACGGCGCCGGCCGCCTCATGAGCCGGGCGGACGCCAAGCAGTCCTTCACGGTGTCTGAATTCAAAAAGCAGATGGCGGGGGTCTACACCACCTCGGTGAGCAAGGCAACCCTGGATGAGTGCCCCATGGCCTATAAGGGGATGGAGGATATTCTGGACAACATCGCCCCCACAGCGGATGTTGTAAAGGTCATCCGCCCCATCTACAACTTCAAGGCTGGGGACGAGGAGTAAGAAGCGGGGAGAAATACCGTGGTGGGAGATGGAATTGCGTTCAAAGATGAGGATGATCAGGTTATATTCAATCAGCACAGCTTCTGCGAACTGGTGAAGCGCCTGCTGGTGGAGCTGGTGGGGATCTCCTATGAGGAAGCCTCCCAGCGGGTGGATGGGTCGCCGCTGACAGCGCCAGTGTCCGATGCATTGGATGTGGCGATATTCAGCCATGAGCTGCCCTATTACTGGGCTATGTTTTTCTACTATGGGAACGGTTATTGGCAAAGGGGCATCCCTGCCCGGCCAGAGGACATGGATAGCTATGCGGCGTTGGAAAAGCAAATTATGGAGAAATATAACTTACAGGAACCCTTTGAGTGGAATGAGAGGTGAGATCTGTGATAGAAAAGCAGATGTTGGCCCTTCTTGACAACCTGAGCAAGATCAGTTTTGAAGGATTCGATATAGACGATTTCTTGGATCAAAGGGACAGTGATCCCTTTGACAGCGAATGGGTCAGAGTTTATCAGACTCTTGAAGAACTGAAAAAGAGAAAAACGGTTGATGATACCAGAGAAATAGAGAAAAAAGCATATCTCACAGTCTACGAAAAATCGGAGGATGACGCGTTGGCCGGATACATCTCCGATGACTTTAGCCTGATTGCCGACAGCAAAAGGCTGGGATATTCGGACGAATGGCTGGACAAGTTGATTTCCTGTTATGAAAACGCAAGGATACCCTGCGGGGAACTCTGAAGGAGGCATTGCTATGGGTCTTGACATCTACGCCGGGACGCTGACCCGGTACTATTCCCACAACTGGAAAACGGTCACACAGCAGTGGGCGGAGGAAAATGGCTGGGGCTTTCAAAAAATCACCCCAGAAGGGGAGGCGGTCCCTGACGAGGAGGAAATGACCCCAGAGGAAATTCGGGCGGATATGGAGAGCTGGAGAGACCAGATCCTGGCCGCCCTCTCTCGGCCGGGCCAGCCGCCCTATACCCCCTGGCCGGAGGACAACGAGAAACCCTATTATACCGACAAGCCGGATTGGGACGCCTTCGGCGCCATGCTGCTGGCGGCCGCCTGCCATACATACGCTGAGCCGGTTCCCCCCACCGTGGAGAAGGGCTGGGACTTTGGGGGGCATCCCCTGATCGTCCGGCTTGCGGAGGATCAGGAGCGGATATGGTCCCTGTTCCGGGGCGCCATCTGGTGGCTCCCGCTCACAGACAGCATTCTCTTCCGGGCTCCACGGCCCAGCGGCGATACGGCCGCCATCAGCACGGTGGGCGGACTGCGGAAGGAACTGGAGAAGCTGAATCAACTGGCGTGGCGGGCCGATGAGGATACCATCCTCAGCTGGACCAAAACGGAGGGCTACCCGGTAGACGGCGCCGTGGGCCCGAACGGGCAGTTCAGCAGGGCGGACATCCCGGAGCACACCCAGTACGACACGGACTCCCTGGCCAAGTTCGCCTTCTCCATGCTCTGGCAGGCCATGCGGTTCGCGGAAGAACAGCAGGTGCCCATCCTGTTGGATTATTGAGGAGCGTTTTATGGGATGCGATGTGAGCTTTCACCCGATTTCGCCAAAAGAAATGCGGGAAGAGTACCAGCGATTCCAACCTGTACCACGGTGACCGGGACGGGGTGTATCTCTGCCTGGATGCCGTCGGAGAAAGCGAGGGACAAGTATGAGCGATCAAGTATTCCAGCAAAACCTGGACGACAAAAAAGGCCCCCAGCCCGGCGGCCCCTATCTCATTCAGATGCTGTTCAAAGAACCGGTGCCTATGCCGGATAAAGAGACCATGACCGCTGTGATGGAAAAACATATCGGGGCAGTAGAGTGTTTCTGCCATGATAAAAAGACGGCGGGCTTTGCCGCCCTGGATCATATCGCGGAATTTCGGGATGGCAAATGCCGGGCGCAGCTGATGGTGATGGGATGCGATCTATTCAAGGGCAAAGGGTTTGACGCCTTTCTGATGAGCCAGATGTGGGACTGCCAGGCGGACCGGGAGCGGATCTTCCGGGAGTGCCGGTATCAGGTGATAGCTGTCGATACGATGGCTGCGGCGCTCCCGGCTCTGGAACGGGCCGATCTGGACGCCGACTTTGCGGAGGCCCTGGCGGAGCTGTATCCCACCTGTGAGGCGTTCTATTTCAAAAACTGCGGCAAGCTCCTGCTGGCGGAGGATGTGCGCTCCAACCAGATCGAGGGAGCGGACCGCTTCATCCGCTTTGGGGTCAATGTCCGCTTCTTCAAGATCGAGGGCACTGAGGATATGCTCATCGACACGGTGGGCATGAGCACCCTGTTCCTGCCCGACCTCCAGTATCATTTCCACGGCATGGACCCCAACTGGGTGGTGAACCACGCCTATAACCTGGTCTCTTATATTCTGGACAACGACAACCCCATTGAGGACGGGGAAACCGTAGATGGCGTTGAGAATGGCCGGATGAGCCGGAAGATCCAGTGGAAGTGCCGGTATGAGGACGCCTTGATCCAGCCGCCCAGAGCGGTGCTGGATATCCACATGGGCGACTACGCCTCGGGAGGACGCTAAAGTACTCCTGGCGGCGATCATGGTTCTCTTCCGACACAAAAAAGCAGGGGCCTCTTTTTGAGGATACCCTGCTTTTCTGTGCGCGGTTTTAGAGGAGGAACTCCACCTTGACCACCTTGCCAAGCACCTTGATGCGGGTGCGGTGCAGGTCGTAGATCTGGGGCTGGTGGATGGGATTGGTGGACTGGGGCATGAGGGTGACCGTGCTTTCGGTGGCGTAGAAGCGCTTGACCGTGGCGTTTTCATCGCCCACCAGGACCACTGCCACCTCACCGTTTTCCACGCTCTCCTGGCGGCGAACGATGATCAGATAGCCGTCGTTGATCCCGATGGCGTTCATGCTGTCGCCGGACACCCGAAGCGCAAAATATTCCGCGCCGCCGTTCAGGTCGGTCACGGTATAGCCCTCGATGTTCTGCTCAGCATAGATGGGCATGCCGGCAGAGATCTGTCCCAGGATGGGGATGCGCTGGGTGGGGTGATAGGGGAGGGCCCCCTCGGGAAGGGAGGCGGTCTCCAGACCCAGCAGATAGGCGGGGGTGGTGTGCAGGGCGGCGGCGAGCTTCTCGATGGTGATTTGCTTGAGGTTGACCACCAGTCCGCTCTCATATTTGTGGATGGCGGCCTTTTTGACCCCTGCCTGGAGGCCAAGCTCCTCCTGGGAGAGGCCTGCGGCTTTGCGGAGGTCACGGATGCGCTGGCCCATGGTCATAGTGGATCATCCTTTCTTGAAAAGTATCTTGATTATACATTTTCTGAACAGAGATAGCAAGAGAGAATCCGGAAAAGAATCCGGCACGGCTGGAACGGCCTGCAAATCTCCTTGTCAGCACCGGCAAAATCTGCTATCATGATGCGTACCGGAAACGGGAGAAACGGGGGGATTTCCGTGTTATTGGAGGAAGACCGGCACTATCTGGAGCGGCTGGTGGGACTGTATCACAATTATGGCGAGGATGTGGGCTCTGCGGAGATGCAGCGCATCGCGGGCGGTATGCTGGAGCGGCTGCACAGCGGCGCGCTGGGGGGAGAGGACTACGCCTGGCTCCTGGCCCGGGTGCGCAATCAGATGGAGGCCGTGGCGGGGATGGGAGACCCGGAGGACCCGGAGCGCAAGGCCTTCCTGGACAAGTGCGGCGCCATCGCCGCGCGTCTGGCCGCCATGGAGGCGCACTGAAACAGAATGAGGCGGGACCCTGGAAGGCGTGCGGCCGGACAGGGCCTTTTTCGCGGGCAGAGGCGGAACCGCCGTATGCGAAGCGGTGCCGCATGGATACCAGAAAGGGCAAAAAAAGGGGAACTATCCCGAACGACCTCGGGATAGGCGTGATTTTGCATTGAGTATCCGTTACAGGTATGTTATAATATCCCATGTATGCATATACTGAAACAAACGCGTAAGTCTGGAACAATGTCTAGAGGTGTATCTATGAATATAGTAGTGTTGGCGGGCGGGCTGAGTCCGGAACGCAACGTGTCCTTCGCGTCGGGCGCCATGGTGGCGCAGGCTCTGCGGCGGAAAGGGCACCAGGTGGCGATGGTGGACCTGTATCTGGGACTGGAGGACTATGGGCATCCGCTCTCGGAGCTGTTCCGGCTTCCGCCACCGCTGCCCGATCTGAGCATCAAGGAGGAGGAGCCTGATCTGAAGGCGGTAAAGGCCGCGCGCAAGCTCCGGAGCGGGAGCATTTTCGGCCAGGGCGTGCTGGCGGCCTGTCAGATGGCCGACGTGGTGTTCAACGCCCTCCACGGCGAGAGCGGGGAAGACGGGCGCATCCAGGCTGCGTTCGATATGCTGGGCATCGCCTACACCGGCTCGGGGTATCTGGGCAGCGCCATCGCCATGGATAAGAACTACACCAAGCAGCTGGCGGCGGCCGAGGGCATCCTGACCCCCCAGTGGCGGGCGGTCAAGCTCACCGACCGGGAGATCGAAGAGGTGGAGCGCAGCGAGCCCCTGCCCTGCGTGGTGAAGATCCACAACGGCGGCTCATCGGTGGGCGTGTTCATCTGCCGCACTGGGGAGGAGCTCCATAGGGCCCTGCGGGAGTGCCGCCGTTTTGGACGGCAGGCGCTCATTGAGCAGTTCGTGGAGGGACGGGATTTCTTCTGCGGCGTGCTGGATGGAGAGAGCCTGCCCCCCATCGAGGTCATCCCCAAGACGGGCTTTTACGACTACAAAAACAAATATGTGGCCGGCGCCTCGCTGGAGGTCTGTCCCGCCCAGGTGGACGGGAAGGCGGAAGCCCAGATGCGCTCGGCGGCCCGGCGCATCCATGAGCTGCTGGGGCTCGCCGCCTATTCCCGCAGCGACTTTGTGCTGGACAGGGACAACCGGCCCTGGTTCCTGGAGGTCAACACCCTGCCCGGTATGACGGACACCAGTCTCCTGCCTCAGGAGGCCGCGGCGGTGGGTGTGGACTACGACACCCTGTGCCAGAAGATCGTGGACGCCTCGCTGGAGGCCCGAAAAGAACAGAAATGAAAATGCGGGACCCAGGGTCCCCGGGAGGAGATTTGATGGAAGCCATCACCATACGCGAGATCATGGAGGTCGTGGGCGGGCGCATGCTGGGCGAGTTTCACGACCTGGACCGGGAGATCACCCGGGTAGAGACCGACAGCCGGACCATCCATGAGGGGTCCCTGTTCGTGCCCCTGTCCGGCGAGCGCTTTGACGGTCACGCCTACATCAACGCAGCACTGGAGGGGGGAGCCGCGGGCTGCTTCACCCAGCGGGAACGGGAGAGCTACCTGCCCGGAAAGTTCTATATCAAGGTGGCCAACACCGGCCGGGCCCTGCGGGACCTTGCCAAGCACTATAAGAGCAAGTTCCACATCCCCTTCGTGGCCCTGACCGGCTCGGTGGGCAAGACCACCACCAAGGACATGGTGGCCGCCGTGCTGGGGGAGAAGTTCAAGGTCCTCAAGACCGAGGGCAACCTCAACAACGACATCGGCGTGCCCATGACCCTGCTGCGCCTGAACCGGGAGCATGAGATCGCCGTGCTGGAGCTGGGCATGAACCACGCTGGGGAGATCGACTATCTCTCCGACATCGTGGAGCCCGACGTGGCCCTCATCACCAATGTGGGCGATTCCCACATCGAGTTCTTCGGCACCCGGGAGAAGATCCTGGAGGCCAAGAGCGAGATCTTCCACCACGCCAGGAAAGACTGCTTCGTGGTCCTCAACGGCGACGACCCCCTCCTGCGCTCCCTGGAGCCAAAACTGTCCTTTGAGACGGTCTGGTGCGGCGGGGGCGAGGGCCTGGACTACCGGGCCAGCGACATCGTCAGCGACGGCAGGAGCCACATGACCTGCCGGGTCAAGACCCCCCATATGGAGGGACCGGTGGAGATCCCCGCCCTGGGCGAGCACATGATCTATCCCACCCTGATGGCCATGGCGGTGGGCGAGCACTTTGGCCTGACCGAGAAGGAGATCGTGGACGGCGTGCTCCACTTCGCCCCCACCAAGATGCGCATGAACATCATCCACCGGGCCGATGACATCACCATCCTCAACGACACTTACAACGCAAACCCCCAGTCCATGCGCGCGGCGGTGGAGGTCCTCTCCAATACCAAGGCCGAGCACAAGGTGGCCGTGCTGGGCGATATGTTCGAGCTGGGGCCCCTGGCCCCGGTGCTCCATGCCGGCGTGGGCGAGTATCTGTGCAAGGTGGGGATCGACTGCCTGGTAGCGGTGGGCGAGCTGGCCAGGCACATCTATGACGCGGCCAAGGTGAGTCCGCTGGAAGAGGTCTACTACTGCCCCGACAAGGACAGCGCCCACAGTGTGCTGGACAAGGTGATCCGGCCCCATACCACCGTCCTGGTCAAGGCCTCCCGCGGCATGGCTTTCGAGGATCTGGTGGAGTACCTCAAGAGCATCACAAAAGAGGCTGAGTAAACACGGAGCCGCGGACTCCCCGGAGGGGACCCGCGGCCTTTTCCGCAACATAGGAGTACAACAATGATCGATATATCCGTATCCGGCCTTGTCAAGGAGTTCGAGGTCGGCACACGCATTCTGGACGGCCTGACCTTCCAGATTGACCAGGGAGAACGGGTTGGCCTGCTGGGGAAAAACGGCGCGGGCAAGACCACTTTTCTGAAGATTCTCACCGGGGAGCTGGACTATGACGAGGGGGAGGTGGCGGTAGCCCCGGGCAAGACCATGGGGCTTATCTCCCAGATCCCTGTCTATCCGCCGGAATATACGGTGGACGATGTGCTGCGCACCGCCTTTGAGCGGCTCCACCGCATGGAGCGGGAGATGGCCGAGCTCACCGAGCGCATGGCCCACGACTCCGACCCCGCCATCCTGAGCCGCTATGACAAGCTGACCGCCGCCTTTGAGGCGGGGGGCGGCTACGACACCGAGACCGAGCTGGGCAAGGTCTGCAATGGCCTGCTCATCTCCCGGGAGATGCGCCGGCAGCTTTTCTCCTCCCTCTCCGGCGGGGAAAAGACCCGGGTGAACCTGGGGCGGCTGATTTTGGAGGATACCGACATCCTCCTGCTGGACGAGCCCACCAACCACCTGGACCTGCGGGCCACCGAGTGGCTGGAGGAATACCTGGACCGCTTCAAGGGGACCGTGCTGGCCATCTCCCATGACCGGTGGTTCCTGGACCGGGTGGTCAAGCGGGTCATCGAGATCCAGGAGGGCAAGGCGGAGTTCTACGCGGGCAATTACAGCTTTTACGCCGAGGAGAAGGAGCGCCGCTACGAAGAGAAGCTCAAGCAGTACGAGAAGGAGCAGGCCAAGATCGAGCAGCTCCAGACCGCGGCGGACAAGCTCCACCTGTGGGCCTTCATGGGCAACGACAAGCTGCACAAGCGGGCCTTCTCCATGGAAAAGCGGATTGAGCGCCTGCGCAAGACCGACAAGCCCAAGAAAGAGCGCAAGCTGGACATGCGCTTTGGCGAGCGGGACTTTCAGGGGGACGAGGTGCTCCTCATCAAGGGCCTGGAGAAGGGCTTTGAGGGGCGCGCCCTCTTCCACGACGTGGACCTCCTCATCGAGGGCGGGGAGCGCATCGCCCTGCTGGGAGACAACGGGGCCGGCAAGTCCACCTTCCTCAAGCTCATCATGGGGGAGGAGCTCCCCGACGGGGGCAAGCTCCGCCGGGGACCCACGGTGAAGATCGGGTACCTCCCCCAGATCATCCACTTCGACCACCCCGAGCGCAACCTGGTGGACACCATGCTCTACGCCCAGAACTGCACCACTCAGACCGCCCGCAACCGGCTGGCCTCCTTCAACTTCCGGGGCGAGGACGTGTTCAAGCCGGTCTCCGCCCTCTCGGGCGGGGAGCAGAGCCGGCTGCGGCTGTGCATGCTCATGGACGAGAACATCAACCTCCTCATCCTGGACGAGCCCACCAACCACCTGGACATCGCCTCCCGGGAGTGGATCGAGGAGGCGGTCACCGACTACGAGGGGACGCTGCTCTTTGTCTCCCACGACCGCTATTTCATCAACCAGTTTGCAAACCGCATCTGGATGATCGAGGACGGCCAGGTCACCGATTTCCGGGGGACCTTTGAGGAATTCCGGGCCTTTCAGGAGCGGCGCAGGCAGCTGGAGCTCTCCGCCAAGGCCGCCCCGGCCAGAGGGCAGCAGGAGGAGAGCAAGCCAAAATCCACAAAGCGCAGCGGCGGCACCAAGATGCTGGAAAAGCAGGTGAGCGCCGCCGAGCGGGCGGTGGCCAGGGCCGAGGAGGCCCTGGAGGCCCTCAACGGGCAGATGGAGGAGGCCGCCACCGACTATGTGCGCCTCCAGGAGCTGTGTGCTGAGAAGGAGCGCATGGAGGAGGAGCTCAGCGCCCTCTATGAGCAGTGGGAGGAGCTCTCGGCCGCCCTGGAGGAGGCCCAGGGGTGAGCCGGGACGGTTTTTCCCGCCGGGGGATCCGCCCCGTGCTCCCGGCGCTGTGCCTGTTCCTGGCGGCGGGATTGTTCCAGCTCTTTGCCTCGGGGGCCTATCGGTTCCTGGCCCTGGTCTTTCTGGGCTTCGCGGTGCTTGCGCTGCTGTGGGGGCTGGGTGCATACGGCCCTCCATCCCGGAGGCGGGCCCTGCGGGGGAGCGCCGTCGCCCTGGCCGCCGCGGGCGCCATGTGCTTTGCCCTGCTGGAGGGCCTGGTTCTGGCCGGGGACCGGACGGAGATCCGGGGGGAGCCCGACGTGATGGTGATCCTGGGCGCCCAGGTGAAGCCCTGGGGGCCCTCCGTCCTGCTCCAGGACCGGCTGGACACGGCCCTGGACTACTGGCGGGAGCACCCGGAGCTGCCCATTGTGGTCTCCGGCGGGCAGGGGAGCGACGAACCCATTTCCGAGGCCCAGTGCATGTATGACTATCTCACCGAACAGGGAGTCCCGGGGGAGCAGATCTGGAGGGAGGCGCACTCCCGCAATACCTTCCAGAACTTCAAAGAGACCGCCCGGCTCCTGGAGGAGCGGGGCATGGAGCCGGAGGAGACCCGCATCCTGGTGGTGTCCAACGGCTTTCATCTGACCCGGGCCAGGATGCTGGCCGATCGAAACGGGTTTGCCCACGTCTCCACCCTGGCCGCCCCCAGCAGCGACCTGCCCGCCCGGGTGAACAGCTACGTGCGGGAGGCCCCCGCCCTGCTCAAATCCTGGCTGCTGGACCGCTGACCGGAAACCAACGAAAAAGGAGTGCCTATGAACGATAAATTGGAGGCGCTGGACCTGCGCTATCAGGTGCTGGAGGCCCAGCTCAACGCCCCGGAGACCTACAACGACCCCGCGCTGGTGACCAAGCTCAACCGGGAACAGCGGGAGCTGGAACCGGTGGTCACGGCCTACCGGAGCCTGAACCGCCGCAAGAGCGACCTGGCCGACGCCGAAGCGCTGATGAGCGATCCGGAGATGGCGGAGATGGCCAAAGAGGAATTTGCCCAGGCCAAAAAGGACATCGAGACGCTGGAACAGGAGCTCAAGATCCTCCTGCTGCCCAAGGATCCCAACGACGGCAAGAACGTCATCGTGGAGATCCGGGCCGGCGTGGGCGGGGAGGAGGCGGCCCTCTTTGCCCACTCCCTCCACCGGATGTACTCCATGTACGCCGAGGCCCAGGGCTGGAAGGCGGACCTGGTGAACTTGAGCGAGACCGAACTGGGGGGCGTCAAGGAGCTCTCCATGGTCATCGAGGGAGAGGGGGTCTACTCCCGGCTGAAGTTTGAGAGCGGCGTCCACCGGGTGCAGCGGGTCCCCGAGACCGAGAGCGGCGGGCGCATCCACACCTCCACCGCCACCGTGGCCGTCCTCCCCGAGATGGAGGAGGTGGACGTGCAATTAAACCCCGCCGACATCGAGATGCAGGTCTTCCGCGCCTCGGGCGCGGGCGGCCAGCACGTGAACAAGACCTCCTCCGCCGTGCGGCTCATCCACAAGCCCACCGGCACGGTGGTGGAGTGCCAGCAGGAGCGCAGCCAGTTCCAGAACCGGGACAAGGCCATGCGCATCCTGGCCTCCAAGCTCTACGAGGCCGAGCAGGAGCGCCGGAGCAGCGAGTTCGAGAGCCAGCGCCGCAGCCAGGTGGGCTCCGGCATGCGCAACGAGCGCATCCGCACCTACAACTTCCCCCAGGGGCGGGTGACCGACCACCGCATCGGCCTGACCCTCTATAAGATCGACGCTGTGATGGACGGCGATCTGGACGAGCTCATCGACGCGCTGGTGACCGCCGACCAGGCCGAGCGCCTGAAGAGCGGGGAATAGATGTAAAGTTTAATTAGTTTACAGTGAGGCGGAGGAGCCCCGCGCCGTCCGCCCCTCATACGAGCACAGAAAAGAGGAACAGTATGGAACTTCGCATCCACTATACCGCCCTCCCCCAGGGCATGGAGGAGGACCGGTTCAAGCTGGAGCTGGCCCAGGTCCTGGATGAGGAGGGCTGGCTCACCGGCTCTGGCACAAGCGATTCCGGGTCCTGGCTGGAGCTGGAGCTGGAGGACGAGCGGGCCAACCCCAAGTACGGTATCCTGGCCGTCAAGCACTACCTCCAGCGCAGCGGCTTTGCCCGGGATACCGCCATTGAGCTCTCCGGCGTGCCGGTTGGAATCTACGAGTAATGAGCAGAAATCAGGTGGACAAACTGTGAAGACAAAACGCTTTACATCCAAGCAGGCCCAAGAGGCGGCCCGCATCCTGGCCGAGGGGGGGCTTCTGGGCATCCCCACGGAGACCGTGTACGGACTGGGGGCCAACGGGCTGGACGCCGGCGCGGTATCCCGCATCTTTGCGGCCAAGGGACGGCCCCAGGACAACCCCTTGATCCTGCACATCCCCACGGCGGACTGGCTGGAGCGGTACTGCACCGACATCCCGGCTGCCGCCTACGCGCTAGCCGGGCGGTTCTGGCCGGGCCCGCTGACCATGATCCTGCGGCGCAAGCCCATGGTGCCCGACGCGGTGACGGCGGGACTGGACACGGTGGGGATGCGCTGTCCCTCCCATCCGGTGTGCCGGGCCATCCTCACCGCCGCGGATCTGCCGGTGGCGGCCCCCTCGGGGAACACCTCCGGGCGGCCCAGCCCCACCAACATGGCGGATATGCTGGAGGACATGGACGGAAAGATCGACGGCATCGTGGACGGGGGGCCCTGCTCCGTGGGGGTGGAGTCCACCATCGTGGATCTGACGGTACAGCCGCCCCGTCTTCTGCGCCCTGGCGGCGTGACGCTGGAGGAGCTGCGGGAGGTGCTGGGCGCGGTGGCGGTGGACGGGGCCGTCACCCGGCTCCTGAGCGCGGGGGAGAAGCCCCGGGCCCCCGGCATGAAGTACCGGCACTACGCCCCCAAGGCCCCGGTGACCGTGGTCCAGGGGGCGGCGGCCGAGAGCGCCCGCTACATCCGCCGCCACATCGGCGACCAGGACGGGGTCATCTGCTTTGCGGAATTCACCCATCTCTTTGAGGGGCACCCGGTGGAGTCCATCGGCCCCAAGGCCGACCAGGCCGAGCAGGCCCGGCGGGTCTTTGACGCCCTGCGGGCCTTTGACGGCACGGAGGCAGAGCAGATCTGGGCCCAGGGACCGGAGCCCTCCGGCATCGGACTGGCGGTGGCCAACCGGCTGAACAAGGCGGCGGGCTTCCACATCGTGGAGGTCTGAGCAGACGGGGAGGGAGCGGCATGACGATTTTGCTGGTCTATGCGGCCGTGGTGCTGCTGTTTGTGCTGGACCGGATGAAAAAGATCGAACTGGGGCATCCGGTGTGGGTGTTCCTCACCGGGGCAGGCTATTTCTGTTCCACGCTCTGGACGGCGGCTCTCACGTTGCTGGCCCTGGTGCAGACGGTGGAGGGTGCCGGAATTTCGTCTCTGCTGGCGTGGGGGCAGGCGGCCCTGTCCGCCCTGCCGGGGACCCTTCTGGGGTTCTACGTGGTGGGGAAGGCCAATTTCTTCCCCCTGGCCCGGGTCCCGGAGGCCACGCGGGTTCAGCGTGCCGTGCGGATTCTGGATGACGGCCTGGCGCTGGGCATCCCGCTCCAGGTGCTGCTCATCGGCGGCTATGGGTACGCGGCGGTCTCCCTCCACGGGGCCTTTCAGGGGCCGGTGTGGATGCTGCCCTTTTACCCTCTGGTGCTGGCGGCCCTCTGGCCCATGCTGCACCTGGTCTTTCACGTGGCTCTGGTGGCCATCGTTCTGGACCCCCTGATCCTTTTGGCCGCCTTTCTCATTGGTGTGCTGTGGACCGTACAGGAGATCTTCCTCCTCCACGGCCTGATTCGGGGGTGTGTTTTGGTAAAAAAGCGCCCCGGCGCGCTGGCCCTCCATATCCTGTTGGGTCTGGTGCCGGCGGTCAATCTGATCCTGGCCATCCGCCTGCGCCTTGCGCTGCGGGCGGATGCATGGGAGGAGGTATCAGTATGAAGCTCATCGGCATCACCGGCCCCACCGGGGCGGGCAAGACCACGGCGCTGCACGCCCTCGCATCCCTCGGCGCGGCAGTGATCGACGCGGACGCCATGTACCACGATCTACTCTCCTCCGACCAGGGGCTGAAAGAGGCCCTGGCCGGGCGGTTCGGCAGGGACCTCCTGGACGGGGAGGGGCAGATCGCCCGCAAGCGTCTGGGGGAGATCGTCTTTACAGACCATCAGGCCCTGGAGGACCTGAACGCCATCACCCACCGCTTCATTCTGGAAGAGCTGGCGCGGCGGACCGGGGCGGCCCGGAGAGAAGGGCGGTCCGCTGTGGCGGTGGACGCCATCCGGCTCATTGAGAGCGGGATCGGAGCCTCCTGCGACGCGGTGGTTGGCATTCTGGCCCCGGCCGGGCTGCGGGTGCGCCGCATCATGGCCCGGGAGGGGATCTCCGAGGCGTACGCCCGGAAGCGGGTGGAGGCCCAGCCGGACGACGACTTTTATCGGGCGCACTGTTCGCACATTTTGGAAAACGGACCGGAGGACACGCCCGAGACCTTCCGGCGCCGGGCCCTGGCCCTCTTCCGGACCCTGCTGTGAGCAAGCGGCGGGGAAGGAGAAAGAATTTCCAGGTCTACGACTGGAAAACCGGCGCCGTTTGTGGTAGGATAAGAGGGAGAAAACGGAGGCGCGTTCCTTTGTTCCAGCGCCTCTGCCATTGTGACAGAAGGAGGATCATTCCGATGGAAGACAAGAAAAAGAGTGTGGGTGAGCTGCGCCGCGAGGCGCTCTGCTATGCCCCCAAGAATGGTTATGATCGTATCTCCGCCGATGAAGAGACGGCCATGCGCGCTTACTGCGAGGACTATAAGAAGTTCCTGGACGCCGGCAAGACCGAGCGGGAGTGTGTGGACGAGGCCATCCGGCAGGCCGAGGCGCGGGGATTCAAGGCGTTTACCCGCGGCATGGAGCTCAAGCCCGGGGACAAGGTTTACCGCTCCAACCGGGGCAAGGGCCTGATGCTGGCAGTGATCGGCAAGCGCTCTCTGGCTGAGGGCGTGAACATCGGCGCGGCCCACATCGACTCCCCCCGCCTGGATCTCAAGCCAAACCCCCTCTATGAGGACAGCGAGATAGCCTTCCTCAAGACCCACTACTACGGCGGCATCCGCAAGTACCAGTGGGTGACCATCCCCCTGGAACTCCACGGCGTGATCGCCCTGAAGAACGGTACCGTCCTCAAGGTGGCCATCGGCGCCGGCGCCGGCGACCCCCTCTTCACCGTGGACGACCTGCTGCCCCACCTGGGCGTGGAGCAGTCCAAGAAGCCCCTGAGCGAGGCCATCCCAGCCGAGAGCCTGAATATTCTGGTGGGCAGCCGTCCCTTCAAGGATGACGAGGGCGCCGACCGGGTCAAGCTGGCCATCCTGGACATCCTGAACCAGAAGTACGGCATCGTGGAGGAGGACTTCATCTCCGCGGAGCTGGAGGCCGTCCCCGCGTTCCGGGCCAGCGACATCGGCTTTGACCGCTCCCTCATCGGAGCCTACGGCCATGACGACCGCGTGTGCGCCTATGCGGAGTTTGCCGCCATCCTGGAGCTGGGCGTGCCCGAGCGTACCGCCGTGTGCATCCTGGCCGACAAGGAGGAGATCGGCTCCGAGGGCGTGTCCGGCATGCAGTCCGCCGCATTCGACACCTTCATGTCCGACCTGTGCGATACCCAGAAGGTGCCCCTGAAGGCCTGCTACGAGAAATCCTTCTGCCTCTCCGCCGACGTGACCGCGGCCTATGATCCCAATTTCGCCGAGGTCTACGAGAAGCGCAACAGCGCCCGGATCAACTACGGCATGGGCCTGTCCAAGTACACCGGAGCCCGGGGCAAGTCCGGCTCCTCCGACGCGGCCGCCGAGGTGGTGGCCTATGTCCGCCGCACTCTGGACGAGGCCGGCGTGCTCTGGCAGATGGCCGAGCTGGGCAAGGTGGACGCGGGCGGCGGCGGCACCGTGGCCTGCTTCATGGCCAACCGGGACATCGACACAATCGATGCCGGCGTGCCCGTGCTCTCCATGCACGCTCCCTTTGAGACGGTCTCCAAGCTGGACTGCTACATGACCTACAAGGGCATGAAGGCGGTCTACGAGGCCAAGTAAAATCGCTCTTTGCGAGGAGGAGCCCCGGACGCTTTGCCTGTGTCCTATAAGGAAGTAGCAGGAAAGAGCAGGCAGACGGGCGAGTGGTGACAAGAGAACAGGGGACCGACTAAGAAGGTCGGCCCCCTGTCTTTTTATGCACTTCTCGCCCCTGGCTGCCGTGGCTATGCTTTGGCGGTGGTCTGTCCGGGTCCCCGTCCTATGCCCCGCAGGGCATCAGAGCGACGCAATTCCCACGGGTAGGGGGTGACAGGTCAAAGTGTGGCTGCGGCGGGGAATTGCATGGAGCGTACCTCCGCTGACCCCGCCTTGCTGCTGGCTTCATGAATTGCCCGCCTCTCACTCGAGACGGCGCATCCTTCTGTCCATATATGCTTGTCATCAATTCCGGGGAGCGGCTTCCTGGCGTAACATGGCAGCCTCCTTTGCTTTCTAGAAAGCCCTCCGGGCACGAGTTGCCCGGAGGGTTTTGCGTGGTTAACCCAGAGTAATGTCAAGGGGATTAACTCAGATAGATGTTAGTCACTTCGGCATTGCAGAAACGACCGGAGCGGACAGCAACTCCCATATTCTTCAACCCAGCAATATCAACTGAGTAGGTCTTGCTTGCTCCAGCCTCCAGCACTTCCCCCAGCCTTAGATCGACTTCGACATTTCCATAGTCACTGACTGCGACATAATGGTCCTCCTCAAACACAGTAACTGTGAATGTCAGTGTAGAGTACCCGTTATTGACCCACTGTATACACCCACCTGAGCCCTCGAAGCCGGAGTTTTTTAGATAAAAAACTCCATTCTCATACTTAGAACCCTCCCCAATAAGATGAAGGATATTGTCATTGGTCAGAGTCAGAGAGCCAGCAGGCTTTTCAGGAGCCACAGGAGTTGAGGGTGTGCCGCCAGAGCAGACCTCAAGGAGGCGGTCCATGACCACAGCAGCCTGGGCACGGTCCATGACTCCAGTGCCATTGAAGGTGCCCTTATTGTCCACACCGGTCAGCATACCCATATTGTAGCAGACAGACACGGCGTCGCAGTAGTTAGAAGGGACAGCACTCCAGTCGGCGACCTTGGAGGTATCGGAGAGGGAAGAAGTGGCGATACCCTGGGCTTTGAGTACGTTGTACATGAGCTGGGCCATGTCATAACGGTTGATGGTGGAGGTAGCCAGGTTCTCGTTGGAGCCCACGTTGGTGCCGGTCAGGATGTTAGCGCTCTTAGCGGCGGCCATAAAGGGGGCGTACCAGGTACCGCCTTCGGTGCCCAGCTTATCGGAGTAGAACTGCCGCACCAGCATGGTGACGAACTCGGCATTGGAGAGCTGCTGGCTGGGAGCAAACAGGTTGTTGCCAATGCCTGACATAATGCCCTTGTCGGCCATCTCGGTGATGGAGGAAGAAGCCCAATGACTGTCAGGCACATCGGTAAACTTCACGGAGACCGCAAAGGCAGTGGTGGAGAACATGGTGACCGCCAGAGCGGCGCTCACGGACCCGGCCAGAAATCGTTTCTTTTCCATTTTGAAGATTCCTCCCATAAATCCTAACATTCGATAATTTTCTTTACTTTACCACGTGCCCCGGCCAGACGCAAGGTATATCGCTGGCCTGTGATACCCTCCCCGGCAGAATATAAAATGCCTGACGGGCCATTGTCTGCGTCATCGGAGCGGCCCCATGGGGCCTCGGCTTTGTCCGGGGCTCCTTTTGGATAGACCGCAAAAAAACGGGCAACCTATCCTCAAATAAAGAGGGGGGAACCGACATGGAGCAAAACAAATCCGAGCAGATGGAAGAGGGACGGGCCCAGATCGAGGAACTGGGTTCCTCGGTGATCCGTACCCGGCGGGGCGCCATCCATACCTTGACCATTGTGGGGCAGATCGAGGGGCATCAGGTCCTGGACCCGTCCACCAAGACCACAAAATACGAGCATGTGCTGCCGCTGCTGGCCGCGGTGGAGGAGAGCGATGATATCGACGGCCTTCTGGTCCTCCTCAATACCGTGGGCGGAGACATTGAAGCGGGACTGGCCATCGCGGAGCTCATTTCCGGGATGAAGAAGCCAACGGTATCTCTGGTGCTGGGGGGCGGGCACTCCATTGGCGTGCCGCTGGCGGTGTCGGCGCAGACCTCGTTCATCGCGCCCTCCGCCGCCATGACCATCCATCCCGTGCGGATGTCGGGGACGGTCATCGGCGTGTCCCAGACCTTTCACTATTTCAGCCGTATTCAGGAGCGGATTCTGGACTTTGTCACCCGGCACAGTGGGATAAAGCGGGATACCTTTACAGAGATGATGCTCCAGACCGGAGAGCTGGCCGCCGATGTGGGCAGCGTGGTCCATGGGGAAGAGGCCGTGGCCATTGGACTCATTGACCATGTGGGGGGGCTCTCCGACGCGCTGGAGTGCCTGCATCAGATGATGGACCGCAGAGAGCGCGAGGAGGCCCGGGAATAACAAAGAGAGGAATGGAGTTTGCTCCATTCCTTTTTTGTTGACATAACGGGCGGAAATGTCAATAGTAAATGCGAAAAAAATATAAAAATTTATTTTTAGGGCATCAAGCAAGGGCGGCAATACACTCCCGGAAGCAGATTTCAGCCGTT
>JAHAEW010000053.1 GCA_018374635.1 Clostridiales bacterium
GCGCTGGCCGCTTTCTATATCTTTTGGAGTGATTCCGGTTTTCAGCCATGCCCGGAATCCATTGATACTACTATGTTTTTCGAGTTTTGCTCATGGCTGATAATGACAATTCCAGGAGGTGCCTTTATGAAAGAAAAAATCTTGATCATCGAGGATGACCCCATGATTCAAATACAGCTTAAAAACCTCCTGACCGGAAACGGGTATGAGGTGGAGGCGGTCACCGACTTTACAAATCCTGTGGAGCACTTCAGGGCGTTTGCACCTCATCTTGTCCTTTTGGACATCAAACTTCCGGGGAGCAGCGGCTTTGAGATTTGCACCCAGATCCGGGCCTTCTCCGATCTGCCGATCATCTTTGTGACCAGCAGCAACACGGACATGGATGAGCTCAACAGTATCATGCTGGGCGGGGACGCCTTCCTTACAAAGCCGTACAATCCGGCGATTCTGCTGGCCAAGATCGCCTCCCTGCTGCGAAAGGCAGGAGCCTCCTCCCAAGCCGCCGAAGTCCTCACCTGGAATGGTGCCGAGCTGCACCTGGAGAGCAGCACCATCGCATATGACGGGGAGGAAGTGGGATTGACCAAGAACGAGGTCAAGGTCCTCTACTACCTCTTCAAGCACGCAGGGAAGATCTGTTCCCGCAGCGACATTGTGGACTTCCTATGGGATAACCAGCTCTATGTGGATGACAACGCACTGAGCGTCAACATCACCCGCATCCGGGAGAAGCTGGCCGGCATTGGCCTGACGGACTTCATCAAAACCAAGCACCGGCAGGGGTACACGATATGAGCGGGAAATTGTATCTTAAAAATCAGGTGCCCATTATCCTTCTGAACCTGTTGGGGACTTTGGCTCTGGCCCTGTTCCTGCTGGCGGCGGGGAACGATATTCAAACGGTCCTGCTCATCCTGGGCGTCTGGATACTTGTCCTGACCCTGTACCTTGCCGCCTGTTATATCTCCCGGAAGAAGCGGCTGGATAAGCTGCTGGAGATGGCCGGGCAGCTGGAGGATCGGTATCTGATCTCCGAGGTCATGCCGGTGCCGGACCGGGCGGAGGAGCAGGTATTCTATCAGCTCCTGAAGATGGCTGAGAAGTCCATGCTGGAGCGGATCGGCCAGGTGGAGCGGGAGCGGGGCGAATATCGGGCTTATATCGAGCAATGGGTCCATGAGGTCAAGACGCCCATCACCGCGCTGAAGCTGCTGTGTGAAAACAACCGCTCCCCCTTTTCCCGGGAGGTGCTGGCGGAGCTGGAGAACATCAACCGCTGTGCGGAGCAGGCCCTCTACTACGCCCGCAGCGAGCACACAGAGAAGGACTACTCCATCCGGGAAATGAACCTGGCGGATGTGGTACATGGGGCCATCGCTGACAATAAGTATCTCCTGCGGCAGTGCGATATGGCCATTACGGTGGATGGTCTGGAGCAGGTCGTTTATGCGGACGACAAATGGGTGCGCTTTATCCTTGATCAGATCGTCAGCAACGCGGTCAAGTACCGTGCCCCGCAGCAGCCCGCCCTGCATATCTCTGCGGAGCGGGCGGATGATCGGGTACTCCTGTCCATTGCGGACAATGGGATCGGCATCCCGGAGAGCGACCTGCCGAGGATCTTCGAGAAGGGCTTTACCGGCCAGAACGGGCGGACCATCCACAGTTCCACCGGGATCGGTCTGTATCTCTGCAAGCGCCTGTGCGACAAGCTGGGGATCGGCCTGGCGGCATCCTCAACCGGCAGAGGGACCACGATCACCCTTTCCTTCCATATCAACGACTTTATTACAGGAGTGCAGGGCTGACCGGCTCTGCACTTCTTACATTTTTGTAAGAACTTCGAAAGAAAAGTTGATACAAAAGCGGCCGCATGGCAGGTAGAATAGGGGGTAAGAACCGAACATTGGGAGGCAGAACACATGGAGCCTATCTTGAAATTAGATCACATCCAGAAATACTATGGCAACGGGGGAAATCTCACAAAGGCCATTCAGGACATCAGCTTTTCCGTGGCGGAAGGGGAGTTTTTGGGGATCATGGGGGCTTCCGGCTCCGGCAAGACTACCCTGCTCAACTGCATTTCCACCATTGATGACGTCAGCGCCGGCCACATCTATCTGGAGGGAACGGATGTGACGGAGCTGCGGCCAAAATCCCTGGCCCGGTTCCGCCGGGAAAATCTGGGCTTCGTCTTTCAGGATTTTAATCTGCTGGATACCCTGACCATCTCTGAAAATATTGCGCTGGCCCTTGCCATCAACAGGGCACCCGCAGGTGAGGTGGAGCCCCGTATCCGGGAGATGGCCGAAAAGCTGAATATTACGGACATTTTGGATAAATACCCCTACCAGGTGTCCGGTGGGCAGAAGCAGCGATGCGCCTGCGCCCGGGCCATCATCAACCATCCCAAGCTGCTGCTGGCCGACGAGCCCACCGGAGCGCTGGACAGCCATTCGGCGCAGATGCTTCTCTCCACCATCCAGAGCATCAATGAGCAGTTAGGCGCCACGATCCTCATGGTGACCCACGACGCTTTCACCGCCAGCTACGCTGGCCGGATTCTGTTCCTGCAGGACGGCAAAATTTTCACAGAGCTGTGTCGAGGTAGTGACAGCAGAAGCGCGTTCTTTGAGAAGCTCCTGCACGTCTTGACCCTGTTGGGAGGAGGGGAAAGCCATGTATGCTAAGCTCATTCTCCGAAATGCCCGTCGGTCGCTCCGGGATTACTTGGTTTACATCCTGACCATGACCATCTGTGTCACCCTGTTTTATTCCTTCCTCTCCATCTCAAGCAGCTACTATGAGCCGGATATTGGGGCGGAGTATGATTTCACCATGCTCAGTGACGGTATGAAGCTGGCCATCTGCGCTGTCACCCTGCTGCTTCTGTTCCTGATCCGCTTCGTCAACCACTACATGCTCCGGCGGAAACAGAGGGAATTTGCCATCCAGTCCGTTATGGGCATGGAGCAGCGGACCATCGGACAGCTCTTCTTTGCTGAGACTTTCCTCATGGGGCTGGTATCCATTGCCGCCGGGATCTTCTTGGGGGTGTTCTGTTCCCAGTTCATCACGGCGCTGCTGCTGACCTCCTATGGAAAGCAATATGAGATCACTTGGATGCTGTTTCCAGATACCGTGGCGCTGACGGCAGCATTCTTCATGCTCAGTTTCCTGGTAGTAGGTCTCTCCAACACCAGGGCCATTCGGAAAATGAAAATCATCGACATGCTCACCGCAGACCGGGAGAATGGACCGGAACTCCGCAAAAGCCGCTGGATCTGGGTGTTGACGGTCCTTTTTGAAGTGTTTTCGCTTTGGATGTGTGTGACCGGGGTACAAAAGGTCATATTTTACTGGGACAGTCGCTTTGCGCTACCTGTCCAGCTTATGTTCTGGGGAAATATCCTGTTCCCGGTCCTAAGCCTGCTGTGGCCTGTCCTCTGGGTGCTTCGGCGGAGACGGGGCGGACCCTCGACGCTCCTCCTCGGACTTTTGCTCTGCGCCCTGCTGAATACCATTGCAGCAGCCAGCGTGCCGGCATTGAACAGCCGGTATCTTCTGGCACTGGGAGGCGGGGCCGTCAATCAATATCTGCTCTTCGTTTTAGTGGATCTCATTTTCATGATCTGTGCCCTGCTCTATCTCGCCAGCAGCGTTCTTGTTGCGTGGAAGGAGGGGGCGCCGGAGCACCGCTATAAGGGTGAAAATCTGTTCTTCTTCGGCCAGATCACCTCCAAGCTGAGTACCACCAGCAAGACTATGTCGCTGACCTGTGTGACCCTGGTGCTGGCCATCTTCTTGTTCATCGCTGCTCCGGTCCTGGTGGGATGGGCCTCCGGGTATCTGGACACACGCTCTATGTACGATGTGCAGATCTTCTCCCGGTACAATGATGTGTATGAGGAGGAAAATCTGCCCCAAGACAGTTATGATGAGGTAACGGCGTACCTTGCCGAGCACCGCATCCCGGTGTCCCGTGACTGCACCTTCAGCCTGTACCTGCCAGAGCGGGTGGACTTTCACAGCCGGGTGAAATACGAGTTTCCTGTTATTGCCATTGCCCTGAGCGACTACAACACCATCCGGGAGATGCTTGGGTGCGAGCCTATCTCCTTGGCGGATGACGAATTTGCGACCCAGTGGAAGGCTATCGCCACAGAGGAAGATCGGGACATCTTTCTGCGAGAGCACCCGCAGGTACAAACTGATGCCGGTACGCTGACTCTCTCGGCACAGCCCTATTATGAAGACTCCATTGGGGAGACAGCCTATAATTCCTACACAGACGTCCTCTACATCTTTCCGGATTGGGTGTGTGAACAGCTGCTCCCGGTCATACGCAACCGTTACATCACTACAAAGGAAGCCATCTCATACGACGACGCTCGGGAACTGGAACAGGTCTTTACAGATCAGCACCCAGAATTGGCTGACACCGGTGTATCCTACTCGATCCGACTGAGCACCCTGCAGATCAACAGCACCAAGGCCGGGAACTTCGTCCTGCAGGCTGCCATGCTCTACGGTGCTGTGGTGCTGATGGTCATTTGTCTCACGGTGCTGTCTCTGCAGCAGCTCCTGGATGCAGGCCAGTACCGCTACCGCTTCTCCGTCCTGCGGAAGCTGGGCGTGGAGGAGGGGCGTATCGGGAGATTGGTGCTCCAGCAGCTGGGGGTGTGGTTCGGGCTTCCCGTCGCCGTGGCGGCTTTCGTCTCGACGGTGGTGATCGCATACTTCCTGCAGACCGTGTCCGCGGAGATCGCCGCCTACATCGGGTTTGGCACCCTGATGGCCCAGATCGCCGTGACAACAGGCATCCTGGTACTGCTGCTGATCTGCTATTTCCTCAGCACCTGGCTGCTGTTCAAAAAGGCCATAGGAACGACGCCCGACAGGAGGGGGTTTCCCACATGAAAGCAGGCTACCGGCTTTGTCACGCTGGCAGTCTTTTGGAAAAATACTGTTTTACCAGATGATCTGCGAAAACCCTGATACTTTCCTTATATTTCGCTGGTAAGATTTCTTCGTTGCCAGAACGCCCTACATCTTACAATCCTGTAAGATACCATACAGACTCGCCCGCCCTGTGGTATAATGCCAGAAGAATACCATGCCGGAGGGATGATTATGCATAAGCTCCTGCTTTTAGAGGACGATTTGAGCCTTGTGGACGGTCTGAGCTATTCGCTGAAGAAGGCTGGCTATGATGTTGAGGTGGCACGGACAGTGGGGGAGGCGCTGGAGCGACTGGCCACGCCGGAGCGATTTGACCTGCTCCTACTGGATGTGACGCTGCCGGACGGTACGGGCTTTTCTGTGTGCGAACAGGTGCGGCGAAGGGATAGCGCGGTGCCGATCATCTTCCTCACCGCCTCGGATGAGGAAGTGAATGTGATCCGGGGCCTGGACTCCGGCGGGGATGACTATATCACCAAGCCCTTCAAGCTGGGGGAGCTGCTCTCCCGCATCCGGGCGCTACTGCGCCGGGCGGGAATCTCCGCAGGACAGCCAGCCAATCAAATGCAGTGTAGAGATCTGACCATCGACCTGCTCTCCGGTCGGGCGGCCATGTGCGGGCACCCTCTGGAGCTGACCCAAGCAGAATTCCGCCTGCTCTGCCTCTTGGTGCGCAATGCCGGACGGGTGGTGACGCGGGAGGTCATTCTCAATGAACTGTGGGACAATGCTGGGGACTTTGTGGACGACAACACCCTGTCGGTCTATGTGCGGCGGCTGCGGGAGAAGGTGGAGAAGGACCCCTCCCAGCCCAAGTACCTGCTGACGGTCAGGGGCTACGGCTACCAGTGGAAGGGGGATGGGACATGAATTTCCTAAGGGACCGGCAGCTGAGGCGGTACCTAATCTTCCAGTTGCTGCTATGTGTGCTTCTGCTTGCCGCCGGTATCCTGGCATTGAACGGGGGAACGGCATCCGGCGGGGCCGCGGCAGGCATTCTTTTTGTGTCGGTCCCTTTGCTGCTGGGCGGGACCTTGTTCTTCCTACACCGCCGCAGCCGCCTGTACCAGCAGGCAGCGGAGATTGTCCGCCAATACATGGATGGGGACTTTTCCAGCCATCTGCCTCAAAACCAGGAGGGGGATCTGTTCCAGCTGTTTTCCGAAATCGAGCAGTTGTCTACGATGCTTCAATCCAAAAATGAGGCGGAGCATAAAAACAAGGAGTTCCTCAAGTCCACCATCTCGGACATCTCCCACCAGTTAAAAACGCCGCTGGCGGCCCTGATGATGTACCAGGAGATTGTGGCGAGTGAGCTGGAACATCCGGACACAGTACAGAAGTTTGTTGGCAAGATGGGTGTATCCCTTCAGCGCATGGAGCAGCTGATCCAGTCCATGCTGAAGATCACCCGGCTGGACAGCGGCAGCATCGTCTTTGAGCGTCAGGATATTCTGGTCACCGAGTTGATTGACCGCGCCGTCCGGGATTTGCAGACCAGGGCTGGTCAGGAGGGCAAGGGCATACAGTTGAAGGGGGATACCGCTGAGCATCTATCTTGTGATGCGGAGTGGACGGTTGAGGCTCTGGGCAATCTGGTGAAGAATGCTCTGGACCACACGGCGACCGGCGGCCATATCCGTATTGTCTGGTCCCGCACCCCCGCCATGCTACAGATCCAAGTATCCGACAACGGCAGCGGCATCGCCCCAGAGGACATCCACCACATCTTCAAGCGGTTTTACCGGAGCCGCCATTCCTTGGATGCGCCGGGGATCGGCTTGGGCCTTCCTCTGGCCAAGTCCATCATTGAAGGGCAGGGCGGCGTGATCACGGTGCAGAGTGTCGAAGGGGAGGGAGCAACCTTCACAGTTTCCTTCCTTACGAAATTGTAAGCCAAAATTCACCGGATTGTAAGGTTCCTCTGCTATCCTTTTGGATAAGGAGGTTTTGAGCCTATGGAAATCTTGAAAGTAGAAAATATGTGCAAGACCTACGGTGCTGGCGAATCTAAGGTCGAGGCACTGAAACATGTTTCCTTCTCTCTTGAGCGGGGAGAGTTCGCGGCAGTTGTGGGGGAATCCGGCTCCGGTAAGAGTACCCTGCTCAACTGCATTGGTGCATTGGATTCCCCCACTTCCGGGCATATTTGGGTGGATGGGCAAGACTTGTTTTCTATGAAAGAGGAACAGCGTACGATTTTCCGTCGCCGTAATATCGGCTTTATTTTTCAATCGTTTCAGCTGGTGCCGGAGCTGAATGTGGAGCAGAATATTGCTTTTCCTCTGTTATTGGATTACCGAAAACCGAAGAAGTCAGATGTGGATGAATTGCTGGAACTGTTGGGACTTACGGAACGGAGGTACCACCTGCCCAGCCAACTCTCCGGCGGTCAGCAGCAGCGTGTCGCCATAGGACGGGCTTTAATCACCAAACCTAATCTGATTCTTGCAGACGAGCCTACGGGCAATTTGGACAGCAAGAATAGTCAGGATGTTATTGCGCTGCTTACACAAGCATCTCGCCGTTATCAGCAAACGATCCTGATGATTACCCACAACAAAAACCTGACAACATCTGTTGACCGGGTATTCCGGGTGTCCGATGGTGTCCTCACGGACTTGGGAGGGAAAACAGATGAAGCGTTATCTTGACCTTGTCCCCATTTCTGCAAAAGTCCATCGAAAGCAGAGCCGAATGTCCATTTTCTGTATTGTGCTGGCAGTATTTCTGATGACCACTATCTTCGGTATGGCGGATATGTTTATTCGCAGCCAAGTTATCAAAACACAGGCAGAAACGGGAAATTGGCATATAGGAGTACAAAATATTACGGATGAAGATGCAGCTATTATCGCTGCACGTCCTGATGTTGAAGCCCTCGCCCCCTATGATGTTCTGAACTACAACAGCGACGAAGGGTACACCTTGAATGGGACAGAAACGCTTATTTGCGGCGGCAATGAAACCCTGTTTACAAAAATCTTTGCAAATATGATTGCGGCAGGCAGTTTTCCGCAAAGCAATGACGAGGCTATGGTAACGGAAAACGCCGAAGATATGCTCCATTTATCTATTGGCGATTATATTACTGTTGATATGCCGGACGGAACAGAGCATACATTTCGTATATCTGGATTTGTCAAAAATACGGCCAATCTTATGAGTAGCGATTCATACGGGGTATTTATCACGACAGAAAAATTCCGTTCTCTTTCGCAAAACATTGGAAATAGCGAGTCACTTGGCAGCAGTACGGTTTTCTATATTCAGTTTTCTGACACAGGAAATGTCCAAAGTGAAATTTTGGATTTGAAATCGCAATTTGATTTAAGTGATGAACAGGTTTTTGAAAACACAAAGCTGCTTGGTTTGCTTGGGCAGAGCAGCAATTCTTTTATGATGCAGGTCTATGCGTCCGCCGGTGTCTTATTCGTTTTGGTTCTGTTTGCAGGTATTATGATGATTGCAAGCAGTCTGAATAGTAATGTTGCCCAGCGAACAGAGTTTTTCGGTCTGATGCGCTGCATTGGTGCAACCCCCAAACAGGTCATGCGCTTAGTAAGAAAAGAGGCTCTTGGTTGGTGTCGATTTGCGATTCCCATAGGCGTTTTAAGCGGCGTGGTTGTGATATGGATTCTGTGTTTCGTTCTGCGGTTTCTTAGCCCGGAATACTTCGGTGCTATGCCTGCATTTAGCATCAGCATACCGAGCATACTGGCAGGCATTGTTGTCGGATTGCTTACTGTTCTCCTGGCGGCTCGGTCTCCGGCAAAAAGAGCTTCAAATGTTTCACCTCTGGCGGCGGTTTCCGGCAATGCCAATGCTTTGCAGCCAGTCCGCAAAGCCGCAAATACAAAATGGCTGAAGGTAGAAACCTCGCTGGGGATTCATCATGCAAAATCCAGCCGCAAGAATTATGTTTTAATGGTAGCCTCTTTTGGCCTTAGTATCGTCCTGTTTCTTTCTTTTTCTGTGACGATTACTTTTATGAACCACACATTGACGCCGCTGTATCCGTGGGCACCGGATATATCCATTGTTAGTTCCGATAACACCTGCTCTGTTGATAAAAATTTTATAGACGAGTTGAAAGAAAATCCTGTTGTAGATACAGTCTATGGTCGGATGTTCGCATACGATGTTCCAGCCACGGTAAACGGAATGGAAAAAACGGTTGTTTTGATCTCGTATGAACAGCAGCAATTTGAATGGGCCTCGGACTATCTGCAATCAGGTTCATTAGAAGCTGTGCAAAATGAGTTGAATACTGGTTTGACCGTATTCGATTCGCAAGGTTCCATGCAAGTAGGCGATCAGGTTACGATGGAGATTGGTGGTCAGCCTGTCGAAATTGAGATTGTTGGACTTCTTTCCGCCAGCCCATTCAATAGTGCCGGAGATTCCTCAAGCATCATTTGCTCCGAAGATACTTTCCGGCAAATCACCGGAGAAGAAAACTATACCGTCATTGATATGCAGCTATCGACCAGCGTCACGGACGATGATGTAAATGCCATCCATCGCACCTATGGAGCAGGATTCAGTTTCGTTGACAAGCGGATGGATAACAGCAGTACATTAGACGTTTATTACTGTGTATGGCTGTTCCTCTATGGTTTTTTGGCCTTGATTGCTTTGATTACCATTTTCAATGTGATTAACAGCATTGCTTTGAGTGTAGCAGCTCGGACAAAACAGTATGGTGCTTTCCGGGCGATTGGTTTAAGTATCCACCAGCTTTCCAGAATGGTGATTGCGGAGGTAACCACCTATGCTGTTTCCGGCTGTATCATTGGCACTTTTCTGGGGCTGATCTGCCATAAACTCCTCTTTAGTTTGCTGATAAGTTCTAATTGGGGTGAGGCATGGACAATTCCATTTGTGGAATTAGGTATTATTCTCCTAATTGTTGTACTTTCTGTAATTCTGGCCGTGTATGGGCCAATCAAGAGAATACGCAAGATGTCTATTGTTGACACGATCAGTGCGCAGTAAACTCAGTTCGTGCTACAGACCGCGTCGACGGAGATTTCCGTGTCGATAGGTATGCTCGTGCAGATGCTGGTCCTCGGTGCCCGGCCGCTGCCTTGGCAGGCTATGATAATGGGAGAGGCGTACCAGCAAGATAGAAGGAGGCCGGCTTCGCCAAGCCGGCCTCCTTTGGGGTAGAAAGAACCACCAGCTCTGCTGGTGGGCTCCCCTTGAATGCTTTAGTAAAAAGCTACGAGCGAAGCGAGTTGACAGCTTACCCAATAACAGTAACACAAAAGTCTCAAATAGAAGATGATTTGCCCGTTTACGGGCGGTGGGGCGAGAGATGCAGGCGAAAAATATTCGGTGCGTCTTGAGTCGCCCGCCAGTATCAGGCCCTTATAGGGCCTACTCAAGCCTCCGGCTTAGCTGGAGGTTTTGACTAAAATCGCACGCCTCGCCTCAATGAATGGGAAGATATATGCTGACACAGAGATTTTGCGAGTCCCCCTGCTCAAATTGCACCGTCCCGTCGTGGGCGGCGGCGATCTGGCACACTAACTTGAGGCCCGTGCCGTGAGTAGCACCGCCATCCGCTTCCAGCTGGCCGGTTGGCTCCGCCGTTACCGGAGCAACCTCTCCTACACCGCCTTCCACAAAGAGAACGACTGCTTTCCCCTCGGCCCTGGCCCCCAGGCAAATGGAACAGTCTGGGGCGTTGTGCCGCACGCAGTTGGTCAACAGATTGTTCAGTGCCCGGCGGAGCAGGAAGGGATCTGCTTCGATCACGGGCAGGGGCTCCGCCGGCAGATCCATCTCGAAATTGGAGCCCTCTCCCATGCCGCCGTTGAGGAAGTCGGCGGCGGTCTGGCGGAGGAACGCTTCGATCTGGAGAGGCTCTTTCCGGAGTGCCTGCATGGCGCAGTCCAACCGCATTGTCAGGTTCAGATCGTTCACCAGATCCCGGATCATCTGGCTTTGGGTCCGTATGATCCTCGCCTGCCTTCGGCGCGCTGGGGGCAGGTCTGACGCCTCCTCCATCTGGGCTGCGTAGCCCATGACCATAGAGAGCGGGGTGCGGATGTCGTGGGACACGCCGTTGATCCAGTCAGAGCGGGCGGCGTCCCGCACCTGCTGGGCCTGCCGAAACCACCTGCGTACCACAGTATAGGACAGCAGCAGCACACAGCCAAGGGTCAACAGGAAGATGCCGCCAAACCATAGCGGCATCTGCGTGAGGGTGGAGCTGTTCATAGCCATATCGTGCTTCCACATGCTCCCCTTGGGCGCACCCACCACCAGTAATCCATCCTCCCGTACCCAGCACTGTACCGGGTAATCATTCAAGTACCACCGGGTGAAGGAGGCCACATCCGTGAGAGTATACTGCTCCGGTACATCGGAAGGCTTGTGGAGGGACCAGATCACCCGCCCACTTTCGTCCAGAAGCATAGCCCAGCTGCCGTCCGCCAGCAGCGCCTCCCCAGTGAAAGTGTAGTCTGTCCCGTCCCATGCGAGGGCATCAGAGGTCTTGCGTACTGAGACATCCCAGCTTCGTCCGCCATCGGAGTGGTAGAAGGTAAAGACCAGGATACCTGCCAGGGTGATGAAGGCGATCAGAGCCGCCGAAGCGGTCACCAGTACGGCCCCCTTGAAAAAGCTCCGCAGGCTCATTTCGTCTCCTCCCGATTCAGGCGATAGCCCAGGCCCCGCACTGTCAGTAGATATTGCGGGTGGGAAGGGTCTGCTTCGATCTTCTCCCGCAGGCGCCGGATGTGGACCATCAGGGTGTTCTCATAACCCACCAGCGGGCCATCCCACAGGGCGGCGCACAGGGCGTCGATGGTAACGATGTTCCCTCTAGCGTCCCACAGCTTTTTCAGCAGCGTGAATTCCTTGGCGGTGAGGGCAGTCTCCACGCCGCAGCGGCGGAGGTTGCTCTTGCCCCAGTCGATCTCCACATCCCCCAAGCGGCCGGTGTCTGGTGTTTCCCGATAGACCCGCCGGAGCACGGCATTCAGGCGGAGCAACAGCTCCTGGGGAAGAAAGGGCTTGGTGATATAGTCATCCGCTCCCAGACCCAGCCCCTGGAGTCGGTCGGCGTCCTCATCCCGGGCAGAGAGGAACAGCACCGGCACATCCCGTCTCTCCCGGAGCTTCCCAAACAGGGAGAAGCCATCCCCGTCCGGCAGGTTCACATCCAGCAGCACCGCGTCCGGCTGGATAGCCTGGAACTGCTCCAGCGCCTGCGCGCAGGACAGGGCAGGCGCTGTCTCATAACCAGCCTGGATCAAGATCTCCTTCACCATATTCTGCAGGGCGATCTCATCGTCCACGATCAAAATACGATAGGCCATATTGCGGCCTCCTTTATCATTCTTTTCCTTATTATAGCAAATCCTGTCCATCCGTCCAGCCCCAGCCGGAGAAGTAAGGTAAACGTAAGGTAGGCTTCATCGGGGCGTAAGGCAGGGGTGCTATCTTTGGGAGTGTAAGGAGGTCTTGCCATGAACATCATTGAGACACACGACCTGTGCAAGCAGTATGGAAATACCCTGCGGGTGACCCATCTGGATCTGGATGTACCCGAGGGCAGCGTCTACGGCTTTCTCGGCCCCAATGGGGCGGGGAAGTCCACCACCCTGAAAATGATCCTGGGCTTGGTACGTCCCACAGCGGGGGATATTCAGGTGTTGGGGAAGAAAATGGAGGGTGGAAACCGCCTTGCCGTACTCCGGCAGGTGGGGAGTCTGATCGAAAGCCCCAGCTACTACGGGCACCTCACTGGGGAGGAGAATCTGCGGATCGTCCAGAGCCTCCGGGGCGTACCGGAGAAAAACATTCGGGAGGTACTGCAGATTGTCCGGCTGGACGGCCAGCGGGGCAAGAAAGTGGCCCACTACTCCCTGGGTATGAAGCAGAGGCTGGGCCTGGCGGCGGCACTGCTAGGCTATCCCAAACTGCTGATCCTGGACGAACCAACCAATGGTCTGGACCCGGCGGGCATTCAGGAGATGCGGGAGCTGATCTGCTCCCTGCCGGAGCGGTTCGGTATGACAGTGGTGGTATCCAGCCACCTTTTGAGTGAGATCGACCAGATGGCTGACCATGTGGCCATTATCCGAGAGGGGGAACTGGTGTTTCAGGACACGCTGGAGGCCCTCCATGGCCGCAGCCGCCACCATCTGGCCCTGCGGACCACCAACAACGCAGTGGCCCGGGCCATTCTTCAGGAGAAGTCCGTGCCCTGCCAGGAGGAGGATGGCCACCTCATCCTTCCTATCCTCTCTGATGAGATCGCCGCTCAGCTCACCTGCCTGCTGGCCGGGCAGTGCTTGGGCGTCATTCGGCTGGAGGAGCGGCAGAGGAGTCTGGAGGACATCTTCCTGGAGCTGACGGGAAAGGCGGCGAGCCTGTGAAACTGCTGGAACTGGAGTTTTTCAAGTGCCGGCGGCGGAAGATCCTGCTGGTGTGCGCCGCCGTGCTGGCGGCGGAGCTGCTGTGGTTTGGTATGTATCTCACCCGGCAGGATGCCGAGGACCTGATCCAGGGGTGGATGCTGCTCTTCTACAACCTGGCCCTCATCGACGCCATCATCCTGCCCATCAGCGTAGCTACCATCACCAGCCGAAACTGCGAGCTGGAGCACAAAGGTGCCTCCCTCAAGCTGCTGGAGACGATGGTGACGCCGGGACGGCTTTACGGGGCTAAACTAGCCTGGGGCGCGCTGGTGCTGGCCGCCCTGCTGATCGTCCGTACTGGGGCCTTCGCAGTTATGGGGGTGACAGCCGGTTTCCACGGTGCGATCCCCTGGGTGCGGTTCGCTATTTTTACGGCCATCTCCTGGGCAGTGTCCATGATGGTCTATGCCTTGCAACAGGGGTTGTCCTTGCGCTTTCAAAATCAGGCAATCGCTCTGGTGGCCGGCATCTTCGGCAGCTTTGTGGGGACCATGTCTATGCTGTTCCCGCCTGCCCTGGTCCGCTGTGTCCCTTGGGGCTACTACGGCCTGCTCTCTCTGGTACGGATGGATTGGGACCCGGCCACTCGCTTTACCCAGTTCTTCTGGCAGTGGCCCCAGCCCATGGACCTGGCGCTCCTGTGCCTATGGGCGGCGGTATTCCTGTTGGTGGGCTGTGCCTTGTTTGTGCGGAAGGAGGTATGAGGGATGTTGCTGCGTTGTCTGAGAGCGGAACTGGTCAAGTTTCGCCGGTCGCCGGTATGGCTGGCCTTTGTAGTGCTGCCTCTGTTCCCCGCTTTCCTGGGGACCTTCAACTATCTGGGAAACCTTTCGGTGCTGAGCGACGCCTGGTACAGCCTGTGGAGCCAGCACACCCTGTTCTCCTCTATGTTTTTCCTGCCGGCCCTTCTGGGTGTGTTTTGCGCCTGGCAATGGCGGCTGGAGCACGCGGACCACAACTGGAACAGTTTTCTCACCGCGCCGGTGCCGGTGGGAGATCTGTGCCTTGCCAAGCTGATCTGGGCCGCAGTTATCTCCCTGCTCTCCCAGGCCTGGATCGGGGTGCTGTTTATCCTCAGCGGCAAGCTGGTGGGTCTTACCGGCCCTATCCCGCCGGAGCTGCCGGAGTGGCTTCTGTGCGGGACCCTGGGCGGCGTGTCGGTGTGCGCGGTACAGCTCTATTTCAGCCTCATCATCCGGGCTTTTGCTCCGCCGGTAGCCTTTGGGCTGGTGGGCGGTATCGCGGGGCTGATGGTCACGGCCCAGGGGTTCGGGTACGCCTTCCCGTATTCTCTGCTCTGCATCGGGATGCGGGCCAATAACCCGACGATGGGGTTAAACTTTGCGGCCTTCCTGCTCTCCGCTTTTGTTTACACGGTGGTGTTCACCCTTCTGGCCGTCCGGCACCTCCGGCGGCACGACACGGCGGCGGAATAGGCCTCAGTCTGTATGATGGGCCCTGTTGACATCCTTTTACATAGAGGTGTCAACAGGGCATTATATACAGTGGTCAGCAAACGCATTTTCCGGCAGAAGATCTCTTTGAATGCCTGCATCTTTCAGGAATCTCCATAATAAATTCATAATTCCATGATACACTTGTAACAAGTGATGATGGATGAAACACATTCTAATTGTTGAGGACGAACTGGATATACAAGAACTTCTGCGGACCTAGCCTCATCGTTATCCTGGCCAACAGTATAGGAGCCTATTTCACCATGCTGAATCTTGAGCGCAGTCACCGGACAAGGCGCTGTTTGTGTTGCCGGCACTGGACATGGAGCGGCTGATTATGGATATGATGGGCTGGGTTGGCGTATCGAAGTGGACACTGCGGGAAAAGGTCAAGATTCCCATGGACTTCGAAGAGAATCTGTCTTGGGAACACCCTATCGCATGGAATATCCCCACAGAGGTTCTTCACGCAGGAGGCGACCATCTGGTGTCCAGCCAAACTGTGGAGCGGTTTGGCTGGACACGGTGCCTCACTCACTGTCATGAAGGGCGGCGAGTACTGGTTCCACACAGAGGAGCAGTTGGCTTTTCTGGATGACTGGGTAAAAAAGGACTTCCTATCCATTGCATAAGTATATATAGAACTTGTTCCCGTGTAGGAGGCGGGCCATTGGCCTGCCTCCTTTCATCATGCCTCTCTTGCAAATCATATTCGGTTAATATAATTTACCGCTTGCTGGTTCGAGCTCTCTTCCTTTTTCTCTTGCAATATGCTAAAATGCAAACAAATTTCTTTGGAAAGGGATTCGCAATGAGCGCAGATATTTTAATTGTAGATGACGAGACTGCGATCGCAGATTTGGTGGAGGTCTATCTGAAAAACGAGGGCTTCACCATCCATAAATTCTATAATGCCTCCGATGCCCTGGCCTGTGTGCGGACGACCCCCCTGGATCTGGCGGTGCTGGACGTGATGCTGCCGGATATGGACGGCTTCACCCTCTGCCAGCGCATCCGGGAGGACCATCTGTTCCCCATCATCATGCTCACCGCAAAGGTGGAGGATATGGACAAGATCATGGGGCTGACTCTGGGGGCGGACGATTACATCACCAAGCCCTTCAATCCCCTGGAGCTGGTGGCCCGGGTCAAGACCCAGCTGCGCCGTTACACCCGGTATAATCCCGGCGAGGGGACTGCCCGTGAGATCACGGAATACGACTTCCGGGGACTCCAGATCTCCAAGGCCACCCACAAGTGTGTCCTGTTCGGCGAGGATCTGGCCCTGACGCCCTTGGAATTCTCCATCCTGTGGTATCTCTGTGAGCGCCGGGGGAACGTGGTGTCCAGCGAGGAGCTGTTTGAGCATGTCTGGGGCGAAGCATTTATCGACAGCAACAACACCGTCATGAGCCATATCGCCCGCCTGCGGGAGAAGATGCACGAGCCCAGCCGGAAACCGAAATTCATCAAGACTGTGTGGGGGGTGGGGTACACCATTGAGTAAGAAAGGAAATATCCGTAGCCGCCGGAGATCTTTGCGCATCTGGGGCGGCTACCTGCTGGTCCTCGTGGCGTGGGTGGTCGCAGTGATGGCCATAGCGTTCCTGGGCGTTGTTATCTGCACCAGTATTACCTGGCAGCCATCATTGATCTATGACCTTCTTCAATGGGTCAAAGAATATATCGTTCTTGTCTGCATCGTCACGGTGCTGGCAGGATGGGTAGTCATCAGCTTCTATTTCATCTCCAAACCAATCAAACAGTTGGATGTGGTGGCCGGCGCAGCGGAGCAGCTGTCCCGCCCCAGTGAGGAGCCCATCCAGCTGCCGGATTCCCTGGAGGACATCTCCATCCAGCTGAATCTGGCCCGGGAACAGGCTCTCCGGGACGCCCGGGCAGCCCGGGAGGCAGAACAGCGGAAAAACGATTTGATCGTCTATCTGGCCCACGACCTGAAAACGCCCCTGACCAGCGTCATCGGCTACCTGACCCTCCTGCGGGATGAGCCCCAGATCTCCCCGGAGATCCGGGCCCGGTACACTGGTATCGCCCTGGAGAAAGCGGAGCGGCTGGAGGACCTTATCAACGAGTTCTTTGACATCACCCGCTTCAACCTCTCCCACCTGGAGCTGGAGCGGCAGAGTGTGGACCTGACGCGGATGCTGGAGCAGGTGGCCAGCGAATTCCGCCCTATTTTCGCAGAATCGGGGCTGACATGCAGCCTGGACCTGCCACCCAAGCTGCCCTACTCCTGCGACCCGGACAAGCTGGCAAGGGTCTTTGATAACCTCCTGCGCAACGCGTCCTATTATAGCCTGCCGGGCAGCACGGTGGAGATTACAGGAAAACAGGAGCATGGTACAATCCTGCTTACCTTCTCCAATGCGGGAAAGAACATCCCCCAGGAGAAATTGGACCGGATCTTTGAACAGTTCTTCCGTCTGGACAGCTCCCGCGCCACCCGGACGGGAGGGGCGGGCCTTGGCCTGGCCATCGCCAAGGAGATCGTGGAGCTTCACGGCGGGAACATTCGGGCGGACAGCACCGGGGACCGGATCACCTTCACCATCTGCCTCCCGTCAGACCATGCAGAAGCGCCGTAAGAAAATCACAAGAATTTCGCAGAAAACTCACAAGGCATCCGTTGGGAGATAGACAAGTATAAAACGCCTGGTTCTGGTACGATTTCCGTATCAGAACCAGGCGATTTATTTTGTTCAGGAGGTCGATCCCATGAAAACCATTCTCGTTCTCTTCGGCGGCTGCTCCACGGAGTACGAAGTTTCTCTCCATTCCGCCTATGCGGTGCTGTCCCACATGGACCCCGCCCGCTATATCCCTCTGGCTGTGGGCATCACCCGGGAGGGGCGGTGGCTCTGTTGCACCGGCGGCCTCTCCCGATTGGAGGACGGCACCTGGCAGCAGGCGGCAGACTGCACGCCCTGCACCCCTCTGGTGGACCGGGGCACATATGCTTTGCTGCTGCTGGACGGCTCCAACCGACGGATTTCCTTCGACGCGGTATTCCCGGTCCTCCACGGCAGGAACGGTGAGGACGGCACGGTACAGGGACTCTTTGAACTGGCCGGGGTCCCGGTCATCGGCTGCGGGACGTTGTCCAGCGCCTTGTGCATGGACAAGGACCGGGCCCATCAGCTGGCGGCCCTGGCCGGCGTCCGGGTCCCCCGGAGCCACGTCTTTCATTCCAGCGATGATTTCAGCCGGATCGCCCAGGCGGCGGAGGAACTGGGATACCCGGTGTTCGTCAAGCCGGTCCGGGCCGGTTCCTCCTTCGGCATCACCAAGGTCGCCGGGCCGGAGGAGCTGCCCGCCGCTGTGGAGGAGGCCTTCCGCCACGACAGCGCCGTGATTCTGGAGGAGACCATCCCCGGCTTTGAGGTGGGCTGCGCGGTCATGGGCAACGAGGAACTGACCGTGGGGCTGGTGGACGAGATCCAGCTGTCGGAGGGCTTTTTCAACTATGAGGAGAAGTACACCCTGAAAACCTCCGCCATCCACTGTCCCGCCCGCATCCCGGCTGAAAAGGCGACGGAGATCCAGACGGTGGCAAAAACTATTTACCGGGCCCTGGACTGCCGGGTATTCGCCCGGGTGGACCTGTTCCTCACCCCGGATGGGGAGATCGTCTTTAACGAGGTCAACACCATCCCCGGCTTCACCGCCCACAGCCGCTATCCCAGCATGATGCAGGGCATCGGTATTTCCTTTGGGGAGCTGGTGACCCGGCTGATCGAACTGGGGGTGGCGGGATGAGAACGGTGTCGATTCCCCGGGAGCAGATTTTTCGGGGGCCTTTGATCCTGGTCAACCGGGCGCATCCCCTCCGCAATACAGAGCCGGCTGCGCTGACGCCAGTGGACCCGCATCATCCTGATATTCTTCTGGAAGGCCGGACGCGGCAGCTGCTGTCTGCCTGCATCCAAAAGGCGGGGGGACAGCGGGAGATCGTGCCGGTGTCCGGCTGGCGGAGCCGGCAGGAACAGCAGCGGATCTGGGATGACTCCATGGCGGAGCATGGGGAGACCTTTACCCGCCGGTATGTGGCCCTTCCTGGGTGCAGTGAGCATCAGACCGGCCTTGCCATCGACTTGGGAAAGGCCGCCGGAACCATCGACTTCATCCGGCCCGCCTTTCCCTATGACGGAGTCTGCGGAAAGTTCCGCCGTCTGGCGGCCCGATACGGCTTCCTCGAACGGTATCAGCGGGGCAAGGAGGAGGTCACCGGGATCTCGGCTGAACCGTGGCACTTCCGCTATGTGGGGGCGCCCCACGCCCAGCTGATGGAGGCCAACGGGCTGTGTCTGGAGGAGTACCGGGACTTTTTGCGGCAGGGTCCCCGGAGCGTTGCCATGGAAAACGGCCGCATGGCTCAGGTGTTCTATGTGTCTGCCTCTGAAACTGTTACAGAGGTGGAGCTGCCGGAGGGCTGCTGCCAGATATCCGGCGACAATGTGGACGGATTTATCCTGACATGGTGGGGGGATACCCATGAGAACGGCTGAGAGAACATTCCCGGCGTTGGATCTCTTTCGTCTGGCGGCGGTCCTGCTGGTGGTGATGAACCATACCTCACCCCTGGCGGATGTGTCTGCCATGGCTGATTTTTGGCTCACCCGGGTACTGGCACGAGCGGCGGTCCCTTTTTTCTTCATGACCACCGGGTACTTTCTGGCCCGGAATCACTGGGCTGGTGCGGGGCGGCAGCTGAAAAAGCTCTGCCTGCTCTACGGTGTCTGCGTTCTGCTGTATCTGCCGGTAAATTTCTATGCCGGCAGTTTCACCAGCCCGGCGGATGTTTTGCGGAAACTGCTGGTGGACGGCACCTTCTACCACCTGTGGTATTTCCCGGCGACCATTCTGGGCATCCTCATCGCCCGGCGGCTCAGCCGGTTCGGCCTGCGGGCGGCTCTGCCAGCGGCGGCGCTGCTCTATCTCATCGGTCTGGGCGGGGACAGCTACTATGGACTGGTTTCCCAGATCCCGCCGCTTCGGGCCGTTTACAACGGTATTTTTACGCTGTGCGGCTATACCCGCAACGGCCTGTTCTTTGCGCCGCTGTTCCTCCTGCTGGGGGCCGCCGGAAAACGGTGGAGCCGGAGAATATCGCTGGTGGGGCTGCTTTTCTCCCTGACGGCCATGAGCGCCGAGGGGCTGTGGCTCCACAGCCTGGGCGTCCAGCGCCATGACAGTATGTACCTCCTGCTTCCCCTGTGCATGGTGTTCCTTTTTTCTCTGCTGCTGGGAGGAAACAGGGGCGAGTGCAGGAACGCCCGGGCCTTTTCCGCAGTCCTGTATGTGATCCACCCCCTCTGCATCGTACTGGTCCGGGGAGCGGCAAAGGTGCTGGGATTGGGAGAAATGCTCATTGAAAACAGTGTTCTCCATTTGATTGCGGTGCTGGCCCTCAGCGCGCTGCTCTCCGCCCCTTGCCTGCTGAGGGAGCGGAAGAAGCCCAGCCCCATCGCCCGGGCCTGGCGGGAGGTGGATCTGGCGGCCCTTGGGCACAACGCCCAGGTGCTTCGAAACACATTGGCTCCCGGGACGGAGCTGATGGCGGTGGTGAAGGCGGAGGCCTACGGCCACGGCGGGGCAGTGACGGCCCGCGCTTTACAAAAGACGGGGGTCCGGGCCTTTGCGGTGGCCTGTCTGGCCGAGGGGATCGCTCTGCGAAAGGCAGGTGTCCGGGGAATGATCCTGATTTTAGGCTATACCGCCCCGGAGGAAGCCTCGCTGCTGACGCGATGGCATCTGACCCAGACGGTGGCGGATATTGACCACGGACGGGCCCTGGCGGCGCAGGGACGGAGGGTCCATGTCCATCTGGCCCTGGATACCGGGATGCACCGGCTGGGCATCCCGGCGGAACACCGGGAGGAGATCCGGGAGATGTTCCGGCTTCCAAACCTGGTGGTGGACGGTGTCTTTTCCCATCTGTGTGTCTCGAACAGCCTGGAAGCCGGAGATGTTGCCTATACCCAGGAGCAGCTGACCCTGTTCTATGATACGGTGGCCTGGCTCCGGGCCGCTGGATATGACCCCGGCAAGGTCCATATCCAGGCCAGCTATGGGATTTGGAATCTGCCCAAACAGCCCTGTGCCTATGTCCGGGCGGGGATCGCCCTCTACGGCGTGCGAAGCGATGATGCGCCTGTCCAGCGAAATCTTGACCTGCGGCCGGTCCTGTCCCTGCGGGCCAGAGTGGCCAGTGTCCGCACCTTGAGCGCTGGGGAGAGCGCCGGGTACGGGCGGGCCTTTCGTGCGGAGCGGGAAACCCAGCTGGCAGTGGTCACCATCGGCTATGCGGACGGTCTGCCCCGGGATCTGCCTCAGCGGGGCGGCCAGGTGCTGATTCAGGGCCGGCGTTGTCCTATGGTGGGGCGGATGTGCATGGACCAGTTG